>JAVBVM010000155.1:0-19483 GCA_031554295.1 Desulfovibrionaceae bacterium | reverse complement strand
CCCTTTCCTTCGTATTCGGGCAGCCGGGCCAATTTGGGCCGATTAAGAGCGATGCCGGGGGCAAGGATCACCGCGTCCGCATGATAATGCCCTTCCTTGGTCTTAATGGTAAAGCCGCCCTCGTCGCCGTAATAGATGGTCAGAACGCGCTCGTTTTTTATAGTGACGCCGAAGCGTTCCGCCTGCGCCCTGCCGCGCCGGACGAGCTCTTCGCCCATAATGGTTTCCGCGAAACCGAAATAATTGTCGATGGGGTACTCGCCCGCTATTTTCGGCTTATCGCCGAGCACAAGGGTTTTCGCCGTGCCGCGCGCCGCGTAGATTGCGGCGGAGAGGCCGGCCGGCCCCGCCCCCACGATGACGATCGCAAACTTTTCCATGAGTGCTTCCTTAGGATTTCAAGGCCGCGCGAGGCGGCCGGCTATATACGCTGTGAGGTGCGGGACGAGGCTGAGGTTCGTCCCCGGATTCCCGCCTAGCTCCCGAGTTGCGCCAGCAGGTCATCAACACCGCCCTGGGAAACGTCGCGCACCGGTCCCTTCAGGGTCGAGCCGGAAATCGGTTCCGCCGGTCGCTGGGTGACAATCTGGCCGCCGCCCGCATCAATCATCTTCCGCAGGCTGTCCAGGACGGCCGAGATTTTCCGGCTACGCTGCACGGTCAGATCGTGGAAGCTCAGGGCCGTGATAATGCCCATCAGATCATTGTGCAGCGCAACGTTCCCTTCGCGCAGGGTTCCCAAAAGGTTTTCCCGGCTTTTGGGAGTTTTTGCCGTCTCAATCAATCGGCGCGCCTGGGTCAGGTGCTCAAGCTGCCGTTCGGCAAGCTCCATGATGGCATTAGTGGATTCTTCCGTCGTCGCCTCAATGTCGCGGAGCTGCTGGGCGATTTCCGTGAATAGCTGTTCAGCGCTGCTGTGTTCCTGCACGGTTCCCTCTCTTTTAAAGCGGCGCCCGGCTCAGGGCGTATGAGAGCTTATATCACATAGGGAACCTCTTTCAAGGGCTAGGAAAAGAGAACGGAATACGCTACCGTGCGCCATGCGCGGCTTGAAAACGGCCTCGCGCAAGGAGAATCGTTTGAAACGGGCGCTGTTTCTGGATCGGGATGGAGTGATCAACTTTGATCACGGCTATGTATATAAAAAAGAAGACGTCATCTTCGTTGACGGCATCTTCACTTTGGCGGCCGCGGCGAAACGGGCGGGCTACCTGCTCATCGTTGTCACCAACCAGTCGGGTATAGGGCGGGGCTACTACAGCGAAACTGATTTTCATCATCTGACTGACTGGATGCGCGAACAATTCGCCGCGCACGGCGCGAGCCTGGATGCGGTCTATTTCTGCCCTTTCCATCCCGAACACGGCATCGGCGGGTACAAGCGCGAGAGCGAATTCAGAAAACCCGCGCCCGGCATGATTCTCCAGGCCGCAGCCGAGCATGATCTGAATCTCGGCCAATCCATCCTGGTGGGCGATTCGCCGGCCGACATTGAAGCCGGTCAGGCCGCCGGCGTCGGCCGGCTTTACCGCCTCGGCGCGATGCGGGCGCAATCCCCGGCCCAGCCCCTGCTCCGCCTGGAGGATCTTATTCCCCTCCTCTAAAAAAATCACTTTGGAGCTTGTCCCTGAAAAGGTGGATTTTGTCCTCCGCAAGGAAAGGGCCATTTTTAAGCCGAGGATGGTACCCTTCGTCGGTACATCCTCGGCTTAAAAATGGCCCTTGACGCAGCCCGAAGGGCTAAGGACAAGCCTACCCGCCCCAGCGATGCTCCCGTATCTTCCGGCGCTCTTCCTGGAACACGAACTGAACAATGGCATCCAAATCCGCTTCACGAATCCTGGTGAACTGCAAACGCCAGGGGCGCGAGGCGGAATCGTAAATCTGGTCATGCGCCCGGCCTTCCTGCGGGGAGTTGGGCTGGATCTTGCCCACCCCGCTGATCACTCCGGCCGGATAATCGCCCAGGAAAAGAATGACTTCCACATAGCTGTCCGGAATAAGCGGCGCGTCGGCGGTGAAGCGCAGGCCGGAACCGCTGATCTCAAGCGTTTCGAACCGGAAGGGGAAATCGCCTTCCAAGCCGTCTCGCCGCAAAAAGGAGAGAATGGTCTCCAGCTTCGCGTCCATATTCAGCAGGAAAGTAATGAACGCTTCCGGGAAATTCTGCAGGCGCGCCAGTTCGTCGCGCGAGGTAAGGGCGGAGCCGGGGGTGCTGGTAAAGCAGGTGGGCGCGTCGGGGCCCGACAAAAAACGCAGCCGGCCCCGAACGAAGGCGGAAACCTTTGCATAGGCGTCGGATTGGCTTTCCATGGCTTGTCCTCTTTGTTCGCGTTCCGGCCGGCGCGTTAAGCCGCAGCCTTATTACAGAAGCGTATCGACCTGAATGACATGTACCGGGCACACGCGCGCGCACTGGCCGCAGGCCGTGCAGGTATCCTTGTTGAAATTCACGCGGCGCGTCGTCAGATCAACCGACAGTGAGCGCGTGGGGCACAAGGCCGTGCACTCGCCGCAATGCATACAGTTGTCATCATCGCGCGAAACGCTGCGCGACACCAGGCGCACGGTCACATAATTTTCGCGCAGGTACTCAACGCCCGCGCGGTATTGTTCAGGCGCGCCCCACAGTTCCAAGGTAAGGCGGCCTTCCTTGTTTGGAGCGATTTGCGCCTGAAGGATGCTGAACCGGAGCGCGAAACGACTGACCAGCGTGCAGACCAGCGGCTGGTTCGAACGTTCAGGAGGAAAGGTTAAAAGAACGATTCTGCGTACTTCGGCAAGTTCCTTGCTCATATTCACCTTTATTCAAATTAAAACGCTCACAGGAAAAGAATCCGCAAATCGTCTATGAGTTCTCTTCAAGGAACTTCTTCGCGCGGGTCGCTTCGGGTGTGTTCGGAAATTTGCTGATCACTTCGTTTAGCCGCATTTTAGCAGCGTCCTTCTTGCCCAGGCTGTAGAAGCAGATGCCCTGCTTCAGCAGCGCGCCCGAGTATTTCGAGCTTTGGGGGAATTTTGCGATCACTTTTTCATAGGCAAGCGCCGCCGCGTTGTAATCTTTCAGTTGGTAATTGGTTTCGCCCTGCCAGAACCAGGCGTTGGACGCCAGCGTGTGGGTGGGGTAAACGTCGGTGAAGTCCTTAAAATTGCGCAGGGCGGCATCATACTTGCGCTCATTGAACAGGGTCACGCCCTGTTCGTACAAAACCGTGGCCGTATCCGAGGCGACACCCGACGTGGGCTGCGGCTGAGCCGAGGGTTGGGGCTGCGCCTGGACCGGCGGCTGAAGTTGCGGCTGCGCGCCCGGATGCGCGGGCGGAACCGCGTCAATGGACGCGGTGTTTGGGGCAAGCATGGGCAGATCCAAGGCGAACTCCGAGCCGATGCGGTGCAGGGCCTGCTCCTGTCGGTTCAGGCGATCGCGGATCTGGGAAATATCGCCGGCGGAGGCGGTGTTGCGCTCCAGCGTGTCAAGACGCCCCTTTAGTTGGGCCACTTCCTGGCTCAAGTCCTGCACCTGGGACCACATGTCGGCCTGGGCGGGCTGCACGCCGGAAAGCTGGGAACCCATGGCGTTCAGGCGCTGTTCCTGCACGCCTATGCGTCGGTTAAGCGCGTCCATGTCGCCCTGCGAAGCGACGCAGGCCGAGAGGCAAAGCGCGCAACCAGCCAATATCGATACTGAGAAAATTTTTTTCATGGGCTGTACCTTACCGTCTTATTTCAACGCCGTATAGAATTTTTTCGCGCTCGGCGCAAGCCGAACGAGGCATAGGCGAGTAAGCCGAGAACCGGAAAAAACACGCACACAGCCATCCAGATCAGGCGCTCGTTTTCATTGGGAAAGCTGTGGCTCCAGGCGTGCCATATGGCCACCAGGGTGAACACCCACAAAGCGCCCGCCAGGCCATAAATCCACAAGGGGACGACGCCGAAGTCAATCATGCGCGAGCCGCCTTTTTTGAAGCCCCGCCGTGCCGCCACAGGGCGATAAAGGCAAGCACGGCGCCCACGCAGATGGCGGAGTCAGCCACGTTAAAGGCCGGCCAGTGCCAGCCGCCCACGTACAGGTCCAGGAAATCAATCACCGCGCGCAGGCGGATGCGGTCAATCAAATTGCCCAGCGCGCCGCCCATGATCGCCCCGAAGCCGATGAACAGAGCCGCGCCCTCCGGCGCCCGACGCGTCAAGTGGAGAATCACCAGTACGGCCAGCACCACCGCAGCCAGAAAAAGCCAGAACGACCATTCTATATCCGGGCGGTTTAAAAAGCCGAAGGCCGCGCCTCGGTTGCGCGTGTTCACCAGATTGAAAAAGCCGGGAATGACCTCAATAACCTGGTGCGGCGCAATGGAGGCGACCACCCAGGCTTTTGTGGCCTGGTCAGCCGCGAGCACCGCCAGCGCCACTATAACTTCAATCAAATAGCGTGACCGCATAGATGAACCTGAATCGTTTTTTGTTACACGCCGCATGGGTTTCTCCACGCGTTCACGCATAGCCCGCTTCAACGGAGCTGGCTATCCTTGCTGCCGCGACGGTTATACGGAGAAAAGCTCCGTTCGCGCGCTTCCTCTTCATCACGCTCCGTCTGGCAGGCAAGGCACAGACGAACGCCCGGCAGCGCCTGCCGCCGGGCTTCGGGAATCTCTTCGCCGCACTCTTCGCAGTTGACAAGCCCCTGGCCTTGAGGAAGTCGCCGGCGCACTCGCTCGGCCTCATCCTCCAAGGATGCGCGGATTTGATCATTCACCGCGTTGTCATTCGCCCATCCGCTCGCCATAAAAGCCCCTTCCAATTCCCGTTCCGCCTGGCTGCGCGAAATGCCGCAAGTCTTTGTAGCCTCAGACGGCATGTTCGCGCAAGAGACTGTTTTGCCCGACAAGACCGGTCAGCTCGCGCGAATATGATTCGGACAGGCGGAACCGCTCCTGCCCCCTAATTCTTATACCCATGCTCCACCAGATTTTGCTCGGGATGGATGACGGAACATTGCCTGCTCAAATAATATATTTGAAACACGTTATAAATAACGGCCATACGCTCGACTTTCACATTCGCGCCACCCATCAAAAGAGAGAAGAGACTTTTACGCTAAGGTCAACATGCCGTTGCGCGCCACGACCCTTTTGCGATTGCCATGCGGCATGTGCGCCGGAGCCTGAACCCGCCCGTGTTGGCCTGGTAGTTCGAGAGAAACAGCGGAACGCCAAAAAGACTTAAAGCCAATATTCATGACAAGCGTTGGAAAAATTTCAACGACACCCTATCTCACTCTCCAAAAAATAAGCGCGCGGGAATCTCACTGAAACCCCCGCGCGCGAACCAAACTACGCTTCTCCTATTCGATTTTCAAGGCGAAAGTCCCGGCCTCGCGTTTCACGTCCAGGGCGATTTTCCACAGGAGCGACAGCGCCAGTGCGCCAATGCCGTAAACGCCGATGGCGATGAGCACCTCGGGCAAGGTCGGGGTATAGAGCGTAATCGTCTCAAAGGGCGTGGGGGTAAAGCCGCCGATCAAAAGGCCCAGGCCCTTGTCGATCCAGGTTGCGGCCACCAGCAGGAGGAGCGACCAGGGCAACAGCCGTTCGTTCTCCCGGGTGGAGGGCACGGCCAGCATAAAAAACGCGGCAAAGGCGAAGACCACGGCAATCCACATCCAGTAAGACACCCAGGCCACATGCCCGGCATGCCCGGTGAACAGATAGCTGAGCGGATGGCCGTGCGAGGGGATGCCGCTGTAAAAGGCCGTGAACAGCTCCAGGCAATAGAAGAAGATGTTCACGCCCAGAGCGTAGACGATGATCTTGCTTAAGGAGCGGATGGCCTCGCGCCCCGGCTCAAAGCCGGTCAGGCGACGCAGCAGCAGCATAAGCAGCAGGAAGATGGCCGGGCCGGAACAGAAGGCCGAAGCCAAAAAACGCGCGGCCATGATGGCGGTGAGCCAGTAATGTCGGCCGGGCAGGCCGGCGATCAGGAAGGCCGTGACCGTGTGAATGCTGAAGGCCCAGAAGATGGAAATGGTGGCCAGGTGCTTGGACCAACGGGGCGCTTCAATATCGTGGCGCTCCGCCTCCAGGCTCACCCATCCGACCACGGCGTTAATCAGCAGGTAGCCGCTGAGCACCACCATGTCCCAGAACATGACGGACCGCGGCGAGGGGTGCAGGATCACGTTCAGCACGCGCTGCGGCTGGCCCAGGTCCACCAGAATGAAGAGCATGCACATGAGTACGGCGGCAATGGCCATGAATTCGCCGAAAATCACCAGGCGCTTGAACTTCTTGTAGTGGTGGAAATAGAGCGGCAACACCAGCATGACGGCCGAGGCCGCCACCCCGACAAAGTAGACGAACTGGGAAATGTACAGGCCCCAGGACACGTCGCGGCTCATGCCGGTGATGCTTAAGCCGCGCGCCAGCTGCAAGCAGTAGACGCCCGCGCCGATCATCACCACCACGATCAGGACCAACACCCAGAGGTAGAAGCGGGGCGAGGCTTTGAGGAGTTTTTCTATCATAGCTGGCTCCTACACTATGTAATACACGCCGGGCTGCGTGCCCAAAGAGGGCTTGCGGCGGATGGAGTAGTTCGCTTTCAAAGCCCGGCACACCGGCGATGCCGGATCCTCCAGGTCGCCGAAGAGCAAGGCGCCTTCCGATGCCTCGACGCAAGCCGGCAGGCGGCCCGCCTCCAAGCGCTCGGAGCAGAAGGTGCATTTTTCCACCACCCCGCGCATGCGCTCGGGGAATTTGGAATTGGGCTCCCTGATATGGGGCCTGGGCTCGAAGAAGTTGAAGCTGCGCGCGCCGTAGGGGCAACCGGCCATGCAAAAGCGGCAGCCGATGCAACGGTGGTAGTCCATGGCCACTATGCCGTCTGGACGGGAATAGGTGGCCTGAGTCGGGCACACCCGCGTGCAGGGCGGGGTCGTACAGTGGTTGCAGAGCAGCGGGAACTGCCGTTCGGCAAAGGATTCCGGCAGATGCTCGTTCATTTCGTCGGGGAAGACGTGCTCAAAGGAATCAGTCCAGAGCCACTTGATATTTTTAGGCTCGGGCACGTCCGGCACGTTATGTTCGGTATGGCAGGCCCGGATCATGGCCGCAATGCGCTCCGGATCGTCCAACTTGCGCATGTCGATAACCATGGCCCAGCGCTTGGCGGAAAGGGCGTTGGCCGCGTGTCCGTAACTGGCGGCCGCCTGGGCGGCCCGTGGAAAAACGGCCCCCGTGGCCAAACCAGCGGCCAAACCCGTGGTCAGACCGGCGGCGGAAAGGGCGGCTATTTTCAGGAAAGAACGGCGATCGCGCATTAGTTAGCCCCCTTCGGTTCCACGTGACAGTCCCAGCAGTAGGGATCCACGCTGTTGCTGTTGTGGCAGGCGTCGCAGAATTTCTCTTTGTCATTATGGCAGCTCATGCAGGTATTCTGTAGGCTGATTTCCCAGATCTTGCCATTGGTCGCGGTATAGGAACGCAGCCCTTCGCGCAGGGCCTTGTCGCGCCAGTCGATCAAAAGCTGCATATGCTCTTCGCGCATGAACTCCACCGGCTCCACGCATTCCTTCTGATCCTTGGGCAGGACCAGTTCAGGCCGCACATAGGCCGGAGAGGCGAGATTGAACCAGAACGGCGCGGTGCAAATTATCACAAAAATGATGATGCCGGGGATGATGTATTTAGCGTTGTACATCCTATTCCTCCCCTTCGTCACCGGCCTCGCCGGTCACGTCGTCGTCCGCAATCTCCACGTTGGGCAGGTCCTCCTGGCGCAGATCCATGGTGCGTGGGATCTCGCCCTTCATGACCAGGGCGTTGGCCACCAGTTCGTGCAGGCCGCTCACCCCCACGCCGGGCGCCCAGTAGTCGGCCAGAGGCGGCAGGGTGGCCCGGTCGATGGCTCACATGCAGGCCAGGCGGTTCACGTCATGCTTGTCGCGCACATACCGCAGGGCCGTGCCCCGGGGCAGACCGCCGCGCATGCGTAGTTCCATAATTTCATCCGTGTTCAGTCCGGCGCCGGCACCGCAGCAGAAGGTCTGCTCGCGGATCGTGTTTTCCGGCATTTCGAAGAAATTGTTGCACACGGCCTTCAGAACGGCGCGCGGCTCCTCGAACATGCCCACGGCCCGGGCCGGGTTGCAGGAATCGTGGAAGGTCACGTTCAAATGATCGTTGCGCGATGGGTCCAGATTCAACTTGCCGTGATGAATGAGGTCGGCCGTGAATTCCGCGATGTGCACCATCTTGGTGGCCGCCGCGTTGTGAAAGACGGTGCCGGTGATTGGCGATTTCGGCACCTCCATGTTTTTCGGCGGCGGGCCGTTGAAGCTGTTCATGTACTGGTGCACCACACGCCACATATGGCCGCACTCGCCGCCAAGAATCCACTTGGCGCCCAGGCGTTCGGCCTCGGCGTACATTTTCGCGTTCAGCTTCTCGGCCAGACTGTTGCTGATGAAGGAGCCGAAATTGCCGCCTTCCGAGGCATAGGTGGACAGGGTGTAGTCCAGGCCGATCTCATGGAAAAGCATGAGATAACCCATGAAGGTGTAAATGCCGGGGTCGGCGAAAATGTCGCCCGAGGGCGTGATGAACAGAACCTCATGCCCCTTCTCGTTGATCGGCGGCTTGATGGCGATGCCGGTAACGGTCTCGATGTCGTCGCACAGGGATTCGACGATTTCCTTGAATGCCTGGGGCTGGATGCCCAGGTGGTTGCCGGTGCGGTTACAGTTGCTCACCGGGTCCATGATCCAGTGCGTGGCCAGGCCCAGTTCCAGCAACAGTTCGCGCGCGATGGAGGTGACGTGAGCCGTGTCGATGCCGTAGGGACAGAACAGGGAACAGCGCCGGCATTGCGTGCACTGGTAGAAGTAGCTGAACCACTCCTTGATCACGTTCTTGTCCAGGCTGCGCGCGCCCACGGTTTTGCCCAGCAGGCGGCCCACGGTGGTGAAGTCCTTGCGGTAGACCGAACGCAGCAGTTCGGCGCGCAGCACCGGCATGTTCTTGGGGTCACCCGTGCCCAGAAAGAAATGACACTTGTCGGCGCAGGCGCCGCAACGCACGCAGATATCCATGAACACCTTGAGTGAACGGTGCTTTTTCAACCGGTCTTCAAGGGCCTTGTGGATAATCTCTTCCCAGTTTTCCGGCAGGCCCCAGTCTTCATTCTCCGGGGACCATTCATGCGGATTGGGCAGATGCAGCCCTTCCAAAGTCTCTTTTTTCGCCGGATAACAGTAGGTGCCGGCCGCGAAGCGCGGGCCGGTGTACTGCCAGCCGGTGGTGGGCAGGTCCGCGATGGAGGCAATCAATTGATCAGGGGGAAGCACTTTGGCCATACTATCCTTCCTTACTCAGCTGCCTGGAGGGGCTGCGAGGGAATGTCCACGGGAATCTCCGCCTCTTCCATGCGTTCCCTGAATTCGTCCTCATACTCGGCATAGGTGCGGTAGACGGTCGGAACTTTCCAGGGGTTCACATGCCGCACGGCACGCGAATTGTTCGGCATATTCAGAGAGGGCGAAAGGAAAACGCCGCTGAAATGCATCAGTTTGCTGAAGGGAATGTACATAAGCAGCACGCTGACGAAAAAGACATGCACGAAAAACCACGGCCCGATGGGCAGCGTTACCTGTGGCAGAGAAAGATGCGCCAGGCCCATGGTCCAGACCTTGACTGAGGCGATGTCCACCTTGGCGAAGTAGCGCATCCAGATGCCGCTGCCGGCCACGGCCAGCAGAAGGCAGAGCGGGAAATAGTCGTTCAGCAGGGAGATGTAGCGGATCCGGCCCAGGGCCAACCGCCGAAGCAGCAGGAACAGCGCCGCGCCAAGCAGCGCCACACCGGAAATATACAAGCGCGGCGTGCCGACCTGCATCAGGCCGTCCAGGGTTTCCAGAGCGTTCAGACACCAGGGCACAGGCTCCAGAAAAAAGCGCATGTGGCGGAACAGCACCACCAGCAGCGAATAATGGAACAACAGCGCAGCCACCCAGAGCCATTTCGAAGAATAGTGGATGGCCCGGCCGGCCTTGCCCTCGGGTCTCACCACCGTGCGTGTATTGCGGAACAGCGCCCGGAAGGCGACAATTTCAAAAAACATCCGGACAACGGTGGCGCTTTTGCTGTAGGGGCTATCGAAGCGCGCCGGCTTTATCCACTCAAGCGAACGTTCCTGCCCGCCGACAACGGGAATGGAATAGGGAACGGGCGTTTTTGCCCAACGCGCCACCCTCCAAATCACGCCGATGACGAACACAACCACGGCAATGCCGGGCAGAACGCCCCCAATGAACCGCTCAAGGCCGGCCTCGGCCCCGAACCAGGCCAAACAGCCCAAGACAATGGTGATTACAACCGCGATAAGCATCTGGACCTCACTCGTAAAAATGAACGTAAACCAGACCCTTGCGAATGCTCGCGCGCTCTGTCCGGATCCTGAACAGAAACGGCGGGCTACCCGTCCTTTTTCCGGGGCGCCCCGGTTCCTTGTTCCGCCAAACGGAACAAAGAGGCATGGGCTCGCTTGAACTCTTCCACGCGCTGGTTATGCAGGCGCTCGCGAAAAGCCGAATACATGCCGAAGGCCATCAGGGCCAGGCTGTCAATGCGCGCTTCCACATCCAACAGTTCTTTATACAAGGCCACGCTGTCCAGCCTGCTGCCCAGAACCGCGCGGATGCTGCCTTTCAAAAAAAAGATGACTCCCGCCGCCTGTTCTGGAGCGAAGGGCTGCACCGCCCGAATGCGGATCAGATCTTCCAGCGCCTGCCTCAGCGCCTCTTCCGGCACATCATCCCCACAGATCGCGGTGACGAGGACTTTCGCCGAAGCGCGGGTCACATGCCCTACCGGATTGGCGAATTGATCCGTGACCGTGCGCAAAAAGCCGGCGGTATCCAGGGGATAGGAGGCATGAAGGCGCTTAAGCCAATGCTCAAGCACCGCATCCTCCCGCGCGCGTAGAAGTGAAAGAACCGACATGCTCCCCCCGGAGATCGAAAAGACCTAGTCACACGGCGCCGCGCCGACATCCTGCCCGCAGCCCCGGAAAGAATCCGGCCCGAAAGGCCGGCGCGTATCCCCAAAGCCGCCGCCAAACGGAGAAATCAGCCGCGAATCGTTGTTCGGGGCGATATCAAGCGGCCTTGCTCCGGCATTGTTCGTCCCGAAAGAAGACTGGCCCGGCAGGCCATCCATGGTGAAGTAGGGTATCCGCTTCGCTCCGGCGGCCAGGGCCACAGCCCGGTTACGCAGAACGCGCCAACCCGTGTCCGCCAGTTCCGCCCAGGAAAGCTCGCTGGTATCGGCAAGAGCCTGATGCAGAGCGGCATCAACGGACTTCGCCGGCTCACTGCCGGCCAGAGCCGCGCGCATGCGCGCAATCACCCTGACGTCGTCCAGGCTCTCGGCCACGGGCAGATAGGCGAGCGTCCCGGCCGGCAGTTCCTCGGCGTCAGCCAACGCCTGGCGGCAGGATGGGCAGGACGGTGAAAAATACACCCGCATGGGCGCGTCCGCCGGGCCGGAAAGGCTCCACACCCCCAGATACTGAAGCCCCAGGGGAAAAAGATTCGCGAAAAATAAAACCACCCAGACCACCAACAGAATGGAGCGTCGCCGGATCCGTTCGCGACTGAACACAGTGGCGCGCACAATCACATACAGAGCCGCGAACAGTAGACCAACCACCAGGCAGGGCAGACACGGCGCGATGAACAGCATGATCAACAGCAACAGGCAGTCTATGGCCAGCGCCAAGGCCGCCGCGAAGCGCGCCAGCGAGGCGTAAGGCAGCAGACACAGCACGCCGAGCGCCACAAAGCCCGCCCCGCCGAACCACCAGAGCGAAACGCCCGCGACCTGCACGCCATCCAGCAAGGAACAACCGGCCGTGACGCACAGGGCCTTTGAAAAGCCCAGAATCATGGATACACAGAACGCAAGGCCGATCAGCGCCGCGATGATGCCGCCCCAAATCGGGCCGCTCCGGTACATGCTCGACATACGCGCCTCATCGTTGTTTCAGAAGAGAAAACCGTTGCGAATTGCCGCACCATACGGTTTTTATTCAATTGCGTAAAGAGGAGCCACGTCAAAAAAATATGAACGGAACGTCACATTATAACAAACAAGATGCAAAGCGGCTGCGTTGATGACGAAAATGCACATACGCGCAAAGCGCTGACCACCCCGGTCCGTGGGGACAAATTGAAAAATACAGGGATTTTCAAAGCGACATTGTCCCTTTGGCCGCCGGAGGCTGCCTGTCGCCCACCCCTGGCCGGGCTGAAAACCTTGACAGATTGCCCTCGGCCTGTGAAAAATGTTTCGGCTCCAGGCTTCAAATACATTCTGGAGAGTGCCCATGCCATTACCCGGCTCTTCGCCCTTTCGGCCCCTGTTGCCCTGGGTTTGTTTCGTCACGCTGGCTTATCTGCTCAACTGCGTTGGGCGCTCGGTATTCGGCCCGCTGCTGCCGTCCATCGAGGGGGAATTCAACATTACCCATTCCCTGGCCACGTCGATCCTGCTCTGGGCGGCCGGCGGCTTCTGCATCGGCCTGTTTTGCAGCAATTTCATGTTGGGCCTTGTAACGCCCCGTCGGCAGGTTGTCCTTTCCCTGGTGACGGCCGGATTTTTTCTGGCTCTGGCGCCGCTGACCTCAGGCATCTTGGGCTTGAAGATCCTGACGCTGTGCTTCGGCTTCTGCGCCGGCATGTACACGACAGGGGGCATAGCCACGCTCCAGAGCCTGGTGGATTACGGGAATTGGGGAACCGCCATGGGCATTCATCAGATGGCTCCGCATCTCTCTTTTATATGCGCCCCGCTGATCGCCACCCTGTTTCTGGACTTCCTGCCCTGGCGCTATTGCATCGCCCTGGCTGGCTGTTTCTGCATCGCGGGGGGCATTTTGTTCGGCCTGTTCGCCAAAGGAGGAAACCAGCGGCTTGAGCGCACCTCATTCAGGGGCGTGGGCGAAATTCTGCGCGAGCCCGTCGCGATTATCATCGCTATTTGGATGTTCATGGGCATGTCCGGCGAATTTTCCGTCTTTAGTGTTTTGCCGCTGTACTTTACCAGCGAGCTGGGTCTAACCCAGGAAAGCGCCAATGTGCTCCTCTCGGTCACCCGTCTGCTTTCGCCCATATGCGTGCTGATCGGCGGCATTGTTTCAGATCGCATTTCCGCCGGTAAGGTTGTGGTCTTTTTCCTGGCTTTTCACGCTGCGGCCCTGTGCCTTTTGTCCGCGCATTCGCTCCCCCTGGCCATTATCGGCTGCACCTTCCAGGGCGGCATAGCGGCCCTGGGCGCGCCCTCAACCTATAAACTGCTGGCCCAGCATTTTCCCGCCGCGCAGCAGCCCGTATTTCTCGCCTCGTTCATGCCGCTCGCCTCGCTTGTCGCCGTGGGCGTCGTCCCCCGGATATTCGGCTGGGCCGGCGATAATTTCTCTTTTGCCGCGGCCTTCCGCGTTTACGGGCTGTTCTCCCTCTCTTTGCTCATACTGTTTCTCTTTTTTCCCAAGACAAAGCGCGCCTCATAGCGATATACTGCCTCCGCCATGAGCGAGCACGACACACCTTTCAAAAAAGCCCTCCCTTGGATCAGTCTGATGGGGATAATGTTTTTTTTCAGCTACAGCGGCCGTTCGCTGCTGCCGCTTCTTGTGCTGCCCATTTCGCAGGAGTTCGGCCTGAACAACGAAGAGGCCATGACCCTGGTCATGATCCTGTCCGTCGGCCTCAGCCTGGGCATGTTGTGCAGCGGCTTTCTCTTAAGCCGCCTTACGGCCCGGACGGTCGTGCAAGTCGCCATCGGCGGCTCGGCCTTTTTTTATATCGCCATGCCCCTGGCTGGCGCGCTCTGGCAAGTTGAGGCCCTGGTCGCCGCTTATGGCCTGGTGGTGGGCCTGTACTTCCCGGCGGGCATGGCAACGCTTGGCGATCTCGCCGCGCCGCGCGACCTGGGCAAGGCGGTGGCCATCCACGAGCTTGCGCCCAACCTGGCCTTCATCACCGTTCCGCTTTTCACCGCCTTCAGCCTGACTTTTCTTGAATGGCGCCAGTGCTTTGCCATGGCGGGCCTTCTCTATCTGACCGGAAGCATCCTGTTCACGATAGTGGGCAAGGGCGGACGCAAAAAGGCGGCTCCGCCCTCCTTTGCCGGCTTGGCGGAGATCGTCGCCTCGCCGAACACCTGGGTATTCATGCTCTGGTTCGCCCTGGCCGTAGCCGGCGAATTCGCGGTCTACAGCGTGGCTACTCCCTATCTGGTCGACGAACTGGGCCGCTCCGAGGAAAGCGCCAACTTCATCCTCTCCGTTTCGCGCCTGATTACCCCCGTCTGCGTCCTGCTCGGCGGCGTATTAGCCGACGCCTGGCCCCCCCGCCGCCTGGTCGGCGGCTATCTCCTTCTGCACGGGCTGGCCCTGCTCCTCATGACCCTGCCCTTCCTGCCCCTGGTCATCACCGGCCTGATCGCCCAGGGGGCCCTCACGGCCTGCATCTTCCCCCCCCTGCTCCGCGTTTTCGCGGATCTCTTCCCCGCCGGCCGGCAATCGCTGGTGCTCAGCATCAGCACGCCCGCCGCCGCCTTTCTCGCCACCGGCATTGTGCCGCGCCTGCTCGGCTGGGCCGGCGACCACTATTCCTTCGCCTTGGGCATCGGCGTGCTTGGCTTCGTTTATCTGCTTGGCCTGCTGCTGTTCTTAGTGCCGCTACGGAAGCCGGAGTAGGAAAAGCAGACATCCGGCGGTCAAAGGGCATGACCCTTTGGAAACCCCTCTATTTTATGATCTGTTTACACGCTTTCTGAAGAGTTTAGGTTCCGTATACGCGTGGGCTCCTGTGGCTCCAATCGAACATTCCGGCACCCCCGCGCCTTTTCCGGCCCGCCGCTCTTTTAGGGAAACCTGCTCCCCCCAGCCCGCGGAGCGGGGGACCGGGCGGCGGCGGAAAGACATTGCGCCGTGACGAGAGGAGGATATTTGTTTTTGCCGATGGTTCTTTTTTATTGTATGGGAATTCACACGAACGTGAAAACAAGGATTGTCCATGAGCGCCTTCCGACTGCTGGAACATACACGCGCCGCGGGTTGAGCGGCGAAACTGGCTCCAGCGGGCCTGGAGCGGATTCTCGCGCGCCTGAAGCCGGCCGCGCACCCCGAGCGCCTCATCGTCGGCACACAGGCCAATGAGGACGCGGCTGTCTTGCGCCTTCCGGACGGCGCGCCCGGTGATACGGCTTTGGTTCAAACGCTCGACCTGCTCACGCCTGTGGTGAACGATCCCTATCGCTTCGGGCGCATCGCGGCGGCCAACGCCCTTTCCGATATCTATGCAATGGGCGGCCAGCCCTGGTGCGCCATGAACATCGTGTGTTTTCCCCTGACCTGCCAACCCGAGGAAATCTTGCGGGAAATCCTGCGCGGCGGATCAGATACGCTGGAAGAAGCCGAAACCACCCTGGCCGGCGGTCATAGCGTGGAAGACCCGGAAATCAAATACGGCCTTTCCGTCACCGGATTTGTGCGGCCAGACCGCATCGCCCGCAACTCGGCCCTGCGGCCCGGCGATATATTATTTCTGACCAAACCGCTGGGTATCGGCGTACTTTCCACAGCCGTCAAGGCGCGGTGGGAAGGCAGCGACGGTCTTGAGGAACAAATTTTTCGCTGGGCCAGCCGTTTGCAGAAAGGCGCTGCCCACGCCATCCGCAGCTTGGACATCCGGGCTGCAACGGACATCACCGGTTTCGGCCTCGCCGGGCATTGCCTGGAAATGGCGCGCGCGTCAAAGGCCGCCGTGCGTCTGCATGCGGACGCCCTGCCGTTGATGGAAGAGGCGCGGGAGCTGGCCGAATTCGGGCTGCTGCCGGCGGGCGCGCACTCCAACCGCGCTTTCTGCGGCGAACAGGTCCGGGTCGCATCCGATGTTGATTTGCCGCTTGCGGATTTGTTTTTTGATCCCCAGACTTCGGGCGGCATGCTGCTGGCAGTGCGGCCGGAAGATAGGACGCGGCTTGCCGATGCCCTGGCGGAACACGGCGATAGCGCCTGGGAAATTGGCGAGGTTGTTTCGCCTTCGGAGAACATGCCCTCAGAGCCCCCCCCTGTGGATATCGTGCGCTGAATTGAGCAAACCCTTTTCTTGCGCTTTGCCGCGTCCGGTGCTAAATACAACTGCTTTGCTTCCGGCCGGCGAGCTTTTTTGTCCGGCCGCACGCCCCTCGTTATGCGAGAGGTTGCGAGAGTGGCGGAACTGGTAGACGCACTGGACTTAGAATCCAGCGGCTTTGCCTTGGGGGTTCAACTCCCCCCTCTCGCACCAGGTTAGCAATATTGACATATTTTAGGAGGCCGCCGCGCTATGAACTATACCGTTGAAGACATCTCCCCCGTAAAGAAAAGCATTGCCGTTACCGTTACCGTTGAGGAAGTTGACGCCGCCGTGAACGCCACGGTCGCCATGTACAGCGCCAACGTCAAACTGGACGGCTTCCGCAAAGGCAAAGCGCCGGCCTCAACCATTGAAAAGCGCTACCGGGATGACATTTATAGTGAAACCACCCGCGAGCTTATCAATCTGCACATCGAAAATATTTTTCAGGAATTGAAGGTTTCCCCCCTGACCGGCATTAACTTTGACGGCGGCAATATCGAACGCGGCAAGGCATTCACGTATACGATCTCCTTCGAGGTGCTGCCGCAGTTTGACCTGCCCGTCTATGAAGGCATGGAAGTCGAGCAGGAAAAGGTCACGGTCGATCCCGCTGAAATCGACAAGATGATCGAGCGCATCCGCCAGAACATGGCCGAGCTGCAGCCTATTGCCGAGCCGCGCAAGGCGCGGGACGGCGATGTGGTCACGGTGGACTTCGAGGGATCTGAAAACGGCGTGGCCATCCCCGAACTGAAAGCGGAATTTTTCCAGATGGCCGTGGGCGACGGCAGCACCCTGCCCGACTTTGAAACGCTTGTGAAAACGGCCGGCCCCAACGAACGGGCCGAGGGCAAGGTCACCTTCCCCGCCGATTTCATCAATACCGAATTCGCGGGCAGAACAGTGGACATTAAAATTTTTGTCCACAACATCCAGGAACGGCGCATGCCTGAGTTTGGTGAAGCCATGGCCCAGCGGGCCGGCATGGAAAGCATGGACAAGCTGCGGGCCGCCATTGAGGAATCCTATGCCCAGAACCGCGGCCGCGTGGTCCGCTCCCTGGCCCAAAAATCACTGCTCGAACGGCTTCTGGACATGGCCGACTTCCCCCTGCCCGAAGGCATGGTGGAAGGCTACATTGACACCATTCTGGACAACAAGAAAGAAACACTGGAGCGCCAGGGCAAACGCCTGGACGCCCAAGGCAAATCCGTGAAGGAATTGCGGGACGAATGCCGCAAGGAAGCCGAAGAGATCACCCGCGCCCAGGTGTTCCTGCTGACGGTGGCCGATAAGGAAAAAATCACGGTGGCCGAGCAGGAAGTGGAAGCCCTCATCTACCAGATGGCCTCCCGCAACGGCCAGGATCCCAAGGCTCTGCGCGATTACTACATGAAGAACAACATGATCTTCGCCCTGCGCGACCGTCTGCTGGCGGACAAAGCCATGGACCTCATCCACAGCAAAGCCGCCATCAAGGAAGTGGAAAGCCTGACCAAGGAAGAGGACGAGAAAAAGTCCAAGCCCGCCAAGGCCGAGAAAAAAGCCGCTGATGCCAAAGCCGATTCTGGCGAAAAAGTCGCCCCAAAGGCTGCTAAAAAGCCCAAACTCGCCAAAGACAAGGAAAACGAATCCGCTGAGTAAAGCGGCCAAGACTACATTGAACCAGGGGGGCGTTTACGCCCCCCGCTTTTTAATACCCCTTTAGGCAGGGGTTCTCTGCAAACAAAAAATCCCGGTTCCACCGGGATTCGCATCGCCCTTCTCAAGGACCGTTCATACACGATGGGCGATACGCCCACAATCGCTATACTCGCGCGTTGATCATCCTTGGCGCGGCGCCGCGCGCACGGCGTTCCGCCACCCCGTATGCCCTGGCCACAGCGGCCGGCGTCCGTTGCGGGACGGCCTCGATTAGCCCCTCCAGGGCATCCAAGGCTTCCTCATGCGCACCCCTGGAACCTTGCCGCGCCTGCGCGCCGTCGAGTTCCTGCTCGGCCAGAGCCTCGTAGCAGGCGCCGGCGTCCATTTCTTCTTTAAAGTTGAAGGCGCGAACCTGATCGGCAAGGTGTCGGGCCGCTTCGGTAATGTGCTCGTGCACGGGGGGCGCGGTGGCGGCGGCCTGCGTTTCCAGACGCACCGACAAAGGGCCCAGACGGAAAACACGGCTGCTTCCGGTTTCCGACGCTTCAGCGACAAGGCCGCCCAAAGCGTCCAGTCCCACGCGCGTCAACGTGCGACTGTACGCCGAAGCTCTGGAAGTGGAACCGGATATATTCATATCAGCCATAGAAAACCCTGCGCGGCATGCGGCTACATTTTTCAGCCGTGAAACCAGGCTATAATATCAATAATAGTAGTAATGCCTTTACCCTGAGACAAGGATTTTTTGCAAGTTTTTTTTAGACTTTTTTTTGTAACGACACCGAACCTTCCGCTAACGCCTTGCCAGAGCGGCCCATATCGGATAGTAATATGGAAGATCGTCCGGCACATCGGCTGTTCCGCCAGGAGGGAACCTCAATGTCCGCTAAACAATCCTATGAAATCGACAAGGTGGATCTCAGCGGCATCCGCAACCGCAATGAGCAGCGCGTCATCAAAGCGTTGCGCAAAGTTCTTGAGGATATGCCGAACTACACTCCGGATGAAAAAGACATCAGGGATATCTACGCCCTGACGCTCAACGCCCTGCCCGCGCGCTACGCGCAATCCGGCACCATTGTGCTGCGCGACCCGGTGCGGGAAGAACAAATCGCCACGGTGGTCAGCGCGGCCATTGTGCGCATAATGGAAAATCCGAAACCCTGAGCCAGAGTGCGCGCCATATTCGGAACTGTTCATGATCACCGTTGATCTGCATTTGCACACCAACTATTCGCACGGCAAGGCGGGCGTCGTTGAAATGTACCGCGCGGCCCGCGCGCGGGGGCTTGAGCTGCTCGGCTTTTCCGAACACTCACCCCGCCCCGCCGGCTATGATTACCCGCATGATTATCGCGACCGTTTGGCCGACGGCTACCCCAGCTATATCGCCGAGGTTCGTGCCCTGCAGGGCGAGGTGAACGACGATTTCGGGATGCCGGTGCTGCTCGGCCTGGAAATGGACTGGATTGAGGGCCAGGAAGCCTTCATGGCCGCCACCATCGCCCAGTACCCGTATGAATATGTGATCGCCGGCGTGCATTTCCTCGGCGCCTGGGGCTTCGACGCCTCGCCGGACGACTGGGCCGGCCTGGACGAAACGCAACGCGCCGACTGCTACGAGCGTTATTACCAGACCATGGCGGTCATGGCCGCGAC
>JAVBVM010000189.1:0-9043 GCA_031554295.1 Desulfovibrionaceae bacterium | reverse complement strand
AAAAACGTTCCTCCGCCCCTTGCCCCGCCTCCCTTCAAAAACTCCAACTGGTGTTTGTATGAAAAGCACCGGTTCGCTAGGGAGAATCCACACCACCCCTTTCTGTAAATTCTCATCGCCGTGGCGGGCGCCTTCCCCACTTGATAAGATACGCCCAGCCGGATATAGAAAATAGAAACAAGCGCCGGCTCCGCCGGAAATCGAACCTGCGGGAAACTCCATGCGGAAAAAGACCTTCTGCGCCATAAAAAATATCGTTTGGATGCTTTTTCTGGTTTGCATGCTGCCATGCCGTCCGGCCGCCGCCGCCGATTCCGGAGCCGTCATCTACGGATTTGACCGCGAGTTTCCGCCCTTCAGCTTTGAAGATGCGCGCGGCAAACCCGCCGGCTTTGAGGTGGAACTGATGCGGGCCATTGCCGCCGAATCCGGGCTTACGGTAACCTACCGTCCGATGGAATGGTCCAAAATCCAGTCGGAACTTTCCGCCGGCACTATCCAGGTCACCAGCGGCATGCTCCAGACGCGCCGCCGCGGCCTGGTTTTTCTTTTTACCAGCAAGCCGTACCTTTCCGCGCCCCTGCGCATCTATACCCACAAAGCGGACTATGTGCGCGACATCGCCAAACTGCGCGGCCGGGTCATCGGCGTTGAGGAAAACTCCTTTGCTGCGGAAGTCATGGCCAGATATCCGGGCCTGGGCTCTCAGCCTTTCGCCGATAATACCAGCGGCCTACGCGCCCTAAATGAAAACCAGATTTCCGGCTACCTGGGCCTGGGGCCGAACGCGGACTGGCTGCTGGCCAAATTGCGCTACACGGATATCGTGCCCGCCGGAGAGCCGTTGCGTAGGCTGAATTTGTGGTTCGCCCTGGAATACCGGAGCCAGGCTCTGCGGGAAAAGCTCGAAAGCGGCTTTGCCGCTGTGCAAAAGAACGGCGTGTATGAAAGCCTGTATCGAAAATGGTTTGTGACGGAACTTAACCCCGATGAGCGCGACGCCCTGGTGGCGGCTGCCGTCGCCGGCACATCCATGTCCTATGCCCCGTATTCGAAAAAACCACGAGGCGCGGCGGTTCTGTGCCGTAGCGGTCGCTACTATTCCGCCGGCATCATTGAGCAGGAGAATGATCGTTTGTCCATTTCCGCCGTACAGGCGGCCACGGCCCGTGCCTTTGCCTCCGGCGAGCTGGAAATTCGCGCGGTTGCCCAGGTGAATGCCCAGGCATCGGTGGTTGTACCGCCGGATCTTGATTTGGATTTTCTCGCGGAATTCGACCGGGGAATCCTGATCGCCCTGCCGCCCGTCAATAATGAAACGGCCGAAAGCACGCTGGCCGAACTGCGCCCGCTGCCGCCCGTGCGGCATGTGTCTCCAGTGGAGGAGGATTAATTATGACAACTGAAACTCCGGCGGACAAACCGGATACTATTTCCGCTGACGTTCCCGCTTCGCGAACCGAGAAAATGCCGACCGTCAACGACGCGGCTCATGCCTGCAAAGTCGACGAGCGGCGCAAGGCATTCCGCACGGCGGCCCGCTATAAAGGCCGGATCGAAATTTCCGGCTACGCCTTCCCTGTAATGACCTGGGACGTGAGCATGGGCGGCGCTCGCTGCAGCGTTCAGGGAGTGTTTCCCCCCAATACTTCATGCACGCTCTATTTGTCGGACGATAAGGGAAACGAGATGCCCCTGCCCTGCAAGACCGTGCGCAGCACCGGCTTTGACACGCGCGTCTGCTTCCAGGCCCTGAAGCCAAAACAGAAAGACTTTTTGATTGCCCTGACCAATAAATTCACTTCTTAACGCGACCTCCGCAAGGCACGCATGCGCATCCTCACGGCGGACATTGGCGGCACGCACAGCCGTTTCGGACTGCTGGAGCGGGACAACACGGCAGGGCAAGGCGATCCGGTTCTGGTCGACAGCGTCTGGTTGCCCACCGCCAAAGTGAATTCCTTTGCCGCGCTTCTGGATCTTGCCCGGCGCGAAGCGCCCCGCATCATGTGCGAACCGGCCGCCGCAGCCGCCTTCGCTGTGGCCGGACCAGTGGAAAACGGGATAATCTGCCGCCCGCCGAATATCGGCTGGGACATTGACCTAAACGAGGTCCGCCCCCTGCTCCCCGCCACCCGCGTTTTCCTGCTCAACGATTTTGTTGCTCAGGCCATGGCCTGCACGGCCCCGCACCTGGTGGACGCCCGACTTATCTACTCCGGCGAACCTCCGTGCCATTCGCCCGTGGCGGTCGTCGGCGCGGGTACCGGGCTCGGCAAATGCCTGCTTCTGCCCGGATCGCCGCCTTCCCCCCTGCCTTCGGAGGGCGGGCACACGCTCTTCCCCTTCATCGGGCCGGAAGAATTCGCTTTCGCCGAATTCGCCGCCAAACACACCCAACGCCGTATTATCGGCGACGTGGCTGTTTCGGGCATGGGCTTGCGCCTGCTCTACGCCTTTCATACCGGCGAATGGCGGGAACCGAAGGAGGTGGCCGCGGCGCTCACACCAGACCATCCGGTCGAACGCTGGTTCGCCCGCTTTTACGGCCGCGCCTGTCAGGCATACGTTCTGGAAACTCTGGCCTTGGGCGGCCTGTTCATTGCCGGCGGCGTGGCCGCAAGCAACCCCAACCTGATCATCCACCCGGCCTTTTTGGAGGAGTTCCGCAACTCCGAGGCGCACCGCCACCTGCTTGAGCGCATCCCTGTCCTGTTGGTGCACGGCCGCGAGGCCGCGCTTTACGGCGCGGCCCTCTATGCCCTGGCCAGGCTGAAATAAGAGAAAAACGAAATTGCGTCCGGGCTTGGCGTCAGGCGCAAAGCGGCACAGTCGCGCTACTTGTCGGCAGTCCAGGCGCCCAGGATCTCGATCAGCTTTTTTGCCTGATCCGCGCTGGAAATGGCGAATTTTGACTGGCTGCGGTATTCGCCGTTGATCTTCTTATAGCGCTTGATTACATAGCGTTCCGCCCCGTAGTCGCCGAGCTTCTCATCCCACTGCACAAAGCGGAAAACAACGGTGGACCAGGCGCCTTTGGTGAGAATGGCCTTGTCCAGCTCCTTGACAATGAGTTTGCCGTCCTCTTCATAGTTGACGGTGAGTTCTTCAACTGTACTGTTCGCCATGATGCTTCCTTTTCTTTTTATCCGGTCAGTTCTTCGAAACGTTCCAAAAAATCCTTTTTCGCTTCACCGGGCGCATGAGGGACGAATTCAACGTCAAGCGGCTGCGACAACGCGTTCCCCCATCGCTCAGGGTACATGCCGAGAATGCGCGCCTCGGTGGCGAGCAGTTGCATGTCCACTTCCTTGACAATAAGGGGCTCCACCTTGTCAAGACCAAAGCGCAGGCAGACGGCGGCCATGATCTGCTCTTCCATCTCCTGATAATCGGGCAACAAGCGCTTGATCGGCCTGGGCACGTCCACCAGGTACGCCTCGGCCGCGTCGTGCAGCAGCCCCCAAAGCCCGTGCGCTTCCGGCACGTGGCGCGAGATGATCACGCTGTGCTGGGCCACGCTGAAAAAAACGCGGCAATGCCCGCCCCAGCGGCAGGAATGGGCGAGCGCGTGCGCGATGTCCTCAATCTCCACGTCCTCGGGGCGCGGATTCAGCACATCGAACAGACGGCCGCTATACGTGATGATATTGCTCACAATTTAACAAAAAATAAGATAGGCCCACAACAGCACATTCAGAACCACGCCGAGAAACACGCCGGCCGAGGCCATATCCTTGGCGCGGCCCACCAGCGGGTTATGCTCTTTGGTTATGAGATCCAAAGCGCACTCCAGGGCGGAGTTGAGCAGTTCCACAATCATCACCCCCACCCAGGCGCCGACTACCAGCAGGGATAGCCCCAAGCCCGGTCGGGTGATAATCAGAATGGCCGCCAGGACGATCAGAACAAGCGCTTCATGGCGAAATGCCTGCTCATGACGGAAGGCGTGCCCGAGCCCCTGAAGGGAATAGCGGGCGGCCCCGAAGAGATGGCGAAAGTTAAGCGCGCGCATGGTGTTTCCGTTGGTTAAAGGGGACAAAGAGAGGACGTGGGCGCGAAGCCGTAGACCCCAAAGCAATGGGCCGCGTCCGGATTGCCGGCGCATTGGTCGCGCAAGGGCCACAGCGCATTCTGGATCTCCCAGAGGTCCGCGTCAGGCATATAACCGCGCAGGACTTCACACTTGCGGATCAGGGCCTGCCAGTCAGGCCGATACTCCGCGAGATCCGCCCGTAAATGCTCTGTAACCAGGCGGCGGCGCAGCTCCATCTGGCGCGGCGACAAATCCTTGGCCTGGATAAATTCATGCAGGTACGGCCCGGCGTATTCCAGAAGATCCGGATTGTCCAGCACGGCCGGAAGCACATGCACGGAAAAAACCGACCACAGGTGCGTCCAGGGCAATTCACGCTGTTCGCTCTCCAGCGCCGGCAAAAAGCCCAACAGGAACCGGGCCAGACGATCCGCCTTTTCGTTGATCTTTTCCTGCCCGGCCGCCAGCCATTGGCCAATCAAGAGCTGCCGCGCCCCGGCGGGCAGATCGCGGCCATAGGCCACCTCGCCTTCCCGGCAGGGGTCGGTCAACGAGCAGGCGCGCTTTTGCTCATCCACATGTACATAGAGGGCGGGCTGCTCCTCATCGCCCAGCACGCTGTTCAGCACAACGGAAGTGTCCAGCGGATGCGCAACGGATCGATCCGGCGGCAGCCAGGAAAAGGCGAAAACGCGCCCGCGTTCCTCCAGCGGCAGCTTAATGCTGCATTCACCGGCCAGCGCGCCAGAAGCGGAGGCCGAAGGTTCCGGCCCAGGCGGCCCGGCTTTCAATTCAACTTCGACCTCAATTTCCGGCCAGACCTGGCGGGCGCGCTGCCCCGGCTCCGGCAAAGCGCCGCTGCCGTAAAGCCCGCACAAAGCGGTCAGGGTGAGCTTACCCGGCGTGATGCTCCGGGGCGCCACCCTTTTGAGGAAAAGATCTTTGCCCGTGCCTTCCTCGGGTTTATTGGAAATCGCCCTCTCCAGATGGTTCAGCATTTCCCCGGTATCGACCCGGGCGCCCGTTGTGGCGGCCAGTTCCATGGCGCGCAGGGCGAAGGTCAGAGCATTGAGCGGCTCGATACGCGAAATTTCGTCGAAAAACCAGGCGCAACTGGCGAAGGAAGCCATGCCCGCCTCCTGCATGGCCAGCAGTTGCCAAGCGGAATCGCGCTCCCGCCGAGTCAGGTCCGGCAAAAAATGCTCTTCCATAAACAGGGTCCGCGCCCGCTCGTCATGCGGAGCCGCCAGCACTCGGCCATACTCCAGCAACGCGCGCGGCGAGGCGCGGAAAACCCGCCCGCCAGCCGAAGCGAAGTGCGCATCCAGCATATTTTTGACCGAGCGCAACGCGGCGCGCAACGGCGAGCGCCATCTCTGATTCCAGCCCGGATGATCCCCGTTGGTGCAGCCGCAGTCACTGGCCCAGCGCTCCACTCCGTGCGCGCAGCTCCATGAGGAGGGCTCATGCAGCACTACCCGTTCTTTCGGCGGATTCTGCGCCAGATACGCGGAGAAATTCGTGATCCGCACGCCGTCGGCCCCTTCCCGGGCCTTGGCCAGCACGTGCGCCAGGGCCATCTCCCCGAACTTGAAATGATGCCCATAGGTTTCGCCGTCCGTGCCCAGGCTCAGCAATCCTTCTTTGCCCCGCGCCCGCTCAGACAACTTGCGCCAGAAGCTTTCGCCGTCCGACAGCAGCCGCTCGAAAGCCACGGCCTGGGAAATGGCCCCGTCATAGAAAAAAACCGCCACCGACCGGCCCGAGGGCAGATCCACCCGGTACGGCCGGCTGATGTCCAGCGACCATTCCGTCACCGGCACCCAGGTGCTTGGTTCGGTCAGCCCGCCCACCGCCTTGGCCTGGCTCGGGGCCAGAACAGTGAAACGAATGCCCTGTTCAGCCAGGGTTTCCAGCGTCGGCGTATCCACAGCCGCCTCGGACAGCCAGATGCCCTCCGGCTTACGCCCAAAGCGCTCCGTAAAATCGAGCACTGCCCAGGCCACTTGCAGGCGCCGTTCCTCATCCGTGGCCAGAGGCAGAATAATGTGGTGGTAGCACTGCGCAATCGCATTGCCGTGCCCCAGCCGGGCCACGCTCGCTTTGTCGCCCTCCACGATTCGCCTCAATGTGTCCGGGGCGTTCTCCTGCATCCAACGGTTCAGGGTCGGGCCGACATTGAAGTTCATCCATTCATAGCAATTCAGTATTTCCAAAATCCTGCCCCGGCCGTCCATGCGTCGGGCATAGGCTAACGGCCTGTAACTCTCACGCAGGATGCGGTCGTTCCAGTCCGGCGCGGGCGCGGCGCTCGGCTCCGGAAACACGCCGCCCAGCCAGGGATTCTCGCGCGGCGGCTGGTAAAAATGGCCGTGTATGCATAGTTGGCTTGGCATAAACATCGCCTCCGGCGGACCAAAGGGGTCCCCTTATTGGAAACTCCGATAAGGGACCGTTTTGTATTTCCTTCACCACCCGCCGCCGGTTGAAAGGAAATACTCGTTCCTCCCCTTGCGTAAACCGGGACCGGGCGGCTTTGGCTACTGGCCTGAAAGGGCGCGGGAAAGGTAAAGAATTCCGCGCCCGACGCTATTGTTATTTACAACGGCCTCCAAGTCAGTGAAACAAAAAACACCCGGCATGGTGCTATGACGCATTCCGTGAAAACGAGTGTTTCCTCTCAAAGGGCGGCGTCGGATTACCATTAAAAAACGTCCCCTGCCAGGTTTTCCAAAGGGGGTGACCCCTTTTGGCCGCTGGAGACATACCTTTAAAATCCCTGTTCCAGCGGCGGGCTGATCAGGCAGCCGGGTTCTCCACGGCCGAGCGATTGGGCGTCCGGGCGGATGGTGATGACGCGGCTGTTCTCGCCCATGCGGGCGAGGCGTCCGGTGGCGATCCATTGCAGGGCCTGCGGGTAGATGCGGTGCTCCAGGACGTGGATGCGCTGGGTTATGCCGTTCAGGGTGTCGCCGGAGGAAATGGGGATAGCGGCCTGGATGATCACGGGACCGCTGTCGATTTTTTCCTCAACAAAATGCACGGTGGCCCCGGCGATTTTCACGCCGTAGCTGAGGGCGTCGGCGCAACCGCGCACGCCGGGGAAGCTTGGCAACAGGGCCGGGTGGATGTTCAGCACGCGACCGGGAAAAGCGTTGAGAAAGTCCGGGGTGAGCAGGCGCATGTAGCCGGCCAAGGCAATCCACTCGACACCGTGCTGGCGAAGGGTGTCGAGCATGGCCTGGTCAAAGGCGGCGCGGCTGGGGTAGCGGCTTGTGTCCTCGTGATCCAGGACGACGTGGGGGATGCCGAGCGCCTCCGCCCGGGTAATCACGCCGGCGCCGGGACGGTTGCAGAGGAGCACGCGGATGGCGGCGTCAAGAAAGCCGGCGCGGGATTTTTCCGCAATGGCCTGGAAATTTGAGCCATCGCCCGAGGCGATAACGGCGAGATTTAACGGCATGGGCGCTCCCCTATGGTAAAAAAGTCTTCAATGGCCCGGACCAGCGCGGGAATGGTAAACGCTTCCGGTTGAATATCGGGAGCAAGGCCCAACGCATCCAGGGAAGCGGCCGTAATCGGGCCGATACAGGCAAGGCGCGCGCCGCTCTGTCGCACCAGATCAACGGGCACGGCCGCGAAAAAATTTTCCACTGTGGAAGAGGAGGCAAAGGTGATGCAGTCGATTTCTCGCGCTTCCAGCCGCTTTTGCAGATTTTCTGGGCAGTTTTGGACCGGCCGGGTTTCATAGGCGGCGATAATATCCACAACGGCACCGGCTTTGCGCAACTCGTCCGGCAACACGTCCCGCGCCTGAGCCGCGCGCGGCAGGAAAATGCGCCTGCCGGAAACGCCGTGGGCCAGCAGGCCCTCGACCACGCTTTCAGCCACATAGGCTTTGGGCACAAAATCGGCCGTGATGCCGCGATCCGCCAGAGCCTGCGCCGTGGCCGGGCCTATGGCCGCAACTTTACAGCCGGCCAGAACGCGGCTGTCCAGTTTCAGGGCGGCCAGGCGACGCCAGAGGATTTCCACCGTATTGGCCGAGGTGGCGAGCAGCCAGTCGTAGCGCCCGGCTTCTTTTAGCGCGGCATCCAGGGCGGAATAGTCAGGCAGGGGCTGAATGCTGATCACCGGAAACTGGATGGCCTCGGCCCCCAGTGCCCCGAGCCTGTCGGCCAAAGCGCTGGCCTGCTCGCGCGAACGGGTGACCACCACGCTTTTGCCCAGCAGCGGCTTCTTTTCAAACCAATTCAATTCGTCGTGCAGACGCACCACATCGCCCACCACGATGAGCGAAGGGTTGGCAAAGCCATGCTGAACGGCCAGCTTTGGCAAGTCCGCGATTGTACCGGCCACGCTCTTGTGACGGGGCGTGGTGCCCCAATGCACCAGGGCGGCCGGGCGGTCGGATGGCATACCGGCTTTGATCAGCTGCGAGGAAATGTCGGGCAGGTTTTTCATGCCCATAAAAAAAACCAGGGTGGAGGCGCTACGGGCCAAGGCGTCCCAGTTATGGACGGATTCCGTTTTATTCGGATCCTCATGGCCGGTGATGAAGGTCACGGACGAAGCATACTGCCGGTGGGTGAGCGGAATGCCCGCGTAAGCCGGGCCGGCAATGGCGCTGGTCACGCCGGGCACGACCTCGAAAGCAAGCCCCGCCTCAGCCAATTCCTGCGCCTCTTCGCCGCCCCGGCCGAACATGTACGGGTCGCCGCCCTTCAGGCGAGCCACTATCTTTCCTTCCCGCGCCTTTTCGGTGATCAGGCGATTGATGTCGTCCTGGGGCAGCGTGTGATCGCCGGCCTTTTTTCCGACATAGACAAGCTCGGCTTCTGGCCGAGTGAAAGCCAATAAGCCGTCGCTGGCGAGATAGTCATAGACAACCACATCCGCGCGCTCAAGAACCCAGCGGCCCTTCAGGGTCAACAGCCCCGGATCGCCCGGTCCCGCGCCGATCAGATAAACCTTGCCGCCGTTTTTCGGCGTAGGACATGGCGAAGA
>JAVBVM010000063.1:0-23228 GCA_031554295.1 Desulfovibrionaceae bacterium | reverse complement strand
CTCGACTACATCTTCTCCCTTTTCCCGATCCTGGCCAACCGCCGCGCCCAGACCGGCGGCACCCTCTCCGGCGGCGAACAGCAGATGCTCGCCATCAGCCGCGCCCTTATGGGGCGGCCGCGCCTGCTCCTGCTCGACGAGCCCTCCCTCGGCCTCGCGCCGATCATCATCCAGCAGATCTTCGACATCATCCGTAAAGTCAATGAAGCCGGCACCACTGTCTTCCTCGTCGAGCAAAACGCCCATCAGGCCCTCAAAATCGCCCATCGCGGCTACGTCATGGAAAACGGCCGCATCACCCTGCAGGATACCGCCGAAGCCCTGCTCGCCAACGACGCCGTGCGACGGGCGTACCTCGGCGGGTAAGAGGAAGACATGCCTCCGGCGGCCAGGGGGGGCGCCCCCTTTGGCCGGCTGACGCCTGCCCTTCAATTAATGCCGTGCTTTCTGCGCTTGCGGCTTAAGGTGGACAGGTCGATGCCGAGGGCGGCGGCGGCGTCCATCATGCAGCCGTGACGGTGGAGGGCGTCGCGGATGACTTCGGCTTCGAGGTCGTCCAGGCGATCTTTGAGGCTGGTGGAGCGTCCGGGTTGCGAGCGGGCGGGGGAGGGCGGCGGAGCGGCCGGCGTGGTGGGGTCGGCGGGGGCCCCGGGGGAATCCTGGAGGTCTTCGGGTTGAATGAGGGAGTTTTCGGCGGTGACCACCAGGCGTTCCACGGTATTGCGCAGTTCGCGGATATTGCCCGGCCAGGGGGCGTGCAGAAAGGCGGTGAGCACGCGCTGGGAAAAGGCGCAGTCGCGTTTGTAAAGCGAATTGAACTCGGCGAGGAAGTCCAGAGCCAGGGGGATGATGTCATCCTGTCGGTCGCGCAGGGGCGGGATGTGGATGTTCAGCACGTTCAGGCGGTAGTAGAGATCCTTGCGGAAGGCGCCTTGCTCCATGAGGCTGCCCAGGTTGGCGTTGGTGGCGGCGATGACGCGGGCTTGGAAAGGGATGGAGCGGGATTCGCCCAGGCGGTAAAAGGAGCGGTTCTGCAGGACGTTCAGGAGCTTGACCTGGAGATGGCGGGGGATTTCGCCGATTTCATCCAGGAAGAGGGTGCCGCTGCCGGCCACTTCAAAGAGCCCGGCCCGGCCCTGGCGCAGGGCGCCGGAGAAGGCGCCGGGCGCGTAGCCGAAGAGTTCGGACTCGAAAAGCTGATCGGGAATGGCGCCGCAGTTCACGATGATGAACGGGCCGTTTTTGGCGCTGGCGCTATGTTCGTGAATGAATTTGGCCAGATGATCCTTGCCCACGCCGGTTTCGCCCTGGATCAGCACGGGGCTTTCGATGGCCGCGGCCTTGATGGCGCGGGCATAGACGGCGTCCATTTTTTTATCACGGGTTTTCAGCGCCTCGCCCTGGTAGAGGCGTGAGGACATTTCCTGCAACTGGCGCTGGTAGCCCTGGTTGAGGGCGTCAGCCGCGGCCAGCTTTTCGTGCAGGGTGTTCAACTCGGAAATATCGCGCACCAGGCTGACCACGCGCACCAGCTCGCCCTCATAAAAGACGGGGCTGGCGGTGACCAGCCCTTTTTTTCCGGTGGCGTACTGCATGATGATGGTTTCCTGCTTTTTGCTTTCAAAAACCTTCTGCGTGCAGGTGGTGACGATTTTTAGATACGGCATGGATTCGCGCATGGGCAGGCCGAGGAGTTCCTCGAGGGAATTGATGCCGCTGATGCGGGCGAACGCCTCGTTGTAATAGCGAATGTGCCCGCCGGTATCGGAAATGATCACGCCGTCGTACAAACTGTCGAGGGCGGACTTCATGAGGTGGTTCTCCAGGCGTCTTCTGGAGGAGCAGACGTCGGCCAGGCGGGCCGAGTCCACGGCAAACAGGGCGTAAGCATGGGCGGCCCCGGCCGGAAGGGGGGTCAGCAGGAAAAACCAGTTGCCGCCGGCCCGTGGAGCCAGATACCCGCCCGACGGGAGGGGAGAGGGGACGTTGATGAATTCGGCCACCGGCCGGCCGAGGCGCCTGCCCGGGTTTTGGGCGAGCGACTCGGGGGCGCCATCGCAAATATGCGCGAAGCAAAGGTCGTTATCCAAGAAGGCAGCGCATATCATACCGGGAGCCGAAGGCGTGTCTTCATGCTGCTGCATGGGATCAAAATATAATGGAAAAAGGAATTGCGCAATAATTAGGCGCGGCTTTTGCAGGGTATGAGCAGACAAAAAATACGAAAAGGAAAAGCGTGGAAAAATCCGCTGTGTTCAAGCCCACGCGCGTTTTTCCCGGTGTGAGGGAAGGCGGGGTGCGGCAGAAGCGCACGGCATTTTTGCAAAAAGATTCCAGGCAAAAAGCGTTGCATGTCTGGAAGAGGCATGCTAAAGAAAAAAATCTCACATGGCGAAACAGTGTTTCAGATTGTGGTAATGCTTGCCGGCAGGCAAGCGCGGTATATAACCGGGAATTCCAATTACTCATCCACAGGGGGGAGATATGGCTCAAATCATCAGTCCCGAGAAAGCGGCCGGCTTTGTCAAAAATGGATGCAGGGTCATGATCGGCGGATTCATGAACTGCGGCACGCCGCCGAAAATTATTGACGCGGTGCTTGCCGCCGGCGCGAAAGACCTGACCGTCATCGCCAACGACAACAGCATGACCGGCAAAGGCATTTCCAAGCTGGTCGCGGAAAAGCGCCTGAAGAAGACCATTTCCACCCACCTGGGCCTGAACCCGGAAACCGGCGTGCAGATGGCCGCCGGCACCCTTTAGGTTGAAGTCATGCCCCAGGGCACCTTTGCCGAGCGCATCCGCTGCGGCGGGGCCGGCCTGGGCGGCGTGCTCACCCCCACCGGCGTGGGCACCGTGATCGAGGAAGGCAAGCAGAAGATCGCCATTGACGGCAAGACCTACCTCCTGGAACTGCCCCTGCGGGCCGATGTGGCGCTGCTGAAGGGCTGGCGGGCCGACAAGCGCGGCAACATCGTATATCGCCTGGCCACGCGGAACTTCCAGCCCATGATGGCAATGGCCGCGGATATCGTGATCGTGGAAGTTGACGAGATCGTCGATTATATCGACCCGGATCACATCCACACCCCTGGCATCCTGGTTGACTACCTGGTCCAGGGCTAGGCCCCGATTCCCCCTAACCGCTCTTTCTACGAGGTAATATATGGATCTGAAAAGCTTTATCGCCAAACGCGTGGCGCAGGAGTTCAAAGACGGCGACGTGGTGAACCTGGGCATTGGCATTCCCACCCTGGTGGCGAACTTCTTGCCCAAGGGCGTAAGCATTGTCCTGCACGCCGAGAACGGCTTTGCCGGCGCCGGCCCCGCCCCCGAACCGGGCAAGGAAGACTGGGATCTCGTCAACGCCAGCGGCCAGCCCGCCACCATACTGCCCGGCGGCTGCACCTTTGACAGCTGCATGTCCTTCTCCATCATCCGCGGCGGCCACCTCGACGCCACCGTGCTCGGCGCCATGGAGGTGGACGAGGAAGGCAACCTGGCCAACTGGTGGATTCCCGGCAAGATGATGGCCGGCATGGGCGGCGCCATGGACCTGGTGGTGGGCGCCAAAAAGGTGATTCTGGCCATGGAGCACACGGCCAAGGGGCGCGCTAAAATCCTCAAGAAGTGCACGCTGCCCCTCACCGCCGTCAAGGAAGTCGATCTGATCATCACTGAAATGGGCGTGTTCAAATACCTGCCCAAGCTGACCCTGGTCGAAATCGCTCCCGACGTCACCATCGACGCCATTAAGGCCGCGACCGAAGCTGATTTCGAAGTGGCGAAAGATTTGAAGACCATTTCGGTCCAATAGGATCTTTGGCGGCCGGGGGAGCGACGCTCCCCCGGCCCCCCTGCTGTTGTCATCCCGGCGAAAGCCGGGATTTTTGTTTTTTGGCTTTCGCTTGTTGGGGCTCCGACAGTGGGGGCTTTTTTTGCGTTGCGCGGCTTGCAGGGGAGGAACCCCCGGCTTCCGGTCGGGAGGGAGGGCGGCCCAGCTTCGCTTTTAGATTGCGCTCTTGCGAGGGGCGGCGGGTTGTCCAATAAAAACGTCCCCCTATATTGGGTTCCAGGGGGCTCGTCGCTCCTTGGCCGCCGGATGTCCGCCTTTTTCTTGCTGCCCGGCCATGCTTCGGCTACCATCGCAAAAACGTAAGAGGCGGGATATGTTTACTATACATGAGTCGAGGCGGTTGTTGCGGGAAAGGAAGATCTCCTCGCCGGAACTGGTGGAGGAGGCGCTGCGGCGGATTAGGGCGGGGCAGCCAGAGTTGAACGCGTTTGTGACCGTGCTGGAGGCGGAGGCCAGGGCGGCGGCCGAGGCGGCGGAACGCGAGATGAAGAAGGGCTTCAGAGGGCCGTTGCACGGAGTGCCGGTGGCCCTGAAGGATCTGTTTTATACGAAAGACGTGCTGACGAGCGCCGGCTCGGGGTTGTTGGCCGATTTCAGGCCGGATCGCGACTCGGCCGTCGCGGCGCGGCTGGCGGCGGCGGGCGCGGTATTGGTGGGAAAGACCAATACGCATGAGTGGGCGTTTGGGCCGACCACGGAAGATTCGTTTTACGGGCCGACGCGGAACCCCTGGAATCCGGAGCGCATCAGCGGCGGATCCAGCGGCGGCTCGGCGGTGGCCGTGGCCACGGGCATGGCCTGCATGGCCATGGGCACGGACACGGGCGGATCGATACGCGTGCCGGCGGCGCTGTCCGGTGTGGTCGGCTTCAAGCCGACCTATGGGCTGGTAAGTCTTGAGGGCGTCATCCCCTTGAGCTTCAGCCTGGATCATGCGGGGCCGCTTGCGCGCAGCGTGCTGGATGTGGCGCTGACGCTGGACGCCCTGGCCGGGCCTGGGCCAAATTGTTCGCCTGGCGCGGCGCGCGGCGGCCTGGCTGAGGCTGTCACGGGCGCGGATAGTTTGCGGGGCGTGACCCTTGGGGTGCCGGAGAATTTCTTTTTTGAGAAGACCGAGCCCGCGGTCGAGAATCTGTTTGAAAGCGCGGTGGAGTGCCTGGGGGAACTGGGAGCGCGGATTGTGCGCCTGGAAATTCCCCTCCTGGAGCGTGTGCCCGCTGTTTCAACAATAATCATGTTCGCCGAAGCGGCCTGGATTCATCGGGAACGCTTCGCGGAAAGGAAAAGCGGCTATTCACATGATGTCCAGGCCCGGCTGCGCTTGGGGGGAACGTATTCCGCGGTGGAATATATTGAGGCCCTGCATGAACGGGATCGGATTGTCGCGGCCTGGGAAGAGGCTGTTGCCGGGGTGGACGCCGTGCTTGCCCCGACCGTGCCGGTGACCGCGTATCCTGGCGGTTCCGCCACGATCATGGCGCGCGGGCGGGAGGAAAAGGCCCGGGAAATGTGCGTGCGTCATACCCGGCTGGCCAATGTCACCGGCGGCCCGGCCCTGTCGGTGCCTTGCGGCTTTGCGGCGGACGGCCTGCCCGTGGGCCTGATGTTCATGGGCGGCAAGGGCCAGGACGCCCGGGTGCTCCGTTGCGGCTATGCTTATGAAACGTATGCGCCCTTCACTTTCAGAGCGGATGAGCATTGAAATGTTCATCCGTTCCACGGAGACTCGCTCGAAAATTCTTTCCGCCCGCGGCAATCCCAATGTGAATATGCGCCAGGAACGCGGTCCGGCCGACGTGGTTTTTTGCGATTCCGCTCCCCGCCGCTTTCGCGATAAAACGTCGAAAAAATGTACTGTGCTTTCAATCACAAAAATGTGATAGTTTTAAAAATATTTGATATGGCAAATGCATAGATAATTTCGCTGTTTATCGTTTGTTATCAGTTATTTTTCATGGCTCCCTCTCCTTACCGTGTTGTCTAAATCACGTTTTCATAGTATTTCGTGACTAAAGCTAAAGAAAAAAGTCACAAGACTTGTTGCAGACGCAATTGCGCAGTCGTTTTTGTTGTTCAAACCCATTCCCCCAAGGAGAGGTTTCATGGACCAAAAGACTTTGCCTATGTCGCGGCGTCGTTTTATGAAAACCGCGGGCACGGCGGTTGTCGCGGGCAGCGTGTTGTCGGGCATGAGGCTCGGGCCGCTGTCCCTGTCGGAGGCGCAGGCCGTGGCCGCCAAAACCGGCGAGACCGTGACGCCCACCTGGTGCGCCATGTGTAGCCCGGCCTCCAACTGTGGCATCTATGCCTTTTCCAAGGACGGCAAATTCACCCGCGTGGCCGGGATGAAGGAAGCGCCTCAGAATAAGGGCGGCTTGTGCAACAAGTCGCACGCTTCCGCCGAATGGGTATATTCGCCCGAGCGTATTCAGTACCCCATGCGCCGCATCGGCAAGCGGGGCGAAGGCAAGTTTGAGCGCATCACCTGGGATGAAGCGATCCGGACCATTGCCGACCGTCTGAAGGATCAGAAGGAACGGTACGGCGCGCATTCGCTGGGTATTCTTTCCCCGGCCCGGCGCGACTACAGCGACTATATCTACCGCTTCCTGATGCTGCACGGCAGCCCGAACTACGGGCACAGCGGCATCTGCGCCATGCAGCTTTTCTTCTGTATGAACTATACGCTGGGCATGCGTCCGTCGCCGGACTATGCCAATGCGGACCTGATTCTGGTCTGGGGCAAGCAGCCCATTTTCCAGGGGCCCCCGTTGGGCGGCCCGAACATCGTCAAGGCGTTCAAGCGCGGCGCCAAGGTCTATACGATCAAGCCGACCGTGGAGGTCGACAGTTGCTACGCCCAGGAATGGGTGCCGGTGCGCCCCGGCACGGACGCGGCCCTCGGTCTGGCCATGCTGCATGTGATCACGAAAGAAAACTTGCAGGACAAGGAATTCGTGGATCAGTGGTGTTACGGCTACGACAAGCTGGTCGAGCACGTGAAGCAGTTCACGCCGGAATGGGCGGAAACCAAGTGCGGCGTGCCGGCCGATTTGATCGTCAAGCTGGCGCGCGAATACGCCACCACGCCCAAGGCCACCATTGACTTCGGCAACGGCCTCGAGCACTCCGCCTCCGCTTCCGACGCCATCCGCTGCGTGGCCATCCTGATGGCCGTCACCGGCCACCTGGACAAGCCGGGCACCAACCTGATGCGCGGCCAGCGTTCGGAAATGCCCTCCATCGGCGGCGTGCACCTGATGCAGCTGTACACCGAAGAGTGGATCCCGAAGATCGTCGGCCCGGAATTCCCGCGCGCCTTCCAGCCCTTCATTGAAGGCACCTCCGCGGCTTACTACCGCCTGTTCGCCGACGTTCTCAAGCCCAATCCGACCATCCGCTGCATCATCGCCCCGGGCACGCAGCCCATAGTGTCCACCCGTAACTCCAAGGGCATCATCAAGGCTCTGGAAAAGATCGATTACTATGTGGTGGCCAATACCCACCGCACTTCCGACATGGCATACGCCGACATCGTCATCCCCTGCCTCACGCCGTATGAAATCGATCATCCGTTCGGCGTGCGCGGCCCCATGCTCATGGCCCGCAACAAGGTCATCGAGCCGTTGACCGAAGGCAAATCCATGCAGCAGTTCCTGGCCGACCTGGCAGTGGCCCTGGGCTACGGCAAGGATTACTGGGACGGCGACATGGAAAAGTGCCAGAACGAATTGTTGACCCGCACCAAGATGAGCATCGCCGAACTGCGCGAAAAACCCACGGGCATAGTCTTCAAGCCCATGGAAACCCAGCGCGGCGACTTTGAGAACCTGTTCAAGGTGCGCAGCCCGCGCTTGAGCAAGGAACCCTACCTGCCGCAGGGCAAGGTGGCCATTTACAACACCTCCTTTGAGGAAGCCGGCTTCAAGCCGTTGCCCGGCTGGGTGGAGCCGCCGGAAAGCCCGGTGTCCACGCCAGATCTGTACAAGAAATATCCGCTGACCCTGTCCGACTACCACACCTGCATCAGCTACACGGCCGGCTGGCAGCGCGAAGTGCCGCGTCTGCGCGAAATCGAGCCGGATCCGGTGCTGCATATCCATCCGGAAACGGCCAAGGCGCGCGGCATCAAGCACGGCGACTGGGTGATCGTGGAAGGCAAGATGGGGCGGATGAAGGCCAAGGCCGAATACTATCCCGGCTCGCGCAAGGACACGGTCATGATCCTGCACGGCTGGTGGCAGGGCTGCAAAGAACTGGGCATGCCCGACTACCCCCTGCTCGACGGCGGTCCGAACGTGAACATGATGTATGAAAATACGGAAAAGGCGTTCGACCCCCTGGTCACGGCCATGAGCAGCCAGGCGCTGGTTGAAGTGCGCAAGGCATAACCATACCTCAGGAAGGATAAAAGCATGAGCGAATATATCATTGCCTTTGATCCCACGTTGTGCATCGCGTGCTACGGCTGCAACACAGCCTGCAAATCCTGGCGCGAGGTGCCTTTGGGCCTTGACTGGTGCCGCGTTGAAAAGAAATGGAAGGGCCGGGATCGCGCCGCCCGCCCGCTCTACTACGCGATTTACTGTAAGCAGTGCGTCAACGCGCCCTGCATCGCGGAGTGCCCGGAAAAGGCGCTGTCCAAGAACCCGGCCAACGGCGTGGTGGTTCTGGACGAAAAGAAGTGCACGGCCTGCAAGAAGTGTCTGGGCGCCTGCCCCTACGACGTGCCGCAGTTCCCGGCCAAAGGCGTCATGCAGAAATGCGACGTGTGCGTCGGCGTGGTTGACCTGGAAAAGGACGAACCCCCCTGCGTGGCCACCTGCCCGCCCAAGGCCCTGACCTTCAACAAGGCCGGCGCCGTCGCGGACAAGGAAAAGCAGGAAGCCGCCTTGACGGCCTTCTTTAAGATGCCGTATTACGAAGAATAGCCATACCCATCCCCGTCCCGGGCGATGAGCCCGGGACGGGCCGGAACAGCCCGTCCCTCGCTGTCCGGGATTCAGCACCAAGGAGGAACTATGAAAGCACCGCGTTTACTGTTGCTGGCGACCTTGGGCGTTGTGGCCTATGTCGGCACGAGCATTGCCGCCATTGATTACCGCGGCGTCAAGATCGACCTGGAAGCCAACGACAGCCGGGGTCAGCTGCTGTATCGCAAAAATTGCCGTACCCTCTGCCATGACGGCGAGCACGGCAATGGCAAGTCGCGCAGCCCCATGGACCTGCTTATGGCCGACTGGGAAAAGATCGCGGCCAATGTCGCGAAAATTCCCTGTATCGACAAATGGCCCGCGGGCTTGACCGAAGAGGATTTGAGCGACATCTTCAGCTACCTGCATGCCGGCGCGGCGGATTCGCCGACGCCCGTATCCTGAAGTTAGACACCGGGGCCAGGCTGGCCCCCTCAAAAACGCTTCAGTTTGGACCAAAGCCGGCGGTACCGGCTTCCATACGGGGGAGAAACAGACCATTGATCGTACGATGCATTCGGTTTGTTCTCCCCCGTAACGATATTTCGCCCGGCGCGGAAATTTCCGTCGCCAGGACCGGATTTCGCGGGCAAAGGAGCTCCCATGAGTTTAGCAGACAAGCCTTTCCAGCGGCGCACGTTTCTGAAGGCCGCCGGTTTCGCCGCGGCAAGCCCCCTTCTGGCCGGGTTGCCGGCCAATGCCTCCGGTTCAGCGGCCGTCCTTCCGGATGAAAGCAAGTACACGGTCTGCGACATGTGCTTCAACCGGTGCGCGGCCGTCGCCCGGGTTCGCGACGGCCGGGTGATCCAACTTGATCCGAACCCGAACTTCATCAAGTCGCGCGCCATGATCTGCGCGCGGGGCGCGGCAGGCGTGGCTCAACTGTATGACCCCGACCGCATCAAGCAGCCCCTGCTGCGCGTGGGGAAACGGGGCGAAGGCAAGTGGAAGCCCGTCTCCTGGGACGAAGCCCTGGACCTGGGCGCCTCAAAGCTCTTGGAAGTAGGCGGGAAGCACACCCGCTGCGGCGTGGTCTTCAGCGTGGGGGCGGACATGCAGACGCAGTTCGCCAAACGCTTCGCCCGGGCCTTCGGCTCTTGGAACGTTTCCTCACAGGAATCCCTGTGCCTGTACAGCATGCACCGGGCCTACCTGGACACCTTCGGGGAAAATCTCACGCCGGACATCCGGAACTGTAAATACGTGCTCATGCCCGGCTCCAACCGCTTCGAATCGCTGGTCACGCCGGACAGCATGGACCTCATGACCATGCTCCAGGAAGGCGGCAAGCTGGCCGTGGTCGACCCGCGCTACACCAAGAGCGCGGCCCTGGCCACCGAGTGGCTGCAAATCAAGCCGGCCACGGATATCGCCCTGGCCCTGGCCCTGATCCACGTGATCGTCACCGAGAATCTCTACGACGCCGAATGGGTCGAGGCCAATACCCACGGCATTGAGGAGCTGAAGGCGCACGTGGCCGGCTGCACGCCGCGGTGGGCGGCGGCCGAGACGGACATTCCGGCCGAAGCGATTGAGCGCGTGGCCCGCGACATGGCCGCTGCCGCTCCGGCCGCCCTGGTCTATCCGGGTCGGCGCACCTCGGATTACAGCGACTCCACCCAGATCCGGCGCGCCTGGTGCATCCTGAACGGCTTGCTGGGCAACTTCGATCGTCCGGGCGGCCTGCTGGTGCAGCCCGGCCTGAGGATGGGCGGCGGCATTTCCATGGAAACCCCCATTTACGACGACATGCCGCGCTACCGCCTGGACAGGGACCGCAGCGCCTACAATTTTTCCGATGAAGTGGCCTTTTGCCCGGCGCGCGACGCGGCCCTGGAAGATCAGCCGCACAGCGTGGGCGGCTGGGTCTTTTTCAAGACCAACCCGGTGGCCACCGCGCCGGACCGGGCCAAGACCTTGAAGCTGCTGGACAAGCTCGAATTCATCATGACCATCGACATTGCCATGAGCGATACCGCCTTCATGAGTGACCTGGTGCTGCCCGCGCACACCTATCTCGAACGGCATGACCCTTGCCAGATGCTCACCGGCGGCAATACCGGCAACTGCATTGTCTGGCGCGATCCGGTGGTGCCGCCGCTGTACGACACGAAAAACCCCTTCGACATCTTCAAGGGCCTGGCCGAGCGCATGGATCTGGGCAAATACTTCAACTTCACTGTGGAGGAATTCCGCAGCGCGCAGTTGAAAAGCCTGCCGGATGCGGAAAAGAGCCTGCGCGAGCGGGGCGTATATCAGCCGATCGACCAGCAGACCACCGGCCTGTATGAAGGCAAAACCTTCAAGACCTCCAGCAAGAAGATCGACCTGTGGAGCGGCAAGTATGACAAGAAGGGCCTGGACCCGTTGCCCGTATATAAACGGCCGGAAACCCCGCCGGATGCCTTCCGTCTGGTGGCCGGCCGGAACGCCCTGATCACCCAGACTTCCAGCCAGAACAACAGCCTGCTGCGGGAATTCGTGCCGACCAACACCCTGCAAATCCACCCGGACGCGGCCGGCAAGCTCGGCATTCAGGACGGCCAGTGGGTCGAGGTCAGGGGCAACAATGCCGCGCAGCGTCTGAAAGCGCGCCTGGATTACGGCATCCGGCCGGATACCGTGTACATGCACTCCGGCTTTGGGGCCCTGTCCACCGGCCTGCCCCATCTCCACAACAACGGCGCCTGCATTGTCGCCCTGAGGCCTGACATTTACGACGAGATCTCCGGCAACGCCGCGCACCACATGGGCTTTGTCACGGTCGCGCCGCTGCCGCCCTCAATGAAAGGAGGGGTCTAGCCATGCGCCTCGCAATGGTAATTGATTCCTCGCGCTGCGTGGGCTGCATGGCCTGCATGGTGGCCTGTAAAACCGCCAACGGCGTGCCCACAGGGCAGTGGCGCAACTGGGTGAAGGACGCCATCCCGCAAAAGCCGACGCCCTCCGGCGCGCAAGGCGGCCCTTCGCGCAGCCATTACCAGCCGGGCGGCTGCATGCACTGTGAAACGCCCACCTGCGTGACCGCCTGCCCGAGCGGCGCCACCCGGCGCAATGAGGAAACGGCGGAGGTGACCATCGACCGCACTCTGTGCATAGGCTGCGGCAACTGCATCGCGGCCTGCCCGTACGGCGCGCGTTTCAAGCACGAAGTTCTGCACGTGGCCGACAAGTGCGACTACTGCGCGAACCGTCGGGTTCAGGGCCTGCAACCGGCCTGTGTGGCAACCTGCCCGACCCGGGCCCGCGCCTTTGGCGACATCAGCGACCCGGCCACCGAGGCGGCCAAACGCCTGGCGCTGTTCCCGAAAATCGTGCGGGTGGAAAACGAAACCACGCCCACGCTGCCGAACATGATCTATGTGAAGGAAACCGCGCCTACGAACTGGACGCAGCCGGCCCGGGAGCCGACCTCCATGGCTGCCTTGACCGGCCTTGCCCAGCCCCTGGTGAAAATACTCTCCGGCCTGACCATTCTGGGCGTGCTGGGCGCGCTGTTCCGCCAGATCGTGCTGCCGGACAAAGAAGAGCACAAGGCGGAAGCGCCCGGGAAAGACGCCGGCCCAAATCAGGAAGGGGACAGGGAAGCGGCGAAGAAGGAGGACAGCCATGAGTAAGCATTCCGGACTGATCGTCCGCCACAGCCTGATGGACCGGCTCACGCACTGGGCCAACGCCGTGCTGTGGATACTCCTGTTCCTCACCGGCCTGGCTCTGCTTGATGGCGAAGCCGCGCCCATCGGCGTCTGGTATCCCGACGGAGTGCGCGCCCTGCTGGGCGGGGGCGGCAATCTGCTGGCCGTGCACATTGTCCTGGGCTTCATCTGGGGGATTTGGCTGCTGCTGTCCATTGTTCTCAACCTCAAAGGCGTGCGCTTTTTCCTGGGCCACGTCCTGAAAATCTACCCCGGCGACTGGGCCTGGATCACCCGCAAGCCCTTCATCCTGGCCATCGGCGGCAAGATGACCAGGAAACTCGGTATCTCCACCGAAATTCCGCCGCAGTCCTATTACAATATCGGGCAGCGGGGCTTCGCCGTCGCCGCCATTCTGGGCTGTATCGTTCTGGCCTGCACCGGCCTGCTCATGTTCGCCGGCACTTACGGCATGTTCTCCACCACGGTGCTCGGCTGGTGCGTTACCCTGCACTTCCTGGCCGCCGGCCTGGTTTTCGCGGGCCTGATCATTCACGTGTATATGGCCGCCCTGGTGAAGGAAGAACGGCCGGGCCTGGTGTCGATGTTTACGGGCACGGTGCCGGTGGAATTCGCCAAGGAAAGCCACGGCCTGTGGTATGAAGAGGTGCGGGAGGAAAGCGGGAAATAAAGCGGAATCACTTTCCGTAAAAAGAAGAAAGGGCGTCTTGCGCCCTTTCTTCTTTTTACGCATGGAACAGGCCCGAGAGCCGGCCCCGAAACATGTTCCAGCGGTAGCGCGCTCCGGGCGGGCCGAGCGTGATCATATCCGGCAGCCAGCGCGCCAGGGGATAGGCCACATTGGCCAGCCTGAACCAGATGGGGAAGTCGTGTTTGCGCAGGATACGCATACGGCCCAGAGCATAGGAGCGGACCTTGGCGGCCAGGGCCGGATCGCTGAAATCAGGCCGGGCGTGGCGGATAAAAACCTCTTCCGTCCTGCGCACAGCGGCCCCGCGCGCCAGCGCTTGCAGCAGAAAATCCGTATCCTCGCCGCAGCCGTAAGGCAGGCCGGTGCCCGGCCCCAGTTCGGGATCAAAGGATAAACCGGCGATCGCCTCCCGGCAGTAGAATTGGACGAGCGTGCCCGCGTTGCGGAAGGCGTCCGTCCGGCTGACCGGGGATAAGGGAAACTCGGAGGGCGGGGTGGGGAAGGAGTCGGACCAGCCGACAATCAGTCCGCCCAGGCCCGGCCTTGCGGCGAACAGGGCCTGAATGCCCGCCAGAGCATGCGGCGCGTATTGGCAGTCATCGTCGGGAAAGGCGATGATTTCGCCCTGGGCCTCGATCAGGACGGCGTTTCTGGCCGAGGACGCGCCATGGGGCGGGACCGGAACCGCTTTCAGCGGAAAAAGACCGCCATACGCTTTAAGAAGGGGGGCGAGAAAGCCAGGGGGGTTCTGATCGGCCAGGATGACTTCAAAATCCCGGAACGTCTGTTTCTTCAGACTGTCCAGGAAATGTTCGAGCGCATCGTAACGATTATAGGTAGCCACAATCAGGGAAAACAACATATGGCTCCGCCTGTGGGCAATTGATTTTGGCCAGGGCCGCGCCTCAGGCTCCGGCGGGCGGGCGCAGCTTCTTCGCACGCGCGGACAGGCCCATGTCGCCCCGCAGGCCGTCCCAAAGAGCATAGAGGATAAGCGGCAATCTGCCAACCTGCCCCCGCCGGATACGATTGAGGGCGACCCCGGCGTAGCCCGCCAGGGCCAGAGGCAGGGAGCGGGGAAAATGCCGGCGGACGAAATAAATCCGGTTACGCAACGTCAGGTAGTCCACCCAGGCCGGACTTTCTCGCCGTTCACCCCTGCGCGAACTTTCGCCGTTTTTGTGGACCACTATGCTGTCCCGCGCCCAGGCCAGGACAAAGCCGGCCTTTTTGGCGCGGACGCCAAAATCGACGTCTTCATAGTACAGAAAATATTCTTCGGGAAACAGGCCGATGCGCTCAAGCACTTCCCGCCGGAGCAGGGTGGACGCGCCGGTGGTGAAATCGAGCCTGGGATTGATGTCGGCCGTGGCGGCGTCCAGAACTTCCGCCAGCGGGCGGAACTCCATCAGCGCCCCGGTGCTGCCGAGCAGCCGATTGATCGACGAGCCGCCCGCGCACTGCACGGTTTGCCGGCCGTCGTCGAAAACCAGGGTGGATCCGGCCATGCCCGCGTCAGGCGGGGCGTTCAGAGCGTCGCACAGCGCCGCAAGGGCGGCGGGTTCCGGCCGCGCGTCGTTATTGAGAATCCAGAAGACCCGGCAATCGGAGTCTTGCATGGCCAGCCGGAGCCCCGCGTTATTGCCGCCGGCGTAGCCCAGGTTTTTGGACAGAGCGAGCAGGGCGTGGAAAGCGTTCGCAGGCAGGCTCGGATCTTCGCCCGGGGCGGGCGCGTAAAAAGACCGCGGCGCGCGCTCCCGCATCCGGTGGCGGAGGCGCGGCACGGAATCGTCACCGGAAGCATTGTCCACGACGATGATCCGGCGCGGCTGTTCCGGCATGGCCTGGATGGCGTCCAGACAGGCCAGGGTATCCGAAGCGCCGCGAAAGTTGAGGATAATAAGGGCGACCTGAGCCGGGCCGCACGGCGCGAATCGGCTCATGCCCGGCCCATGATCCTTTTGATGGCCTGGCGCAGGGTCCATTCCAGCCGGAAGATCGGCTGGGCCATTTTCCAGGAAAAGAGGCAGGTCCGCCGACTTTGTTCCTTGCGCGTCAAATACATCTGTTTGGCCAGCGTTCCGGCGTTGGCGGCAAAGATGTCTTTGCAGGATTCGTAAACGGCCTCCATGGCGGCGACGTCGGAAGCGTTCTGGGCCATGGATGCGCTTCTTGAATTCTTTTTCACCCGGTACTGGAACAATTCGGCGTCAAGCCGCTTCACTCCCCGGCCAAGGGCGGCAATGCGCAGCCACAGGGCGTAGTCCTCAAATCCGGTCAAAAGCCGTTCGTCGTACCCGCCCACTCGCAGCCAGTCCGCCTTCCGGAACAGGGCCGCGGCAAAAATCATATTGCCGGCCAGCAGGCTGTCAAGAGAATAGGGCGGCAGCTTCCAGGGGCCGCTTTTCAGGCCGAAGAAGGAAGCCTTGCAGTAGCAGATGCCGAGTTCCGGGTCCGCGTCCAGGGCGGCGGCGGCCAGGGCGGCGTAGGCGGGGGAAATGGTGTCATCGGCGTCCAGGGGCAGGATGTATTCGCCGGAGGCCGCGGCAATGCCGGCATTGCGCGCGGCGGACGGGCCTTTTTTGCCCTCCGGGGTGCGCAGGACCGTGATGTTCCGCGCGCGCAAGGCGTCATAGGCCGCCAGCGTCCGAGGATCGCCGGAATGATCGTCCACCACGATGATTTCCACATCCGGATGCGTCTGGGCCCGCGCGGAGGCGACGGCTTCCGTCAGATACTTGCCGTCGTCATGGCAGGGGATGATGATGGAAACGCGGGTCATGGAGTATCCCTGCCTTGCGCTTCCCAGACTGGAGGAAGGCCGCGTAATGCGCGCAGGCGATCAAGGAAGCGCGGCGCTTTTTTCCGGCCAAGCGCCTTGCAGACAAGGAGCAGGATAATCGATTTCGCCAGGGGAACCAGGGTGGCGGCGTTCCATATATTGTGAAAATATTTGCGGCGGATTTTGACCGTCTCAAAGATAGTCCTGAAGCGGTTTTCCGGCAGGCTGGACAGTCCGGTCGCGCCCATGCGGGTTATGGGAAAGCCGACGGTTTTGCCGATGTGGTCATCCGTCCACATGCGGCACAGGAAATCATAGTCGCCGGCAATGGCGTATGAGATGTCAAAAGCCTGGTCGGCAAACAGCGCCGCCCGGTGGACAAGAGATGAGTGGCAGAAGGGCATGGCGGAGCGCAAACGTTCGCGAGCGCCTTCCGCCTTGCCGGGAATCACGTTCAGAGTCTCGCCTCCGGGAGAGACCCGCAGCACGTCGGCCGGCGCAAAAAGAATATGCGACGGAAGGCCCTGCAGAAAAGCGAAAAGCTTTGCGAGGGTATGTTGATCATACAACTGATCGTCCGCCCCCAGAAAGAGAAGCCATTCCCCTCCGGCATGCGGCAGGGCCTTGTTCCATGCGTCGTACACGCCCTTGTCCGGCTCGCTGGCCATGGTCAGCGCCGGCAGCCGGGAACGATACGACTCCGCCACCGCCGGCGTGCCGTCATCGGAGGCCCCGTCCTGAATGATCAACTCGAAGTGCCGGCAGGTCTGGCCGGCCAGGGATTCCAGCAAGCGCGGCAGCGGTACGGCCGCGTTGCGGGTGGCGGTGATGATGGTGAAAAAAATGGGCATGCGGCGATCTGCCTTTCACGGACTTCACAATGTCTGCTTGATGACATTGAGCACGATATTCTCATAAGTTCTGGCAAAGTCCAATATTCGCCCGGGCAGGGCGGCGGCGGCTTTCCGGCGAGCCTGTTCTTCCTCCTCGGGCGAATATTCATCCAACACTTGGCACATCAGCGCGGCGAGGGTTGCCGGGTCATCCGGGTCAAAAAAGGTTCCCCGCTCCGGCGCCTGCTCGCGATGCACGGGGATATCGGACAAAAGCAGGCGCTTGCCCAGGCTTTTGGCCTCTTCCACGGTGGTGCTCCAGCCTTCGAAGCGGGAAGGGTTGATCATGGCCACAGCGCCGCGCATCAAGGCGCCCACATGGGCGAAGTCGATGAGTCCCAGGAAGCGGAAGCGCTCACTCAAGCCGGCGTCAATGACCTGTTTTTGCAGGTCGGCGAAGTAACCGGGATGGCGATAGTCATCGGTCTGGCCGGTGCTGATGATTACGGGGCAGGTACCGTTGGCTTTCAGGATGCGCAGGGCCTCCAGCACAATGCCGTGGTTCTTGTGCCGCCATAGTTGGTTGGGAATGTGAAAATAGGGTTCTTCAATTCCATAGTGAGTCAAGATTGGCGCAATATCTTCACTGCCAGCCGGGGGATTGGCCACAAAGCGCAGGACGTGGGTCTGCGCTGCGGCTTCAGGAAAAAAGTGATGAAAATCTTTTTCCGCGTCCGCGCTGCTCAACAGTACGGCCTGAGCGTTTCGGGCGACATTGGCAAAGCTCTTGTCCCGAATGCCTATTTCTTCGTGGCTGAACATATGGGGCAGGCGCTTGTGCTGAAAGTCGGGAATCCAGCACATGGCAGGCACCGGAGAGAGCCTCCCCAGCGGCCAGCCGTGGGAAAAAAGTCTGATATCATGCTGCCTGAAAGTACGCGCCTGCATGCCCCCTCTTTCACCGAACTTTTTATCTAATCGGGCCAAAAACCAAGCCAGGGAATATTTTTTTGCTTCACTCGGGTACGGGACAGTGCCAAGCGAGCAAAGCGGTTCCGGCAGTTCCGACGCACTGCCCAATACCATCAGCTCAATGCGGCGTTCCGGCAGAGCTAAGATGGCCGAGGCCAAATTGATGAAATAATTAAGACCGCCAATCCAAGTCTTAGAATTAGGCACCAGGCAAGCGACTTTAATCATGAGGCACCAGACTTTGAAACCATGCTATGTATTCCTGCAGACCCTGTTCCAAAAAAGTGAGCGGGGTGAAGCCCCACTTTTGCAGGCGCGATATGTCGGCCACAAGATGCACAGGGTCGCCTTCTCTTGTGAGTCCTGTAAAAATGGGGGTAAGCGGAGGCCGCCACAGCGTGCCCAATAATGTAAGAACTTTCTTGATGCTGACTCCCTGGCCCGTCCCGCCGTTCACAACGGGGCTGCTGGTATCGGCTTTTTCTTTCACCAGGCAAAGCAAACGAGCCGCATCGCGCACATGTAGCCAATCACGCTCTTCCTCACCGCTGCCGAAGAAGGAAAATTCAGCACGCGCCGCTTTCCGGCAGGCATCCCACAGTAGTTGTTTTTTCAGGCCAGCGCCATATATGGAAAAAAGACGCACGCACACGCTGGGCACGCCGAAGCTTCTTCCATAGGAAGCGGCCAGATCCTCCATGATTTTTTTGTGCGCGCCATAGGGCGAGGCCGGTTGCCCGGTCATATGCTCGGCTAAGGGCAGGGAGGACAAATTGCCGTAAACGGCCGCGCTGGACGGCAGTACTATCTTGACGGAGCCGTTGTTACGGCGGGAAAAGTCCAGCACTTCCAAGGTGCTTTGCACATTGGCCATGAAATCGGCGTATGGGTTCTGCATGGAGGTCGGTACCGAGCCGGAGCCGGCGCAATGGATGACAAGTCCAGGCAGACCGTAACGGGCGGCAATATCATCTAAAGCGACGGCATTGACCGACGCCTGATAAAAATGGGTGATTCCCCAGTCTTGGGCTTCCGGCATGGGGGCCGAGTCGAGGCCCAAAACAGAGCAACCTTGGGCGGCCAGTTCTCTGGCGCAATGGCGGCCTATAAATCCTGAACAGCCGGTAACAAGGGTGGGAGTGGACAATTTTGACCTCATTCTTGCATACTGGCAGCAAGGACTTCCTGTTGAGATTGAGACCGCTTGGCCGGATTTGGCGGACATCCGGCCAGCGCGGCAATTTTTAAACCCCAATATGCCATTATGCGATCATTGTCATTACGGATTGATTGGCCTGTTCTCAAATAGCCCATCTGTTTTGAAATAAGACTTGGCAGGTTGACGATTACATCATAAAAAACATCGGCAAGGGGAAAATTTTAAACTAATAAGAGGATTGTGTTTGCGCGAAAATTATTTTTATGGGCATATAAAACATGAGGTTATTATATGTATAAAGCTTTACGATATTTTAAAAGAGTGTTCACATTTTTATGTGCGAAAAGGAAACAGAAACTATGGAAGAAAAATAAAAATTTTGTGACAGGGATAACCACTAGAACAGAGGTTGATATCGTTATTAATGGATCGAATAATACTATAGATATTGGTGAAAACGCAATTTTGAAAAAATGTACTGTACGTATCTTTGGGGATAATAATAAATTATATATTGAAAAAAATACCTATGCCGATGGTGTGGTCTTCTATCTTGAAGATGTCCATAATGAGATCCGCATAGGTGAAAAAAGTGCGTTCTTCGGATCGACACATCTGGCCGCCACCGAAGGAAAGTCCATCCGCATTGGTGGAGACTGCCTTTTCGCCGACAACATTACAATACGCTCTGGCGATAGTCATGCTATTTTTGACCACTTAGGGGAAAGAATAAACCATGCTGAAGATGTGGAGGTGGGTCCACATGTCTGGGTTTGCGCCGGCGCGACATTGCTTAAAGGCAGCCAGGTGGGCGGACAGTCCATAGTGGCCGCCCAAGCGCTGGTTCTCGGCAGATTCCCTGATGCCAATGTCATCCTGGCCGGCAATCCGGCTCAAATAGTCCGGCGCGATATTTACTGGACGCATGCGCGAAGCTGATTCAGCGGGCATCGCCCTGAGAAGCGTTGCTCAGCATGAGGGCCGGGCCGTTTTCTTCTTTCCATTCAGCCACGCCCGCCCCCGCCGCGCGGGCGGCGCGCACCCAGTAATCCGCGGCTTGTTCTGGAAGGGGCTGCCCGGACGTGCCGCTTTTCCCGCCAGGCGGGGGCAGATCCCGAATAACAAGCTCTTCCCGGCTGAAGCGCAAGGCCGCGGCGAGGTATTCTTCCGGTGTTCGCTCCGTCGCGGTGTGTTCCGGAGCTGCCCGCAACGCGGCAATGAGCTCTTGCCAGGTCCAACCGCATTGCCTGGGGGGGAGTCCGATAAAGCGGGCGGGGTTGCCGGCAAAAACAGTAAACGGGGGAATCGACCTGCTGACCACGGACTGCGCGCCGACCACCGACCCACGCCCAACAGTCACTCCGGGCAGAATAACGCTGCCGAATCCGATCCAGGCGCCGTCCTCAATACTTACTGGCGCTTGTTTTATCCCGGTCCAGTCTTTATACGTGCCTAACTGCTTGTAATCCTCTCCCAGCTTCCAATGCCAAGCGTCATTATGGCGCAGTTCCGGATCCAGGCGATGGCTGTTGTTGTCCACGATGGTGCATCCCCAGGAAACCATGGCGCTATTGCCAATATGAATGCCCTGTTTTTGGGTGCAGATGATGACGGTCCCATGGCCTACCGAACAGCGCCGGCCGAAATGGACGCTACCTTGCCCGGTTTCAAATACGCAGTGACAGGCGAGGTTCGCGTCTTCATCCGCATAAACATAGGGGCGATTTTCTGGATTACGCCGGATTTCAATCCGTATATTATTTGTTTTGACCGTCGGGTGGGCGCGGTACCATAGCGCATTATCGGAATCGCCGCGCAACAGGCGGATAAGGTGGCGCTTCACTTTACGCAAGAAAGAGAACGGCATCTTGAGCAGGCGGTATGCGCGGCTGCGCACACGGGCATGCGTGAAGGCGTTTTTTATTTTTTCCGCACGGACAAAGATGCGATAAGGCCGCATGGAACTCTGGCGTATGGCCATCAAGCAGCCGCGCGCGCGAAGATTGTTTTTCAAAACGCCCGCAATGTGAGCGAGATCCTCATCGTGTATGTCCGTCTGTAACGCGTTTAGAAATTCCTTGTGGAGCGAATCCGGCACGTGGGCCGCGATAAATTCTCCCGGTAACAAATACGAAGCATACAGGTTGGGGTAACGTTCTTTCCATCCGTACTCTTGAAAAAGTTTAAGACATGCCGCCCGGACGGCGATGAAGTCGAAAACCCGCCGGTCCTGCCGGCGGACAGTCGAGCCGGGGCGCTGGTAATAGACGTAGGAAGGAGGGGCGTCGATAAAAAAGGATCGGGCATGCCGGGCCACCTGCATGGCAAAAGGGTGATCCTCATAAAAGAGTCCGGTGGCAAAGCGTATGGCATGCGTAAGCAAAAATTCGCGTCGCGCAATCAGACGTACGGGATTGCCGCACCAACAGGTAAGAGCGGCAAAGTCGTTCTCCGACAACGTATCCGGCTGGCAAAGGCGTCCGGCGATGGCTGGAGGAATCAGGTTGAGCTGGGTCCGTCCATCTTCATAAGCCATGATATAGTTGCAAAATAGCACATCCGGAGCATAGTGGCTCAACAAGTTGTATAAACGCGGCAAAACATTTTCTTCTACCCAGTCATCGGCATCAATGAACCAGATATATTCCCCTTCGGCTTTGCTGATGCCGAAATTACGGGCCGCGCCCTGACCGGCGTTCGTCTGGTGGAAGGCTTTGATGCATGGGTATTGTGCGGCGTACCGGCTGGCGATTTCGCCGGTGCCGTCGCTGGAACCGTCATCAATCAGGACGATCTCAAATTCCCGTACGGGTTGGGCCAGGAGGGAATCCAGGCATTTCGCCAGATATTTTTCCACATTGTAAGCGGGAATAATAAAAGACACTTTCAGCACGACATTACCTTTTTCCAGATCTGTTTCATAACAGACAAGGGCGTCCGTGCCTCACGCGTATTTGCCCGGGCGGCGGCGTTGTCTATGAACCGCTGCCCACTGTGCGGCGCGTATTCGGCGGCCAGGCGCGCGGCCTTGGCCAACGCGGCTTCATGGGGATAGCGAGCCAGCACCTCCTCCAGACGGGCCGGGCTTTCCCACCCTTTTCCCATATGCAGCAGGTACCGTGCGTCGTCCAGGGAGAGGGCGGGAAAATTTTCTCGGACCAGTCGGTATGCCTCTTCCATCACCAAGTCCGGGTTGGATGACGCGCCGCCCGCGGAGAAATGCACTAATACCGCATCCACAGGGGCGAACTGAAGTCCGCCTTTGATTGCCCTGTGTATCCAATGGGCGTCGGATACCAGTTTATACTCTGTGCTGTACAGGCCGATTTTGGCATAGGCGTCCTGGCGGGCGAACATGGCGTTGTGGCAGAACGGAGTATTGAAAATGAAAGCCCGGCTGTCGCACGGATCAACCTTGTATTCCGCTTGCCAGCCGGCGGGGTGTATGAGTAGCGCCCTGCCGGGGTATATATCGGCGAATTGGTCGCGCGCCGCCCGGGAGACTGCGAACAGGGCGTCAGGCACGAGAACGTCATCAGCCCCCAGTATGACAATAAGCTCCCCTTCGGCCCGGGGGATAGCTTTATTGAGGGCGTCATATATGCCGCTGTCCGGCTCTGATTGCCAGCGGATGTTCATGCCTTTAGCCGCGAACTCCTGAAGGTTCTCCAATGTTCCGTCAGTGGAATTGCCGTCCTGGACAAGTACCTCCACCCACGGGTATGCCTGCCTTTGTATGGAATTCAGGCAACGGGGGAGAGAGACGGCGGCATTGCATGTGGCGATAATTATGCTGATCAGGGCGCTATTCTCCATTACGAGCCCCTTTGACAACGCGCCGGACTTTTTTAAAATAGCGGATTAAAAAGCGAGAGATTGTCCTTTCCAGCCGGTGGTTCATTTCCTCCAATTGCCGATTGGACTCCTCCAGCCGACGGCTGACTTCTTCCAGTCGCAGGTTGCTTTCATCCTGACGTCGATTGGCTTCGTCAAGGCGACGGCTGTTCTCGTCCAGCCGCGACAACAAGGCGTCGTTTAATACGCGCTGGACAATAAAATTTGATTCCAATTCAAATCGTTGTTGATCGCATGGGCTTTTTGCCGTCGGGTTTTCAGCCTGAGGGGTCAGGGCGACAAACGTAAATAGTCTTCCTGGAAAGCAAACGACTTGGCGGGCGTTTTCCGCAAGGTCGATGGCGGCTGGGGTATATGGCCAGCGCCACAACGCGGCTAACTGTTCCGGCAGTTGCTCGCTGCCAAGGGGAAAATAGTTGATGGCGCAGTCAAACGGGGCCAGAATTTCACG
>JAVBVM010000080.1:0-4874 GCA_031554295.1 Desulfovibrionaceae bacterium | reverse complement strand
GCTTCGGTCAGGGGCACGGCGCTGGTCAAAATCAGCGCGCCGCCTTTGAACACGGCCGAGCAGTAGATCAGGATAAGCAGGCCGGAAACCGCGCCCAGATATTTCCCGAGACGGGCGGAGCCGAAGCCCTTGGCCAGCAGTTCAATGGGTGTCTGGGCGTTGTACTTCTGCTGCAACAGCTTGGTGGGCCAGGCGATGAATCGGTAGACCATCCAGCAGCCGAACCACACGCACCCCATGGTCACGAACTGGATCTGCATGCCCATGGAATGTCCGAGGCCGGCGAAGCCGACCAGGGCCACGGCGGAGACATACGTGGCCACATAGGCGAAGGCTTGCACCACCGCGCCCACTTTGCCGGGCAACAGCACGTTTTTGTTTTTCGAAATATAGGTCAACGCCAGCAGCAGGGCGCCATAAGCCAGCCAGATGGCCACAATCGTCGCAATCATTTTCGTCTCCCGTTTTTTGCTCCAGCGTTTTGCAGAACCGCCCGCCGCGTCAATTGCGCGGCCGACCACAGCGCGCCCCAGGCAATGGAGCCGCACACCAGCGTGATCCAGATATCCATGTGAAACATATTTGCCTCCTTCGGTTTTTTCCGGCGGGCGGTTTCAAAATTCCGCCGCCGGGACAATGAACAAAAAAAGCCGCCGATCCCGGGGGATCGGCGGCTCGAAATAACACGCGATGTGTCTTTAGAACGTCGACAGACCCCCGGTCATGTGGCGGGTAAACGCAAAAAAGCTGAAAGCCACGGCCATGGCGTTCAGTGAAAGGGTGTTTAGGCGGTTTTGCGTTTGCATGCTTTTGTGCCTGTCAATGTGTTCTTCAAAGCGGAACGTTCCGCGCGTTCCAAATATCTCGAAGACGCATGCGATGTCAATCCCCGATGGAAAGAGATGGGATTCTGTTCGGCAGGCTTAAAGACTGGCGGAGAATCGCCATGCGCTATGGCCGATGTGCCCACACGTTCTTTTCAGCCATATGCCTCGCAACCTCCGTCATATTCCATTTTAATGAATGAGTCCCGGCCTGGGCGGAGTTCCTGGGGGCCTCCTTTACCAGAGGGCTCCTTGACCGCCAAGGGCCCGCCTTTCCTCCATCCCGACTATTGACTCCCACGGTGCGGCAACGTAGGCTTTATGAGTTTGCATACAGCCGGGAGGATCCATGTTTATCGCGCTGACCAATGACGACGGCATCCAGGCCGCGGGCCTGCGGGCCATATATGCCGCTCTGCGCGACGCGGGGCACGAGGTGGCGGTGATTGCGCCGGTGACCGAGCAGTCGGCGGTGGGGCACGCCGTGACCATCGCCATGCCGCTTCGGGTCAAGGAGTTTAAAGAGCAGGGCTTTACCGGGCGGGGCGTGCACGGTACGCCGACCGATTGCGTGAAGCTGGGCTTGACCCGGCTGCTGGACAGGCGGCCGGACCTGGTGGTTTCCGGAATTAACTGCGGCGCCAACGTGGGGCCGGATATTCTTTATTCCGGCACGGTTTCCGCGGCCACCGAAGCGGCGCACATGGGCTTTTCGGCACTGGCCGTGTCGCATGATTCATTCAGGGCCACGGATTTGCGCGGCCCGGCGGAGCACGCGGTGCGGCTGATCGACTCCATCCGCTGGCGGGATCTGCCCAGGCGCTGCGTGCTGAATCTCAATTATCCGGATGTGCCGCTGGATAGGAGCGGCGGGCTGGTCATTTGCCCGCAGACCTCGGCGGTATGGAACGATAGCTATGTCGAGCGGGAGGATCCGCGCGGCACGCCGTATTGGTGGCTGACCGGCACCATGCCGGAAAAGGATATCGCGCCGGGATCGGACCGCGACATGCTCACGCGCGGCTACATCACGCTCACACCATTGCGTTTTGACTTTACGGATTACGGGACGCTGGATAGTTTGGGCTATTTGAAGGCTTAGCCCGCGTTCGCGTCCGGCCCGCAAAATTCAAGCAAGTCCTGCTTGCAGGCCCAGAGAATGAGAAAATCCGCAGCGCTGGCGCTTATCTCCTCGCGCAGGAGATGGGCGCGCAGGTCGCTTATGGCAACGGGCTTGCGCGCCGCGACCAGCAGGCGGCGCAGGGCGGTCAAAAGAATATTCGCCTCAATCCCCGCATAGAGTATGGGGAAATCCTGCTCGCGATATACCGCGCGCCCTTTGCGGCTTTGGCGCAGGTACAGGGTCTGCGCGCGATGTTCATCCAGGGTGGCCGTGGGATACGCGGCGAACACCGAGCCGAAATCCGTTTCCAGCGGATGGGGCAAGGCGCGTAGCCGGGTGGTATTCACGGGCGTTTTCCACAAATTTTCCCACAGTTCCGTCCATTGCCCAATCACCACTGGCCAGGTGAAGTGGCTTGCGTGGCGGGCGGCGGCACTTGCGCCCATCCGCGCGCGCAGGGAGGGGTTCGTCCCAAGCCGCGCCAGGGCGGCCGCCATTTTTTCCACATCCACCGCGGTTTGCTGCGAGAGTTCAAGGTGGTATTGATTATCGCCAAGCAGGGGAGCGAAAATGTTCTGTTCCGGCGTTTGGGCGGGCGCAAGCGTGGGAATGAGCAGGCCGGTTTCCTCCGGCAGCACGGTGTCGCGGTATCCGTCAAAGTCCGAAGCGATAACCGGCAGTCCGGCTGAGGCCGCCTCAATCAGGGTGATGCCAAAGGTTTCCTGAAGATTGTCCACGGGCGAGACAAAAACGTCAGCGGCCGCGAATAGCTCGGCTTTGCGCGCATCATCCGGTGAAAGGCAAATTTCCAGCCGGATGCCGGCATTGGCGGCCAGAGCGCGGATCTGCGCTGGCACGTTTTCGCCGGGCGTCTCCTGCCCGGCCACGACCAGAATATATTGACCGGCGGCCAGGCCCAGGGATTCGGCCCGCTGAAAGGCGAAGAGCAGGGGCGTCAGGTCCATCTTCGAATAATGCGACAGTCGGGCGAAGACCAGGAACACCGGCGTGCTTTCCTCCGCGCCCAGGCTTTCGCGGCCAACGGCCCGTAGTGAGGCGCGCGGATCGTCGTCCGGCGCGAACATGGGGTTGACCCCCAACGGAATGACCGGCACGCGGGGCGCGGGGTAGTTTTCCGGGCTCAGCCCGTATTTTTCCCGCAGGCCGTTGAAAAAGCCCTCCACCGTGCTTTTCCCGGCGCGCGAGGTGGCGACGACGGCGTCGCGGCCGGTGGTGCCTGGCCACAAGTGTTCCAGAAACTTCGCGGCGTACTGGACGTAACTCAGCGAGTGGGTAAGTCCGGTGATGGGAAAGATTTCCGGCGCATAGGCGTTGCGCAGCCGCGACAGGAAAGGCTGGCCCGTGACGCTGTCTGACAAATGAAAGCAATGGTAAGGCGTTTGGCGGACGGCCTTGCCGAGATCGAGCCGGGTCAGGCACTGGAATCCGCCTCGCGCCTCGATTTCCCCGAATTCGGACTTCAGGCGCACATGCAGCGCCTTGGCCGCATCCGGGCCAGGCAGGAAAAAGTGGTAGGCCGCAAAGGGGTCGGCCTCAAGCAGGGCGCGTAAAAAATTCGCATTGGCCACGGTGCGGCCGAGCACGGCCCCGCCCTCGAAGAACGGGTGCAGACTCGCCCATATGCGAGGCAACGGTTTGGCGGTGTTCGCCTGGGCTTCATTCATACCGAACAAAACCACACTTTTCCGGGCAAGTCAAAAGGCGCCTCTTAAATAACCTCGCGCGTATTATTATCGCCGCTGGTGCTTCTTTTTGTACGCGGCGGCATAGAAGCGTGGCGGTGGAGTAATCAAGCATTGCCGCATCGCAGGCGCATGCCGCTATGTTTATATCATATAGCCACTTTAAAACAGGTAAAAAGTTACGTCACCGCCTATATTTGAACTTGACAATCATTTTCATTATCATATATTCAAGAACATATTCTATGAAAAATGCCGAGTCGGCTTTTTGTCACCCTTTTCCCGGGAGAATGGCATGCTCACAAGAATTGACGTTGGCCTGGCTGGAACGCGGGACGGAACACGGACTGAGGAATTGCCGTCGCAACAACGCCTGGCGGCAGCGCGGCAGGCGGACCCCAATTTAGAAAGGGGGGGGGGATACAGTAAGCATCTCGCCGGAAGCCCTGGAAGCGCTTGTCGCGGCGGAAAACGGCTTTACAGTAAAGACGGTTCCAACCAATTTTGCGTGGGGGAAATTTATAGAAGACAATAGAGCTCTAAACCTTACATCCACCGAAGGGATACAGGACGCGCTTAAAAAATTTAAGGAAAAGCATGAAGCGCTTAACCCGAATTTAGGCGTTGAGCCTGAGATGTGTCAGGGTTGTAAGCGGTGCACATCGGGAAAGCTTAGTTTGTGTCCCGTTATGGCTGTCAGCCCTGCTTTGGATATGTATATACCTGATGCATATAGGTTCTAGGGGTAGGCCACATATGAAACGAATATCAGTAATTATCCTTATCTTTATTGTGCAGATCGTGTGTTTAACGTGCTATACGTTAGCCTTCCTTCAGTCGGAAGCCTCTCTTCGGCCACAGCGGGAAAGGCTGGCGCTGGCGGCCGAAAATATAAATAAGGACGTATATTCCCGGTTTTATATTCCGATAGCGATGCGGGAGGGGGTAATTTCCTTACGCCAACCGGAACAGTATGAACGGCTGAGCAATGTGCTGGCCCTGTGGGTTCGGCCGTATCTGCGCTGCCGGATAGCGGACCCTGACGCGGCGCTGGTATTCAGCACGGATCCCGCGGACGAACTGGGCGGCGCTTTTCCCGCTCCGGAAAACCTGACCGGGGATACGGAGCCTCTCTTCACTTTTTCAGCGGCCATGCCGCTCTGGAAATGCTTTTTCCGTTCCGCGCCGCCGCCCCCGGGCATGTTTACATTGAGTGTGGTGGCG
>JAVBVM010000058.1:0-2803 GCA_031554295.1 Desulfovibrionaceae bacterium | reverse complement strand
TCTATTCGGCGGTCAAAGGCATTTCCGATTTGATTATGAAGCCCGGCCTGATCAACCGCGACTTCGCGGACGTGAAGACGGTGATGAGCGCCTCTGGCCTGGCCATGATGGGCGCGGGCGCGGCCAAAGGCGAATCGCGCGCGCGCGACGCGGCCATGCGCGCCATTACCAGCCCGCTGCTGGAAGACGTCTCTATTGACGGCGCGCGCCGCGTGCTGGTGAACATCACGGCCGACCCCAACCTCACCCTCGAGGAAGTGACCGAGGCCATGAGCACCATCCAGAGCGTGGCCCACAACCAGGCTCACATTCTGTTCGGTACGGCCCTGGACGAAAGCGCCGGCGACGAAATCCGCATCACGGTCATTGCCACCGGCATTGACCCGGAAAACGTGGATATGCCGCCCACCGGCACCGATTCTCCGCGCGGCCGCGTCAGCACGCTCGGGCAGCAGGGCACGGCCAAAGCCGGCGCCATGCCCGTACCGCCGCCCACCGGCCTCCGGCAGATGTCCCAGCCCCTCGGACAGCCCACGGCCCAGAGTCCGGTCCAGCCCCAGGCGGATTCCCTCCCCGGGCGCGGCAGCCGCTGGCAGACGCCCCTGACGGACGAGGAGCGCGAAGTGCCCACCGTGGCGCGCATTCAGGCGGATCTGTTCCGTCCTTCAATGAAGCAGCGCGCGCACCACGCCGCCGGCGAGGATGTGTACGTATTTGCGGAAGATGAATTTGAAATTCCGACCTTCATCAGGCAGCAGGCGGACTAATCGCCGGGAAAACGCGAAAACCCGCTGTGTGATGATGTTCACTCTTGCCTCCCTGGCGCCTCTCTCCTGGCGCCGGGCGGCGCGGGACCGCATCGGGGCTATTTTCCCTTCGCCGGAATGTATTCCGGCGTGGTGAAAGTCCGCTCCAGCGGTCCTCCTGGAAAGGCCACTTCGCCGGGTGGCCTTTCCTTATATTTAAAAAAACGTCTATCTGAGATAGGTAGTGAATCCTGAACCATAATGCGGTTCACAACAAAGAGATGGAAAAAAATGCTGAAGATAGCGGGAATACTGGTTGTTCTGGCCGTAATCGCGTTCTGCCTGCTTGCGGCATGCGGCACAAAGCCCTTGCGGCGCGGCCTGATCGCCTCTTCTTTTGTGTCCACCGCCCGGCCCACCCTGGTCTTTACGCCGGTCAGCGGTTTCAAACCCGACGCTTCCGGCCTGACGGACGTTTCCCCTGAGGCGGATAAGGGCTTCCCCTCCGCCCGCGCCTGGTACGCCGTATACAGCGGCGGCAATGCCAACGCCGCCGTCCTGGAGGCCACGGAGTCCGAAGCCGTGCCCCTGCCCCTGCCGGGCGAGCGCGCGCGCCTGGTCTTTCTCTTGTCGGAAGTCACGCACGAAACCTGGAAATGGGATATGGACGTGCGACCGGCCAGCCCCTCCCTACGCGCCTTTTCCGACTCCATCGGCCCGCTTAATTTCGAAGAGGCAACGTTTGTCCTATCCCCCGGTTTCCAGGCCGGCGACCCCCGCTTGCCCATTGACCCCTTCGACGGGCTTTTCACCGACCCCGGCCAGCCCTGGCGGCGCGGCAGCCTGGTGCGCCGCTATACCGCCCTCCCGGAAATCCAGCGCGTCAAAATCATTATTGAATACCGCGAACCCCTCCCGGCCGGCTTTGACGCCGCCACACCCGATGTTCAGGATTTTCTGCCGCTGGATATGCTGCTGGCCTTTGAACGCCGCGCGCACGCCGCCTTCACGCTGGCCGGTGCGGTTCCGGATAACGCCGCCGAGACCATCCAGACTCCACTTTCCCCACCCGAAGGCTTTTCGCGCCGCGCGCTGGGCGCTATGCTTGGTTTGCTCCGTTCGCTGGGAGAATCGTAACAATGTGTCATGTGGCCGCAAAACCTTGACCTGACAGGATATCCCCTATACTATGGACAGTCTCAACGCACAATATGCCCTTCAATCAACCGTCTTTTGACGGAGGAACCATGCCCCAGCCAGCGGAATGTTTTTCTTCACGCCCAGCCCCCGCCTTTCACGGCATCATACCCGCGCGTTATGACTCCGTTCGCTTTCCCGGCAAGCCGCTGGCCGATATTGATGGCAAGCCCATGTTCTGGCATGTCTATCAGGGCGCGGCGACCTGTAAAGAGCTGGACAGCGTGCATCTGGCCACGGATGACGAGCGCATCGCCAACGCCGCCGAGAAGCTCGGCGTGCCGTTCATCATGACCGGGAAAGATCACGTCAGCGGCACGAACCGCGTGTATGAGGCGGCCCGGCGGCTCAACCTGCCGGAATCGGCCATTGTTTTCAATATCCAGGGTGACGAGGCGGCGCTTGAGCCCTATGTGATGAGCGAACTGACCAGGGCCTTTGCCGATCCCTCGGTGCGCGTGGCCACACCGGCCACGGATCTGGGCCCCGAGGATCTGCCCAACCCCAACCGGGTCAAGGTCGTGCTGGCCGCCAACGGCGACGCCCTGTATTTTTCGCGCAGCCCCATTCCCTATGCCCGCGCCGGCAAGCCCGCCTATCTTCTGCATATCGGTCTGTACGGTTTCACCATGAAAACCCTGGCCGACTTCACCCGCTTCGCGCCCGGCGCGCTGGAGCAGGTGGAGCAGCTCGAACAATTGCGTTTTCTGGAAAACGGCGTTCCCATTCGGGTTGTCAAAACCGCCTATAACGGCATCGGCATTGATACGCCGGAAGACCTTGTGAAATTGAAAGCTCTGCGCGCGGCCCGCCGGAAGTAACCCGCACCCCCGCGCGGAACAAAGGATACGGATATGTCA
>JAVBVM010000057.1:0-4545 GCA_031554295.1 Desulfovibrionaceae bacterium | reverse complement strand
CGCCGCCGCGGCGCCGGGGCGCGGCCAACGCAACCTGTTTGACGGCCTTCGACTGCGGCATCTTTGTGGGCATTCTGGTGGTGGGGTACGTGCAGGACGCGTTCGGCTGGACCGTGAGCCACATTATCGAGATCGGCTTCGTGCTCACTGCCGTACTCGCGTTCTGGAGTTTCTGCCTGCCGCACTATAACCGTTCCCGGCACGAGGGGGAGTGAGGGGCGGGCTTTCTTTGCCCGGGCGGGAATGACGGTGGTCAGCGGCCGACTTTTTCGATCCGCCGCTTTTTCTGTTCTTCTTCCTTTTTCTTCTCTTCCATCACCGATTGCAGGGCCTGGCCGGTGCAGCCTTTGAGGGAGCCGAATTTGGGCGGCGGCAAAATCCACACCGCCAGGGCGCACACAACGGCAATGATCGCAAGGCCGATCCAGAACGACATGGCATTTTCCTCCCTCCGGGATACGGAAATCCCCGGGCATGCTCAAAAAAATATCAGAGTGCCGGAGAGCGGACAAGATTAGATTTGCGAGTCAGCTTGCGTTATCCATTTTTGCATTACAATACGAAGAAGGTCGGGATATTCAGGCGGGCAGCCGTCTTGGCGAGCGTCTCGGGCCATTGGCGCCAGGCCGGATTCTCCCGTGCTTCTGTTCCGCGGCGCCATTGACCGCGGCGGTGGCGGCATACGCATGGCCATGGCGATACCTGATCGCCGCGCCCATGGTCCTGAACAACGCGGCAGTCGCGGTTCTTGTCACCGGGCGGGCGATGGAGCGGAGCCCCCACATGCCCCGGCTCGGGACAAGCGACATGGAAATCGTGCGCACGGTCAGCGCGTTTTCCTTCACCGCCCTGTTCGGCCTGACCGCCACCAGGCGCATCCGCAAAAATCCGGCTTGCTCGAACCTGCCCGTCATCGCCATGACCGCCCGCGCCATGGTCGGAGACAGGGAAATACGCCTGGAAGCCGGCATGAACGACCACGTGAGCAAGCCTATCATGCCTGAATCCCCCCACGCCGTGCTCAAGCGCCGGGACCGGCGTAAAGTGACATAAGAGATTCTCTCAATTCTTTTTGCGCATATAGGCGCCAGTTTCGTGAAGCTGGCCTTCCGTTCGGGTGATGGCCTTGATCGCTTCTTCCCCTTTTTCCGCGAGAAGGTGCGCGAGCAGAATTTCCACCAGCGCGATGCCGCCGGCGGTGGAAGGGAAAAATGACGGACTGCCGGCGGAAAACAGCAAGGAGCAATCCGCTTTCAGGGCGATCGGCGAAACCAGGCTGTCTGTTATGGCAATGAGCTTGCAGCCCGCGTTGTGCGCGGTATCGGCCACGCGGTTTATTTCCTGGGAGTACGGTTCGTAACTGACCATCAGGACGGCGTCGCCCTGCTCCAGCGGCCGCATTTCGAGTTCGAGCGTTCCCGCCGTCCCCTGGATCAGATGGACGGAGGAACGGAACAGGCGGTAGAGATAATAAAAGGTAAAGGCGATGGGATACGACGAGCGGAACCCGGCGACATGGATATTCGGCGCCGCGTTGATCAGGGCCGCCGCTCTGTCGATACCGCCTTTTTCTTGCAGCGACAGCGCCATCAGGTTTTGTTGCTGCGCTTCGAGCATGGCGGCAAGGATGCGGTCGGACCCGGGCTCGCTGATCAGCTTCCTGGCCCGGCTGGATAACTGCGTCGCGTTGTCGCGGAACCCGCCGACGAAAAATTCGCGCAAATCCTGCCAGCCTTCAAACCCCAGCAGCCGCGCCAGGCGGATAAGCGTGATGGGCTGCACCTGCGCATCCACCGCGACTTTGCGCATCGAGCGCACGGGGATTTCGCCGGGGTTATCCAGCAGATACTTCGCGCCGAGCCGGAACTGCGGGCTCAACGTTTCAAACTGATGTTTGAGATGGAGAAGCAGCGCCTCGACATCTGCATATGGTGACCGGTCCTGAAGAGACATGCATTCCTCGCGATATACGGGCATGGGGATTTGCCGTCAAATCCCTGCCCTGAAGACTTGCGGGCGGGCTTCGCTCGTCCGCGCGAACTTCAAAAGAGAGCAAAAAAACATCTGACGGCACCTTGGGAGTGTACTGAAAAAAATCGACTCTGGCAAAGCCAGGCATGGCCCAAGAATGTCGCGGCAGGGACAATACCGTTTGCGCATGCCGCGGCCGCAATGGTTTGCGGAGGCGTTCGCCGGATTTCACTACTCACGGCGGCCCGGGAAGCATGGCGATTCATTTTTCAGGTACATCCTTGACGGTTTATTATTTCTCATGTACATCATGAACCATATGATACTTTCATCTTGGAGAAGGAGCAAGCGGTTCGCTCCAGTGATGAACCATATGATCCTCATTTATTTATAATGTTTCAAATGTTTCATGGCTTACACTATAATTAGACCATGCTTTTTCAACGTTAAACAAGTGAGGAGGCCCCATGCAGTTTGAAACCATTCTTTTTTCCCTGTCCGACGGGATCGCCGAGCTCAAACTTAACCGCCCCCACAGGCTCAACGCCGTTACGCAGCAACTGTATGACGAACTGAACGCCGCTCTGACCCAGGCCGAGGCGAACCCGGACGTGCGCGTCATTCTGCTGACCGGCGAAGGCCGGGCTTTTTGCGTCGGCGCGGATCTCAAGGAACACAAGGCCGGGCGCACGGCTTTCGACCGGCGCCAATACCTGGCCGGCGAGCAGGCGGTGTGTAAACGTTTACTGGGCTTGAAAAAACCCGTAGTGGCCGCCGTCAACGGGTACGCGATCGGGGCCGGGGCCGAAATGGCGCTCGCTTCGGACTTTATCCTCATGGCGGAAAGCGCCCAGATCGGCCTGCCGGAAGTGAGCATCGCCAACTTCCTTGGTGGCGGGATAACCTGGCTGCTGCCCCGCCTGGTCGGCCTGGCCAAAGCCCGCGAACTCGTCTTTTTCGGGGAAAGGGTCAACGGCGCGGAAGCCGTGCGTATCGGCCTCGCCAACCGCGCGTTCCCTGATGCGGAATTTATGGCGGAAGCCCGCGCATTCGCCCAGAAGCTCGCGAAAAAACCGCCTTTCTCCATGGAACTGGCCAAAAAACAGATCACCTTCGCGGCCGAGAGCACGCTGGATGCGGCGCTCAACGCGGAGCTTGAAGGCATGGTGTTTGTCGGCATGACCAAAGACTGGCAGGAAGGCGTGGATGCTTTCGCTGAAAAGCGCGAGCCTGTTTTTACGGGAAAATAACGTCTCCCTCGGGGCGCGCCGCCGTCCGGAACAAGGACTGCCCGCGCTTGCGGCCGGTGTCTGTTTCCAAAAAAGGAGAAACGCTGTGAACCCATTGTTCCCCATATTTTACGCTGACTCGATCGCCATTGTCGGCGCATCCAAGGACCCGACGAAACGCGGTTTCCGGGCCATCCAGAAACTTGTCGAGGAAGGGTTCAAGGGTAAAATTTATCCCGTCAACCCGAAAGAGGCTTCCATTCTCGACATTAAGGCCTATCCGGATCTTGCTTCCATTCCCGGTCCCGTGGACCTCGCTCTCGTCTGTACGCCTGCCAAATCGCTGCCGGACGTTATCGCCCAATGCGGCCAGAAAGGCATCAAGGGGGCCGTGGTGCTCGCGGGCGGCTTCGCCGAGGCGGGCGCGGAAGGCGCGGCGTTGCAGGAGCGGATGGTCGAGGAGGCCAAGAAGTGCGGCGTGCGGATCGTCGGGCCCAACACTTCCGGCATCTTCAACACCCATTCGGCCTGCAACATCGTCGGTTTTTCCAACCTCAAAAAGGGCGGCGTGGGGCTTTTGACCCAGTCCGGCAACATGGCGCTCTCCCTTGCGACCGAGGCGCAGAGTTCCGGGTATATCGGGCTTTCGACCTATGTCGGCATCGGCAACGAGTCGGATATCCGCTTCGACGAATACTTGCAGTACTTCACGGATGACGAAAACACGAGCGCTCTCGTCGTCTATGTGGAAGGCGTCAAGGACGGCCCGAAATTTCTTGAGGCGCTGCGCCGCGCGACCCGGAAAAAACCCGTGGTGATCTATAAATCAGGCCGCACCAGCGCCGGACAAAGCTCCGCCAAATCCCACACCGGGGCGCTGGCGGGCGACTACGCCGTGAACGAGGGTGTGCTGCGCCAGGCCGGCGCCATCCTGGCCAAAAAATCCGATGAGATACTGTCCCTGGCCGAAGCGCTCTCCCTCCTCGGCCCGCTTGCTTCCCGCCGGGTGGCCGTGCTGGCCGACGGGGGCGGGCATGCGACCATCGCCGCCGACAGCCTGACGGAACTCGGCCTGGAACTGCCGCCCCTCCTGCAGGAAACGCAGGACAAGCTCGCGGCTATTCTGCCCGGGGGCGCCGCGCTGGTGAACCCGGTGGACGTCGCCGGCGGCACGGACGCGAACCCGGCCGTTTTCGCCGATTGCGTGGATATCATACTGGCTGATCCCAATGTGGACGGGCTGATCATCACGGGTCTCTTCGGCGGCTACGGCACGCGGTTTTCCGAAACCCTGCTGCCCATAGAGCTGGAAACGTCCGACAAAATCGCGGCCTTGATGCGGCAG
>JAVBVM010000078.1:0-7129 GCA_031554295.1 Desulfovibrionaceae bacterium | reverse complement strand
AAAGGCCCGAAAGTCCTACCCTTCGAGCCTTTGCAAAAAGCGATTGGCGCATGATTTGGCGCAGAACCACTCGCTCTATCAAAAAATTGGTTACATTTTGCATGTAACCAATTGATTTTACTGGCGTCCCCAAGGGGATTTGAACCCCTGTCGACGGCGTGAAAGGCCGTTGTCCTGGGCCAGCTAGACGATGGGGACCCGGGCGCCGCGCTGCTTTGGCTGGGCTGCTAGGACTTGAACCTAGATTAACGGAGTCAGAATCCGTCGTCCTGCCAATTGAACGACAGCCCAATGCAGCAAAAGCGTTTTGAGTGTGTAGCGCTCAAGCCGCCAGCTGTCAATAAAAAAACTGCTCCCTTGCAATCCCGTGCGCGGCCGCGTCCCGCGTCCTTTGCAGTTAGGGTGACATCGCGATTCCATGCCCGGCTCTTTGACAAGTTCGAAGTAATAAAATTGTTGACGATGAAAGTAATTTTCAATATCTTTTTTCCTTGAAAAGGAATTGCCTTGTCAGGCGTGAAGCTTAGGGGTTTCTCGTTTTGTCGGAGGTAAACATCTAAAATAAGGAGTATCCCATGACCCCAGCAGGATGGAAAATCGGCCTTGCCCTTGGTGCCGGCGTAGTGATCGGCGCGGCCGGCGCCGTGATTTTTTCCCGTAACTCCCCGGAATTGAAAAAGGCCGCGGCCAACTTGTTGAGCCACGGCATGGATCTGAAGGAAAAAGCGGCGACCTTTATGTCCACGGCCAAGGAAAACATGGAAGACATCGCGGCGGAAGCGCGCAGCGAGCAGGAAAAACGCAAGGCCGGGGCTGAGGCTGAGTCATGAATCAAGCGACGGCGCTGGACTGCCGCCTTATGGAACAAAGCCTTTCCGGGCTTGGGATTTCAGCGGCGGAGGTAGAGCGTTACACCCCCGAGCGTCCGAACCGCGCCGCCGTGATTGAGCGCTTCAGTTCCGCATACGGCTATTATCTGGCGCATGACATCCCCGGCCGCCTCCGTTTGCGGCCCCGGAAAACCCCGGCGAACGCCAGCGCCCTGCGCGAGGCGCTTCAGGATCTGACCCGCGCGCTTGGGGGCGTGGCCGTTTCCGCCAGAACCGGCAGCGTCTTGTTTTTATACGCGCACCCCCGGGCGCGGGGAGAGTTGCTTTCCTTCTTCGGCCTGGTCGCTTCATCGCGTCCGGAACCCGCACGGGCGGAATATCTTCCGCCCGCGCGAGCCGGGGCGCGGGCGGAGGGTCTTGCCGAGCGAGGCGCGCGCAACCCTATTCCGGGCAAGCTTCTGTCCTATCTTTTTCCGGCCGTCGCGCGGTACGCCTGGTCCGCTCTGCGAGCCATGCCCTATATCCTGGCCGGGCTACGGGCGCTCGCGCGTGGCCGCCTATCCCTGGACGCGCTGGACGGCACGGCTTTGGCGCTTTGCCTGTTGCGTCGGGATTTCCGCACCGTAAGCTCCATCACCTTTTTCTTCGCCTTGGGAGAATACCTTTCGGATCGGACGCGCAAAAAGTCGCGCGCCAATCTGGCAGAGAGCCTGGCCCTGAATATAGATCACGTATGGATACGTGAAGGCGATCTGGAGCGCCGGATGCCGCTTGCCGACCTGAAGCCGGGAGATCTGGTGGTGGCGCGCGCGGGCGGCATGCTGCCGGTGGACGGCCGGGTGGTCGAAGGCGATGGTATGGTCAACCAGTCCTCGCTGACCGGCGAAGCCATGCCCGTGCACAAGCGGGCGGGCGACACGGTCTATGCCGGTACCGTGCTGGAGCAAGGCGAGCTGCTCATTCACGCCCTGAAGACGGGCGGCGAGGCGCGCATTAACGCTATCATCCACTCCATCGAGGAGTCGGAAAGCGCCAAGGCCGCGTTGCAAAGCCGCTACGAGTCCATCGCCGACGCCATTGTGCCCTACAATTTCATGCTGGGCGGACTGGTCTTCGCGCTTACGCGCAACCTTACGCGGGCCGGTTCCGTTCTGCTGGTGGACTATTCCTGCGCGGTGCGCCTGGCTACGCCGCTGGCCGTGTCCAGCGCCATGCGCGAGGCGGCCGGCCACGGCGCCCTGATCAAGGGCGGCAAGTTTTTGGAAGCCCTGGCTGACGCCGATGTGGTCGTTTTCGACAAGACCGGTACCCTGACCGGGGCCGAGCCCGCGTTGGCCGACGTCATCCCCTTCGGAAAATACGAACGGCCCGAAGTTCTGCGCCTGGCCGCCTGCCTGGAGGAACACTTCCCCCATCCCGTGGGCCGCTCCGTTGTTGCGGCGGCGAAACTTGAAGGCTTGAAACACCGGGAAACGCATGCGCGTGTGGAAAATATCGTCGCGCACGGCATTGTTTCAACCTGGAACGAGCAGCGCGTTCTGATCGGCAGCGAGCATTTCGTCTGCGCGGACGAGGGGCTGGCGCTCACGCCGGAACAGCGCGAAGTGATCGATTTCCAGGCGGACGCGGGGCGTTCCGTGTTGCTTCTGGCCATTGGAAAGGAGTTGGCGGGCATTCTCGCCATTGAGGACAAAATGCGGGCCGAGGCGCCGGCGGTGGTCCGCGCCCTGCGCGCGGACGGCGTGCGGCGCGTGATCATGCTCACGGGCGACAGCGCGCGCACCGCCGCCGGGATAGCCCGGCGCGCGGGCGTGGATGCGTTCCACGCCGGGCTTCTGCCTGAGGAAAAGGCATCCTTTGTGGCCGGTCTCAAGGCGGAGGGCCGCAAGGTACGGATGGGGGGCGACGGCGTGAACGACTCGCCGGCCCTGTCCGCCGCCCATGTCGGGGTGGCCATGTCGCGCGGGGCGGATGTGGCCCGGGAAATCGCGGACGTGGTGCTGACCAGCGGCAATCTTGAGGATCTGCTGGCCGCGCGTCGCATCGCGCGCGCGGCGCTCGCGCGCGTGCGCTCGAATTTCCGTGCCTCCGTGTTCTGGAACAGCCTTTTTCTGGCGGGCAGCTTGTTGGGGCCGCTTACTCCCGCCATTTCCGCCCTTCTGCACAACGCGGTCACCAGCGCCATTGCCCTGCGCAGCATCAGGCCCGTACTGCCGCCGGCGCAAAGGCACATTGAGGAAAAAACATCATGATCAGCAGCTATATAGAGGGCCGGGTCCGCATCCGGGCGGACGGCCTGAAGAATCCGGAAAAACTGGCCATGCTGGAATCCATCGTCAAGCAGCAGAACGGCGTGCGGAAAACCGTCGCCAATCCGCTGACCGGCAGTCTTCTGGTGGAATATGACCCCAAGCTTGTTACGGGGGAAATGCTGGCTCAGGCGTTTGAACTGCTCAGGGCGGAATTGACGCGTCCCGTTCTCCCGGGGCGCTCCGCCCGCGCTAAGCCGCGCGCCAAACGCTCCGCTCTGGAAATGGTCGCCCTGGGCGGAGCGGCCGCGGTGACCGTGGCGAGCCTGGGCATCGGGGCCGCCGGACGACGGGTCCATGCGGCGGCGGGCGTTCTTTTTCTTCTGTTCGCCTTCAAACACACGGTGGACCGCCGAGTGCCCTTACGAAAAACGCTGGGACTATAATGCCAAGGGCGGCCCGTCAGCGGCCGCCCTTTTCTTCAGGCCAGCGCCCTTGTCCGAGCTCCGGGAAAAGAGTATGGACACGGTATGCGCCTTTTCATCCGTCTTGTCCTTGGTCTTGCCTGTCTGGCGGTGGTGTTCGGCATAGTCTGCGCCGTCGCCCTTTCCATTGCCGGCAGCCGGGAACGGCTGTTCTCGGCGGATGCCGCCGTCGTTTTCGGCAATACCGCCTATCCGGACGGTACGCCCTCGCCACGTTTGGCGGCGCGCCTGGATCGGGCCCTGGCCCTGTATCGCGACGGCTTTTGCCGCGTGATCATCGTCAGCGGCGCCGTGGGCAAAGAAGGGGTGGATGAGGCCAAGGTGATGCACGACTATCTGCTGGCCCAAGGCATTCCGGCCAAGGCGATTGTGACGGATTCCTCCGGCGTGAACACGGCGGCCACGGCCCGCTTCACGGCCTCCTGGCTGGCGGCGCGCGGCGGCAAGAGCGTAATCGCGGTCAGCCAATATTTTCACCTGCCCCGGGCGCGCCTGGCTCTCGGCCGCGCGGGAGTCGGCAGCGTGGGCACGGCCAGCGCCGATTACTGGGAGTGGCGCGATATCTATTCCGTGCCGCGTGAAGTGGCGGCCTTTGTGGTGTACTTTTTCCGCTGATTTTGGCTATAAGGATATTCCAAAACACGTCACGCGCGAGGTGGACTATGCGGCAGAAATCACGCGTCAATTGCAATTTCAGGGTCAGTCCCGGATTTTTGGCGGCCGTGGCTCTGGCTTGTTTATTTTTATCCGCGTGTGGCGCGGCGACCAGGGAGAACGCATCCCGCTTCCATGACTTTTCCGTGACCACGGCTAAAACGGAAAAATCGGAAAACGCGCCGACCACGTTGGAAATCCGGCATAACAACGCGCCGGTGGTCAAGCCCGCTGACCCGTATCGGGTAATAACGCCCAATCCCGCCCAGGCGAATTTTCCGCTTCCCGGCTGCGAAACGCGGAATATCGCGGTTTTTACCGGCGGCGCCAACTGCTGCTTCGGCTATTACATTATGACCGCCTGCGCCAGGGGCGATTCCCTGGCGGTGCTCGAGCCGTTCGACGGCGGCATGGGCCTGGCCGAAGGCGCGAAGATGTTCACGGTGAACGATCCGGCCTTCATGTACTATACAAAAGGGGAGGGCGCGGGCGCTCTTTCCCTGATCCGCGTGCAGTCGCCCCGGCCGGAACGCCTGCTGCTTTTTGAAAACGACGCCTGGCGCGCGGATAAAATCGGGGAGTTCCCGAAGCGCTATCAGGAGCTTGCCAGGAACGTCGCGGCCGACTCCACCATGTTCCCGCCCAGCCGGGCCATGCTCGCGGCCTATTATTCCCTGATGGCCGGCGAGAACGCGAACCAGGCGGGCGCGGCCTTCAAAAAGAGCCTGCCCAGGGAATACGCCCGTGTCGCGGACGCGGTGTTCGCGGATATCCAAAAGGCCGCCAGGGGCTTCAACCCGGTGCGCATGCTCAAGCTGCCGTAAGTCCCCTTCTGAACGCGAAAGCCCCCGGAGCCACTGTTCCGGGGGCTTTCGCGTTCGCGGGGAAAGGAATTCTTACCGGGGCTGCTGCGCCGCCTGACGTTCCTGATAGTTTTTGACCCATAAGTCGGCCTCGGCCTCGGCCTTGCTGATTTGGGACGGGTTGAGCCCGGCCTTGAGGGAATCGATGATCGGGGCCATGACTTCGGCCGGGTAGCCCCCTTTCTGGGCAATGGTGAACCAGGTCAGCGCCTTTTCCGGATCGGCCTTCTGGCCGATGCCGTCTTTGTACACCACGGCGATGTTCTTGACAGCCTCGACATTGCCCATATCCGCGGCCTTGGCGAACCAGTTCAGGGCCTGCTTTTCGTCTTTCTTCTGGCCGAACTGCCCCTGTAGATAGATGACGCCCAGGTCGTTGGCCGCGCCCGCGTGTCCGCCGTTGGCCGCGGCGGTCAAGTTGGCCATGCCCCTGGCGTCGTCCTTGGGCGCGCCGTTGCCGGAAAAATACATGGAAGCCAGCTTGGCCGAGGCCGCCGGCAGGCCCATGGCCGAAGCCTGCTCGTAGTTCCGCAGGGCCTGGGCCGGGTCCGGCGCCGTGCCCATGCCGATTTCAAAGCACACCCCGACATTGTAATAGCCTTGGGGAACGCCGGCCTGAGCGGCCTTCGCGTACCACTCCAGCGCCTTGCCGTAGTTGACCGGCGCGCCGATGCCGCGCTCATACAGCCCGCCCAACTCCAGCATGGCCTGGGCATTGCCCTTTGCCGCGTCGCCCGCCAGCAGGGCGAACAGCTCCGGCGCGCTGAAATTGCGCGGCGGAACGGCGTCAGGGGCCGGGGCCTGGGCGAAGCCGGGAAGGCAGGGGAGAAGGAAAAACGCTAGGCAAAAGGCAAGGCGAGTGAAACGTTTCATTGTGCTTCCTTTTCTACTGGTTGATTGTTTTTGCTATATTGTCGGGTGTGGCTTGTCAAACCGGGAACGTGCACGGTCGCCTATGGACAAATCAGGCCGGAGCGTCCACAATGGGTTCCGCTACAATGCTTAATCCAGAAGGAGCACGACATGCGGAAAAACGAACGGGCATGTAACGAAGCGGAATTCTTCAAAGAAGTGTTCGGCAAGGCGGAGGAACTTTTCCTGGCATTGCACGCTGGGGACTTCCCCTACATCGTGCCGCTCAATTTCGTGTACCAGGAACCGGCAATCTACCTGCACTGCGCCACGGAAGGGCATAAGCTCGACCTGCTGGCCAAAGATGAACGGGTCGGTTTCAGCGCGGCCGCCGATGTGGCGGTGGACCGCGCAAAAAGCACCACCTACTATAAATCCGTTTACGGCACGGGGCGCGCCCGTCTGGTGACGGACCCCGCCGAAAAGCAGCGGGCCCTGGCCGCTCTTGCCGAACGTTACCAGTCCGGCTGCCGGCTCCCCGCCCCCGAGGGGCTGCTGGCCAAGGTCGCCATTGTCCGCATCGACATTGCCTCCCTGAGCGGAAAGCGAAACCTGCCCAAATAATGTGATAATAGTTGTTAGTCTACGCAATATAGATTATCTATTATTTTAAGTTCAACCCCCAGCCCGTGGGCTGCCGGGGCGAACCGCATGAGGCGTTGGCCGTGGCCGCGGCGCTTTCCCATCGCTGACCGCCATTCATTTTTTACAGGGGAGGTTGAAAAAATTTTTCCTTAAATGTGATTTCAATCACACTCTAGCCGTTTTTTTTGTGCTCAATTACACGCAGAGCATTTCTCCATCGCCACCTGTTTCCGGGAAAGTGCTTAAACGGAATGGACACCGCCAATCTTTTCAGAGCGGCGAGCGCGCGGATTTCTTTTTGACGGCAAAGCGCCGGGGAAACGGCGCGGTACAGGTTTGAGAACAGCGGCGCGCAAGCGCGCGCCAAAGGAGCGCACAATGTTTTGCAATCAGTGTGAACAAACGGCCAAGGGTACAGGCTGCACAGTATCGGGCGTTTGCGGCAAAAAGCCGGAAATCGCCGACCAGCAGGATCATCTGGTTCTGGCCCTGCGTCGATTCGCGTCCGCGGCTCTGAAGGCGCGCAAGGCCGGCGTGGTCGAACGGAAGCT
>JAVBVM010000121.1:0-12509 GCA_031554295.1 Desulfovibrionaceae bacterium | reverse complement strand
CTGCGACACGGCGGAAGTGCAGGGCTGCCCGCGCGAGTACATCGTAAACACCTACGACAACACCATTCTTTACAGCGACCATGTGATCTCGGAAGCCATCAACATCCTGAAGCGCTTCCCCGACTATGAGGCCGGCCTGCTCTATGTTTCCGACCACGGCGAATCGCTCGGCGAGAACAACATGTACCTGCACGGCTTTCCCTATGCCCTGGCTCCGGCCGAACAGATTCAGGTGCCCATGATCCTTTGGATGTCCGAGACCATGAAGCGGGAAGATCACGTGGATTACGAAAAGCTGCGCGCCGCGGACAGCATGAAGCTTTCGCACGACAACCTGTTTCACTCCGTCCTGGGGCTGCTGGAAATACACAGCGAGCTGTATAACCGCGACCTGGACCTGTTCCGGGACTTCCGCACGAAAAAGCTGCCGTTCGAATAAAAAAGCGCGGGCAATCACCGCGCTTTTTTATTCGGGAGATGTCCCCTACTCTTCCTTTTCCCCGCTTTCCGGCGGAGCGGAAAAATCCGCGTTCGGCTCGATGAAGGGTCCAAGGGCGTTGGTGAGCAGGGCATTGCGCAAGGGGACAGTGTACGTCTTGTCATAGCGGGCGTCGGCGGCCAGTTCGTTGGCGGCGGCTACCATCTCTTTCGCCGCCGCATACGGCCGCTTGGCGATCATGGCGGAAAAGGAGTCGGCCACGGCCACCAGCCGCCCGAAGGGGCTGATGTCGCGCTGGCGCTGAGGGTAGCCGGAGCCGTCCATACGCTCGTGGTGCTCCAGAATGGCCAGGCGCATCTCGTCAAAGATCAGCTCGAGCTTGTGCATAATCTTGATGCCGGCCAGAGGGTGCGCCGGAATTTTTTCCTTTTCGTCGGGCTTCAGGGGCGTGGTCTTGCTGGTGATGAACGAGGGCACTTTGGCCATGCCCACATCGTGCAGCAGCAGACCAATGGTGGCCCGGTCGAGCAGGCGGCGCTTCCAGCTGTCGTCCGCGGTGGTGTTGCTGAGCAGCCAGAGCCCGACCGACAGGGTATTCAGCGAATGGCGCTCCAGCGAATGCGAGCGGAACAGGCGGCGCATGAACTGCTTGATGCGGAAGCGGTCCGCCCAGAGGTATTCGGTAAAAACCATGGCGTCGCGGTACAGCAGATCAAAAACCGGGCGCACCGGCTGTTGGAAAAAGTCATTCAAACGCATGCCCAAAGCTTTTTGCAGAATATCGGTGACTTCCCCGTCCTTCATATTGGCGTCTACCAGCACCAGGTCGAGCTGCTTCAGGATGTGCCGGGAATAGATGGGGTGATCCGCCCGTGAGACGAACAGATTGCCATCGGAGCACAGAGCCTGCACCTCCTCCACCTGATCGTTGGTCAGGCGCTGCCCTTTGCGGATGTAGGGAATGAGCTGCGCCACCCCTTCGTTGAAGCGGAAGAGGTCCACCGGCGGGCGGTATTTCGGGAAGCTCGACAATATTTCAGTGCTGATCTGGTAATATTCCTCGGAAATATTCTCGGGCACCTTCTGGGCACGGGCCATCCTGTCTCCGCTCCTTGCTACGGTATTCAGTACAAATCGGCAGTCCGTCTATTTCCTATAAATCTTCACCAGGTTGGTGCCGCGCGGCTTGGCCCCGGGTTTGGGCTGGCCTGCGGTGATAATCACTTCGTCACCTTCGGCAAAGGCCGGGCAGGTGTCAACAAAGTGCTCGACCCGCTCCAGGTGCCCGGAAATGCTTTCGTTGACCGGATTCGGCACCAGGCCCCAGGAAAAATTCAGGGCCCGCAAAACCGCCGGGTCCGGCGTCAGGCCGTAAATCGGCTGCTTCGGCCGGCACGAGGAAATGAGCCGGGCGGAAGAACCGCTGATGCTGTGCGAAAAAATAGCCGCGGCATTCGTCTTTTCCGCCATAAGGCAGGCGGCGTAAGCGAGAAAGTCGGCAATGTCATCATGTTCCGGCTCATGCAGGCGCCGTAGTTCAAAGTGCAGTTCCTCGGCCCGCATGGCGATCTGCTTCATGAACTCCACAGTTTCCACCGGAAAGTTCCCCATGGCCGTTTCTTCGGAAAGCATCACGCAATCGGCCCCGTCCAGCACGGCGTTGGCCACGTCCGTGGTTTCCGCTCGCGTGGGCGAGGGGCTGTTGACCATGGAGAGCAGCATCTGCGTGGCCACGATCACCGGCTTGGAGGCGCTGTTGCAGGCGCGGATGATGCGCTTCTGCATGGCCGGCAAAAGCGGCAGGGGACATTCCACGCCCAGGTCGCCGCGCGCCACCATAATCACGTCCGCGACCTTCAGGATATCCTCAAGCCGGTCCACGGCGTTCTGGCGCTCCAGCTTGGCCACCACCGGGATGTTTTTCCCCGTGGCCGCGATAATCTTTTTCGCGTCCAGAAGGTCCTCGGGCGTCTGCACATAGGAAAGGGCCACGGCGTCCACGCCAAGGGCCAGACCGTCCTGCAAGTCGTTGCGGTCTTTTTCGGTCAGGGCGGGCAGGGCCACGGTTTTTCCGGGCAGAGCCAGGCCCTTGCGCGAAGTGATGATGCCGCCGTTCTGCGCCTCCATGGTGAAGCAGTGGTCCCCCTTCACGCCGGTGACCAGGAATTGCAGGCCGCCGTCGGAAAGCACAATGCGGTCGCCATGCTCCAAGCCGTTCAGGATGGCCTGGTTGTCAAAAGGAATGAAGGGCAAGGCGTTGCCCGCCGGGGCCTTGGGGCCGATCAGCAGAATATCTTTGGCCTTTATCGTGATCGATCCGCTTTCCAGCACGCCGATGCGAATTTTCGGGCCGGAGAGATCCTGCAGCAGCGTGATCGGCGAATTGAACTCCGCCTCAAGCGAACGCAGGGTTTTGATCAGATCGACAAACTGATCCGCGCCGCCATGCGAGAAGTTCAGGCGAAAAATGCGGATGCCGACGGTCATAAGACGGGTCAGCACTTCGCGGGAATTGGAGGCCGGCCCGATGGTCGCGATAATTTTTGTACGCATGAGCATATTCCTTAGGCAAAGGTTTGGAAGACCCCGCGCGCGAAAATTTTTCGCGCGGCCTTTGTGCAAAAAAATCTTTCGCATCAGCGGGCGCGGCGCTCTGGAACGTTCTGGCGCGCCACAAAAATGCAAAACAATCGATTATAACATGAAACCTTTCCCAGGCGGCCGCTTCAAACGCATGTTCCGCCGTCACGCCCTTCCCTCATGCTGGATACACTTACGCGCGAACAGTGAATTTTTCCAGTCTTTTTCCGGACAAATCGCTTGACTCTTTTTTCATACTGTTAGAAAAGGTGGTTGAGGGTGGTAATTTGTGGTAAATTGTGGTAAAATCACCCAAGAGGGCTTCTTCCAAGCCGCTAAAAAAACAAATTTTGTCGCACAGGGCATAGATATGCTGTTCAGAGGCCGCACACTTCGCAATCTTGACCCCAAGGGCCGGCTCATGCTCCCCCCGGATTTCCGGGAGGCTCTGGCCGCGCGCGGCAGTGAAAACAAGGTGGTCCTGAGTTGCTACGACGACTGCGTGGTGGCCTACCCCGTGCCCGCCTGGAAAGAAATCGAGCAAAAGTTCAGCCAGTTGAAAAATCCCTCGCGCAAACTGCGCGACTTCAAGCGCACGGTGATCGGCAACGCCGTGGAAGTGGAGCTGGACAGCCAGGGGCGCATCAACATCCCGCGCGCCCATATGGATTATGCCCAGTTGGCGCACGGGATCATCATCCTGGGCCAGATCGATCGTTTTGAAATTTGGGACCAGCCCCGCTTTGACCGGGTGATGAGCCAGGATTTCGATGTTGCGGACGAACTCGCCGCCAGCGGCGTGGAGTTCTCGCTCTAGGCGCGGCTGTGACGGAAGCAGTAGGAAACGCCCCGCGGCACGTGCCCGTGCTTTTACCGGAGGTTCTGGAAGCGCTGGCCGTAAAAGAGAACGGCCGCTATCTGGACGGCACCGTCGGACTGGGCGGGCACTCCGAGGCGATTTTGTCCGCAGCCCCCAATGTCCGGGTTTGCTGTTTGGACCGGGATGCCGAAGCCCTCTCCCTTGCGGAAAAACGGCTCTCCCCCTTCAAGGGGCAGGCGCGCTTTTTCCACCGGCGCTACAGCGAGTTCGCCGGAGCCCTGGCGGAATTGGGCTGGGAGAAGATTGACGGGGCATTGATTGATATCGGCATTTCCTCGATGCAGTTGGATACGGCCGGACGCGGGTTCAGCTTCCTGCACGAGGGGCCGTTGGATATGCGCATGAATCAATCCGGCGCGGAGGATTCGGCGCAACGCATTATCAACCGCGCCACGTTGGCGGATCTGCGGGACATTATCGCCCGCTTCGGCGAGGATCCGCAGGCCGGCCGGATAGCCCGGGCCATTGTGGAAGCGCGCGAAAAAGCGCCGATCACCACAACGACCCAGCTGGCGGAAATCGTCAACCGGGCCTATCCGGCGAAATGGCGCGCCACCGCGCGCAACCACCCGGCGACGCGCACCTTCCAGGCATTGCGCATGGTGGTCAATGACGAACTCGGAGAACTGGAAGGGTTTCTCGAACAGTGTCTTGATCGGTTGGAAGTTGGCGGGAGGCTCGCGGTGATCAGTTTCCATTCTCTGGAAGACCGCATCGTCAAACACACATTTCGCGAGTTCACGCAGAACTGTGTTTGCCCGCGCCATGTGCCGCGCTGTGTCTGCGGCCATACGGCGAAAGCGCGGGTACTGACCAAAAAACCCGTTATTCCGGCGGCTCAGGAAATCGCGGCCAACCCCCGCGCGGCCAGCGCCAAACTGCGCGTGGCCGAACGGCTGTAAACATACCCGTTCCCTGTTTCAGGAACGGCTGGCGGGCGGCTTCGCGCCGCCCGGACGGCAATATCGCTATGCAAAGGAGAGAGCATGAAGCGGCATATTGTGACTTCCAACGCCAATCGGGGCTCCCGCTCCGAACGGAACGGCCTGGGCACCGCTCTGTTGGTCTGCAATCTTCTGGCCTCGCTGGTTCTCGGCCTCGGCCTGGTCTGGTTCGGCAACGACTACACGGATGCCGGCTACACCCTGCGCACTCAGCAACGTAACGTGGAAGCCATGATCGCCCACAACGACAAGCTTGAAGTGGAGCGCGAATTTCTTCTCTCCCCCGCTGAACTCGAGCGCCGGGCGGCCGAACTTGGTCTTTCCCAGGCGCGCCCCGGCCAGATCCGGCGCATTCAGGAGGCGGGGCAGTAGCCCTTGACCGCCATGCGACGCAAACCCGTGCCACAGCGTGTTTCGGTGCAGCGGGCGCGTGCCGCGCGCCGCGCCGAGCCGCAGCGCCCGATCGCGCGGATCCGCTCCTCCACCGGGGGGGCGGCCAACGCCAGCCGCGTGCCCAAGCAGCCCGGCCGCCTGGGCCGGGCCATCGCCTCCATCGACTGGGGCAGGGTGCGCCTGATCACGGTGGGCGCGCTTTTCGCCATTCTCGGCGGTTTGCTGTGGCTGCGCGCCGCCTACATTCAGGTGCTGGACGGCCCGCGCCTCGCGGAAATGGCCCGCCGCCAGCACATGCGCACGGAAATGATCGTGGGCAAGCGCGGGGACATAGTGGACCGCAACGGCCTGGTCCTGGCCTCCAGCCTGGAAAGCCGCTCCGTCTTCGTTCGACCGGCCGAGGTGCGGGACGTGGACGAAACGGCGCGCATTCTCTCCGGCATTCTGCGCCAACAACAGAACAGCGTGCGCAAGCTGTTGACCGGGAAAAAGAATTTCATCTGGATCGCGCGCAAGGTGGACGACCGCACGGCCGCCGCCATCGCCGAAGCCCGACTGCGCGGCATTTACCTGACCCCGGAATACGAACGCATCTATCCTTACCGCGAAATGGCCGGGCAGTTGCTCGGCTTTGTCGGCATCGACGGGCAGGGCCTGGAAGGCATTGAGCAGGCATATGACGCCCAATTGCGCGGCGAATCCGTGACCGTCAACGTGCAGCGCGACGGCTCCGGCCGCCGCTTCTACCCGCAGGCATCCCCGACCGGCAGTCTGGACGGCGGCACGGTACGGCTGTCCATCGACATGCAGATCCAGCATATCGCCGAGCAGGGCATTGCCTCGACTGTCCAGAAACACAACGCCAAATGGGGCGGCTGCGTCATTGTGGACGTGCCCACCGGCGAAGTGCTGGCCTGGGCGCAGTATCCGTTTTTCAACCCGAACAACTATGACGCCTATAAGCCCGGCCAGTGGCGCAACCGCCTGGCCATGGACGCGCTTGAACCCGGCTCAACCCTGAAGCCCCTGATTGTGGCTGCGGCCCTGGAAGAGGGCACCACCGCCCTGGACCGAATTTACAACTGCGAAAAGGGCCGCTGGAGGTTCCAGGGCACGACGGTGCGCGACGTTTCGCCGCGCGCGGACCTGACCCTGGCCGAAGTGGTCCGCTACTCCAGCAATATCGGCATGGGCAAGGTCGGGCTGGAACTGGGGGCGCGCCGTTCCTGGGCGTATTTGACGCGCCTGGGCTTCGGCAGCCGCACCGGCCTGCCGATCGGAGAAAGCAAAGGCATCCTCCACGATCCGGCCCAGTGGTCGGAGCTTGACGTGGCCTCCACCGCTTTCGGCCAGTCGCTTTCCGTGACCGCCGCCCAAATGATGAAGGCGTATCTCGCCCTCGCTTCTTACGGCGAAGCGCGCCAACTGCGCCTGGTGTTGTCGGATCCCCCCCCGTCCGTCACCGACCAGCATGTGTTTTCCCTGGAAACTTCACGCGCGGTGTTGGAAATCATGCGCGAAGTGGTGCAGGGCGACGGCTCCGGCCGCCGCGCCCGCATTGCCGGCATTGAGGTGGGGGGCAAAACCGGCACGGCCCAGAAGGCCGATGACACCGGCAAGTACGGCGACGGCCGCATGGCTTCCTTTGTCGGGATCATGCCCATTGAAGCGCCTCGCTTCCTGGTTTTCACTCTGGTGGACGAACCGCAAACCGATGTTTACGGCGGGGTGGTGGCCGCGCCCGCCTTCCAGCAAATCGCCTCGAAACTCCTGGCCTACCAGGGCCTTCTGCCTGATCCCGACGCGCCGCAACCGACCGCCGCGCAGGCGGCCGCGCCCGTCGTGGCCGGAACGCCCGCCGCGCCTCAGCCCGCCCCCGCTTCAACGACCCCGACGGCGACCTTGGCGCAGGCCGCGCCGACCACGCCAGCGAGCGGGCCCCTCCAGGTGGCCACAGCCTCGGGCATCTCCCCGGCTAACGGGCAGGTGCCCAACGTGGTCGGACAATCCGTGCGCCAGGCCGTGGAACTTCTGGCGAAATCCGGCGTTGTGCCGCAAATCAAAGGCGCGGGCCCGGTGGTGGTTCAGCAGGAGCCGTCGCCTGGCTCTTCTTGGAAGGAAGAAGGCGGAACCTGTGTCTTGTGGCTTTCGGAGCACATATGATCGTACATGACGCTGAATTCCTGAAACGGCTGGTGGCCGTCGAACGCACCCCGATCTTCACGGACTCGCGCGCTGTCGCCGCCAAGGGCGTTTTTGTGGCCCTGCCCGTTCCCTCTCACCACCCGGATTCCACCGTGAGGGACGGCGGGGAATTCATCGGCATGGCCCTCAAGGCCGGCGCCGGCTATATCGTGTGCACGCCGGAACGGGCCGCACGGCTGACGAGCGAAGAGTATGTCGAATCACCGGCCGTTCTTGTCCCTTCGGAAAACCCGCACGCCCTGCTGGGCGATCTGGCCGCCGCCCTGTACGACACGCGACGCGGCCTGGAGGTCTACGCCGTCACCGGCACCAACGGCAAAACCACCGTCACCTACCTGCTGGAGCATCTGTTCACGGCGGCCGGCGGCAGCGTGGGGGTGCTGGGCACGGTGAATTACCGCTGGCCCGGCCATGTCGAGCCTTCCGCCCTGACCACCCCGGGCGCGCTGGCCGTGCACGAATATCTGCATAAAATGCGCGACGCCGGGGCCAGCCAGGCCGTGTTGGAAGCTTCTTCCCACGCGCTGGATCAACAGCGCCTGGCGGGCGTTGAATTTTCCGGGGCGATTTTTACGAATCTGACGCAAGATCATCTTGATTACCATGCCGATATGGAGGATTATTTCGCGGCCAAGGCTCGACTCTTCCTCACCGTGCCCCGTTTCGCCAAAGCCCTCGCCATCAACGCCGACGATGCGTTCGGCCGCCGCCTGCTCCGCTCGTTGCAGCATGCCGTGGGCTTCGGCCTCAAGGAGCGGCCGGAATGGTGCGTGAAACGACGCTTTCTGCAGGGTGAAGTTATTGAGCATTCCGTCAACGGCTTACGTATGCGCATGCAATTTGCCTCCCATACTTGGGAACTCGCCTCGCCGCTCGTCGGCCTGTTCAACGCCTCCAATCTGCTGGCCGCGCAAGCCATGGGCATGGCCCTTGGCCTGCCGCCGGAACAGATGAACGCCCTGGCGAAATTCACGGGCGTGCCCGGCCGCCTGGAGCGCGTCGCCAATCCGCGTAATCTGCATGTTTTTGTGGACTACGCCCACACGCCTGACGCCCTGGTCAACGTGCTTACCGCCGTTCGCGCGGCCGGCTTCAAGCGCGTGATCACGGTCTTCGGCTGCGGCGGCGATCGCGACAAGACCAAACGGCCGCTCATGGGCAAGGCCGTGGCCGAATACGCGGACGTGGCCGTGCTGACCTCGGACAACCCTCGCACCGAAGAGCCGCGGGCGATCATGGCCGACGTCCTGCCCGGCCTCACAGGCGCCAAACAGCTTCTGCAGGAAGTTGACCGGAAACAGGCCATCAAGCTGGCCCTGGACATGCTTGGCCCGGCGGACGCGCTGCTGATCGCGGGCAAAGGGCATGAGGACTACCAGATTATCAATAAAACCAAAGTGCATTTTAGCGACCAGGAAACTGTACGGGAGTTTTTGTGCTGATACGCGTTGAAGAATGGATCCAAGCCACGGGCGGCGAGCTGCTCGCGCCGCAGGGCGCTCTTGGGGCGCCGGTCTCGGGGCTTGTCCATGACAGTCGGGTGGTTAATCCGGGCTGTTGTTTTGCCTGCATCGCGGGCGAGCGGGCGGACGGGCATGATTTCGCCGCCCAAGCCGCCGCCGCCGGTGCGACCTTGATTCTTGCCGAACGCAATCCTTTTGACGGCGTGCCGCCGGCGCCGGTTCTGCTGGTGCCGGACACCATCAAGGCCATCGGCCAGGCCGCGGCCTGGGGCAGAAGCCGGACCAAGGCCAAAGTGCTGGGCGTTACCGGCACGGCCGGGAAAACCACACTGAAGGAGCTGCTGGCCTCCGTGCTTTCCGTCGGGCACCGCGCGGAAAAAAATCCGCTGAACCTGAACAACCGGATCGGCCTGCCCGTTTCCATGCTGAATGCGAATTCCGAAGCCGATTACTGGGTTTTTGAAGTGGGCATCAGCCAGCCGCAGGACATGGACGAACTGGGCGCCATTCTTACGCCGGACCTGGCCGTTGTCCTGAACGTCGGGGCCGGGCACATGGAAGGGCTGGGCAGCAAGGGCGTGGCCGCGCACAAGGCTCGCCTGCTCGCCTACCTGACGCCCGGCGGTTTCGGCCTGATCAACGCGGCCTATCCTGATCTGGTGCGGGAAGCCCGCTCCATAACGCCGCGCGTGATTTTTTTCTCGGCCGACGGCAAGCCGGTTGATTACCGTGCCGCCTACGCCGGCCCGGGCGGGAACCAGCAGGGCCGTTACCGGGTCTGGATGGACGGCGAAATCTTTGAGATCACCGCGCCGTTCCGGGGCGCATTCTGGGCGGAAAACATCGCGGCCGTAACCGCCGCCGCGCATTTGTGCGGCCTTTCCAGCCAGGCGATCATTGAGGGTATCGCCACCGCGCAATTGCCCCAGCAGCGCTTCGTGGCCTGCCGGGCCGGCACGTTCCTGGCCATTGACGATACGTATAACGCCAATCCCCTGTCCACTCACCGCATGCTGGAAGCAGCGGCGGAACAGGCCGGCGCGCAGCCGCTGATTCTGGTTCTGGGCGAAATGCTGGAGCTCGGAGCCGGCGCCGCCGCGGAGCACGAACTTTTGGGTCGCCGGATCGCGCAGACGCGGGCCGCCGCCGTTTTCTGGAAAGGCGGGAACGTGGACGCGGTACGGGCCGGCCTTGAGGCGGAAGGCTTCAGCAACCCGTTCATTCCGGTTACGGACGCCAAGGCGTTTATCCGCGAGTTTTCCACTCTCAGACTGGATGAAGGGATTGTCCTGTTCAAGGGGTCGCGCGGCAATAAATTGGAAGAATTTCTCAGCGCCTTCACCCGGCATGTCCGCTCCGATTCCGCGCCGGAAAAAGCGAACCCCGCCGCCACGACGGAATAAAGGCCCAACCCATGCTCTATAACCTGCTTTACCCCCTCAGCTCCGAGTTTGCGATACTGAACGTTTTTCGGTACATCACCTTCCGTTCGGTCTGGGCTCTGCTCACGGCGTTGTTGCTATCCATCCTGGTCGGTCCGGCCTTTATCCGCTGGCTGCAACGCCTGAAGTGGGGGCAGCAGATCCACGCGGACGTCAAGGCGCATCAGGCGAAAACCGGCACGCCGACCATGGGCGGCCTGCTGATCGGCTTTTCCCTGGTGATCAGCGTGCTTCTGTGGGGGGATCTGACCAGCGTTTACGTATGGCTGTGCCTGCTGGTGTTCTGCGGCTTCGGCTTTGTCGGCTTTCTGGACGACTACACCAAGCTGCGGCGCAAGCATAACAAGGGACTTTCCGCGCGCCAAAAAATGATCGGCCTGTTGATCGTGGCGGCCCTGGCCATGGGGCTGCTCATCAAATTCCCGGCCTACTCCACGGTCCTGTCCATTCCGTTTTTCAAGGAAGTGGCGCCTGACCTGGGCTGGTTCTATGTGCCCTTCGCCATGCTGGTGATGGTCGGCGCGGCCAACGGCGTAAACCTGACCGACGGACTGGACGGCCTGGCCATCGGCCCGACCATTGTCAGCGCCCTGTGCTTCGCTCTGTTCGTTTACGTCACGGGCAACGCGGTATTCACCAACTACCTCCTGCTGCCGCACGTGCCCGGCGTGGGCGAGGCCACGGTGTTCGTGGGCGCGTTCATCGGCGCCTGCATGGGCTTTTTGTGGTTTAACGCCTATCCCGCCCAAATCTTCATGGGCGACGTGGGCTCGCTTTCCCTGGGCGGCACGCTCGGTTTTCTGGCGGTTTTGTGCAAACAGGAACTGCTGCTGTTGATCATCGGCGGCCTGTTCGTGGTCGAAACCCTCTCGGTGGTGCTCCAGGTCGGCTATTTCCGCATGACCGGCGGCAAGCGCATTTTCCGCATGGCCCCGCTGCACCATCACTTTGAAATGAAAGGCGTTCCGGAATCGAAAATCATCATCCGGTTCTGGATTTTGTCCATCCTGCTCGGCCTCGCGGCCTTGTCGTCCATCAAGCTGAGGTAGTTTGTGAACACGTGCGCCTGCGTGAAATCAGCCCGTATGGGGGGACGTGACTGGGCCGGCCTGCCGGTGGCGGTTGTCGGCACCGGCCGTTCAGGCACGGCCGCCGCGCGCCTGTTGCGCCGTCTGGGTTGTCGGGTGCGCGTGCTGGACCTTGACCCTGCCCGCATTCCGGCCGATTTCGCGGCCTGGGCCAAGGCCGAAGGCGTGGAAATCCTCACCGGCGAGCATAACGCGGCCCAGTTCGCCGGCGTGCGCATGGTGGTGCCCAGCCCCGGCGTACCGGCGGCCAGGCTCGCGCCCTTCCTGGCCAAGGGGCCGGAAGCCCCGGCGGTGCTGGCGGAAATGCAAATCGCCTACGAACAGCTTCAGGGCGAACGCATCCTCGCCGTCACCGGCACTTCAGGCAAGACGACCACCTCCAGTCTGGCGGCCGCCATGTTGGAGCAGGCCGGCAAACGGGTATTCCTGGGCGGCAATATCGGCACGCCCCTGAGCGGCTACGCGCTGGACGTCATGGAAGGCGGGCCGCGCGCGGACGTCCTGGTGCTGGAGATCTCCAGCTTCCAGCTCCAAACCTGCGCGACCTTCCGTCCGCAGGTGGGCGTGCTGCTGAACATCAGCGAAAACCACCTGGATTACCACGCCGACATGCGGGAATACGTGGACGCCAAACTGCGCCTGTTCACCTGCCAGACCGGCGACGATCTCGCGCTGATCGGCACGGGCGCCCTGCCCTGGACCACCGGCCACGCCTTCACCGCGCGCGTGGAGATTGTGGGGGACGAGCACCCCTTCACTTCGGTCCAACTGTTCGGTCGCCACAACGGCGCGAATATCGCCATGGCTTTCGCGGCCTGCCGGGCTCTGGGCGTTTCGCCCACGGACGCCGCCCGCGCCGTGGCCGCTTTCAAGCCTTTGCCCAACCGCTTGGAGCGCGTGGCCGAAAAACGCGGCGCGCTCTATGTGAATGATTCCAAAGCCACCACAGTGGACGCGCTGCGCGTGGCCCTGGAGGCATTTGACCATCCGATCCGCCTGCTGGCCGGCGGCAAGTTCAAAGGCGGCGACCTGGCCAGCTTGAACGAACTGGTGGCTCAGCGCGTGGTTGCCGTCT
>JAVBVM010000021.1:0-6651 GCA_031554295.1 Desulfovibrionaceae bacterium | reverse complement strand
AAATCGACGCTGGGTCGGCGGTTATGCCGCGCGCTTGAGGTTGAGGATGTGCGTACGCGCATTTTTAATAACGGTGATCTGCGGCGTAAGGAATTCGGCGCGCCATCCTCCGTTCCGGCTTTTTATAACCCGGACGATCTGGAAAAACGCGGACAGCGTGATGGCATTGCCTTAAAAAACGTACGAATGGCCAAGGAGTTTTTTCAGGCGGGCGGCCAGGTGGCCATTCTGGATGGCACCAACGCCGACCGTCGCCGCCGGGAATTGCTGGAGCGTGAGCTGACTGGCTTTCCCATATTGTATATCGAGTGCATCAATGATGATCCTGATCTGCTGGAGGCGAGCATTCTTCGGAAAAGCAAACAGCCGGAATTCGCGCACATGCCCTGCGAGGAAGCGGTTCTTTCTTTCAAACAGCGCATAGAGTTTTATGAGAAAAGTTATAGACAGCTATAGGAAGAGCGAAACTATATTCGCGTAAATACTCTGTATAATAAAATATTACTAGAAAAAACCACTGATGATCTACCGCATTACGTGCGGATCCGGGATATTTTAGTGTCGCCTTGGGTGCGCAATCTCTATCTGGCGCGGCATGGGGAGAGCGAATACAATATTTGCGGCCGCATCGGCGGCAACCCTCCGCTGACCGGGTTGGGAATAGAACAAGCGTGGGCCTTGGCCGATCATTTCCGCACCGTCCCCCTGACGTATATTTTCACCTCAACAGCGCAACGCTCAGCCCAAACGGCCGAGCCGCTCCGCCTGAACCATCCGGAGGCGAACGTCATCGCGTTGTCGGAGCTGGACGAGATCAATGCCGGCGTGTGCGAAAACATGCGTTATGAGGATATCCAGCGGGAAATGCCGGATGAATTCGCGGCGCGTTCCGCGGATAAATACAACTACATCTATCCACGCGGAGAGGGTTACGTCACGCTGCGCTCACGCGTGGACAAGGGCCTGCGCAAGGCGCTTTTCCTCTCAGGTGACGCGGACGCGATTATGATGATCGGCCATCAGGCCATTAATCGCATGATCCTTTCCTATTTTCTCTACCGGCGTGAATCGGATGTGCCCCACATTTATATCCCGCAGGACCAGTATTATCACATTGTCGCCACACAACAAAAAAAACTCTTTGAACTAGTTCGTTTCATTGATAAAAAAGGAGGCGGAGCACCTCCGTTTATCGATTGTTAGACATTTTCTATAAAATAAATCCGGCCGGGCGCAGAGTGGCGCGCCCGGCCGGAAAATTCTTTCAAATCACGCTTTATCAGGGATTAACTGTATCGGATGTAGATAAGTATCTGAATGATACCGACAACAATAGCCAGAATCCCCAACATGCCCTGGAGAGGCAGGAGTTTCTTCAAAAACGCCTCGCCCTTGGCATCGGCAGCCGGATTTTTCGAAAGCGCATGTTTCTTGATCAGTCCAAAACCCAGGATGAAGCCCAGCAGCGCCATCAGCACAGTGCCCACGAACCAGATGATCCAGAGAAACGGCACCAGACTCAGCAACGGCGAGATGTTTAACAGGCTGTCGATAATGCCCCAGATGCCCCACAAGCAGAAGATCACGCCGATCCAGCCCTGATAGGGGGCCACCTTGTCAAACAACGCCTTGGCGTCCGGCTTTTTCGACAAAATCAGCGAAGGGACCGCCAAAAGTCCCAGGAAAATGAGCGTAAGGCCGTAAATTAAAATCATAATAGTTCCTTAGGTTAAAAATTTTCCAAATGTAACGGGCGCGTGGTTTGGGGCATTGCCGTGCATGCGCTGCCAGAAAAAATAATACTAAATTCAATTATATAATGGCATGGCGCCTGTTTGTCAAATCAGATTCAGGCAGCCCGGGAGCCATTCGGCCGGACTTCGCACGGAATTCATTATTGCTTCAAGGCAAGTTCATCGCGTTTTATCGCGTCTCAGGTAAACAGGGGGACATGCGTCTTCGGGCGCTGAAAACAAATGAACCTCCAAGGAGCTTTGCCATGAACGAACCTTGTCGCGGGTCGGAAGCTCTCAACAAAGATTCCGCCACCTCGGCCGCTTCGATAACCCTTCCGGTCAAAAAATTAATTGGATACCGGCCAAAGCTTTTTTTCAGGCGCTGGCCGGCAGCTTCCACCCCCAACGTATAGGAAAAAATCTGCGCCTGGAAATGGATATTCAGGAAACGCCGACCCTGGAGGGCGACGAACTGTTGTTGCGGCAGGCTATTGGCAACCCGATTGCCAACGCCATAGATTTTTCCCCGTCAGGCGCGGTCATCGAGGTTCATGCCTCGGCAACGGGACAGAATGTAACCATCATGATTCGGGATTACCGCACGGGGATGCCGGACTTTGCCCTGGCCAAGGCTTTTGACAAGTTTTTCTCCCTGAACAGGCCGGATACCGGAAAAAAAGCACGGGCCTGGGCCTGCCATTTGTACGGGAGGTCATCTCCCTGCATGGCGGAGAAGTTTGCCCGCGAAATGCCTCGTCTGGGCTTGAGGCGCGCATCACGCTGCCGATGTGAGGTATGGCCTCAGCCTCGATTCTTTTCCAGGGCGTGGCGCATCTGGCGACAAATGCCCATCAGCAGATCGAATTCGTGGCGGCGCAGCCGGCCGCGCGCAAGCAGGCGACGCAACGGCTGCATGAAGTAGTCGGGGTTGTCGCCGTGCAGAAAGTCGATATCCAGCAGTAAGGCGCGCAGGTGCTCCAGCAGCAGGCTCATTTCCGCCTGAGTGGTGAAGCGGGGGGAATGCTCGTTTGAGGCGGCCGCGGACACCGCCCGCTCCGGCATGGCCAGGCGACATTCATAGAGCATGAGCAGGACCGCCTGCGCGACGTTGAGAGAAGCCGCCTGGGTGGTGGGGATACGAACCAGGCGACCGCAGAGCTGACTATCTTCATTACTCAAGCCGCGATCTTCCGGGCCGAAAACAATGGACACTCGGCCGCCGCCAAACAGCGCGGCGCGAACTTCTTTCGCGGCCTGGGCGGGCTTGAGAATTTCGCGCCGCCAGCCGCCGGTACGGGCTGTGGTGCCAATGATCAGGGTGCTTTCTTTCACAGCGTCGCTTAAATTCGGCTCAACCCGGATATTTTTCAGGATTTCTGCCCCTTGCGCGGTGGCCAGGGGCCGGGCCTTTTCCTCATCCCACCATTCCGGCGCGGCCAGAATAAGGCCCGGTACCCCCATATTGGCGCAAGCGCGCGCGGCCATGCCTATATTTTCCGGACAACGCGTGCCCGCCAGCACAACCTGAAGCCCGCCCGGCAGAGGATCGTTTCTCGTCATGGCTGATATGGCCGGCGCTCCATGCTCACGGCCACACTCGCTGGATGCCGGTGATGAAAATGGTCAGACCGATGGTGATTTTCAGAAGAAAACCGGCGAACTTCCCGGTCATGGCGCCCCAGGCGGCGCGCCTCGCCTCGGCGAAGGGCCGGCCCGTGAGCATTTCCATGACCAAAGAGCCGGCATAGGCGCCAACCAGCGCGCCGGGCAAGGCGCCCAGGCCGAAAAAGAAGGGCGCGCCCAAAATGGCCCCGAGAATGGCGCCGACAATGCCGCCCAGATTCCCCTTGGATGAGGAGCCGTGGCGCTTGGCGCTATGCATCTGGAGCAGAAACTCCGCAACCTCCCCAGCCGTGGCCAGGGCGACGATGATCACGAAAAACCACAGGCCCATGTCCGCGCTGGGCGCAAGCCAGGCCCAGAGAACCAGAAAGGCGATGGCCAGCCAGTTGCCCGGCAGGCTCAGGATATTCAGGGCCACGGATAGGCCCATGAGGGCAATGCACAAGACAGCGAAAACATAAATCATAGACAGTCACTCTGAAATAAAAATGAATATGGTCGGGCTACAACGGCTCTCCGCGCTTATCCACAACGCGCTGCGCCTTGCCTTCAGCCTTGGGCAGGCTGTTGTGCTGCACCAGCTCCACTTTGGGAGTGATCAGCAGTTCGTCGCGCATCCTGTGGGTAATGCGGTCGCGGAGGGCATGCAGAACACGCATGTCCTCAACGAATGCCTCGTCGCGGATTTCCACGTGGATACGCATTTCTTCCTTGAATTCCGATTCGCGTTCGAGGGTGATCAAGTAGTTTTCGCCCACTTCGCCGAAAGACATCAGCACCTGTTCCACCTGCATGGGGTAAATATTCACGCCCTTGACGATGAACATGTCATCCGAACGGCCCAGAATACGATCGATACGCCGGTGTTCCCGGCCGCACAGGCACTGCCCCGGCATAAAGCGGGTCAAATCGCGCGTACGGTAGCGCAGGATGGGCATGCCCTGGCGGGTCAGGGTGGTCATGACCAGCTCACCCACCTCCCCGTCCGGCACCGGCTCGCCGCTGTCGGGATTGATGATTTCCGCTATGTAGGCGTCTTCCCATACATGCATGCCGGCCTGGTAGGGGCACTCGAAGGCCACGCCCGGACCGTTCATTTCCGACAGGCCGTACGAGTTGTATGCCTTGAGCTGGAGCAGGTATTCAATGCGCTTGCGCGCTTCCTCGGTATGCGGTTCCGCGCCGATCAGGGCGATACGCAGGGGCAGTTCGGCCGGGTCTTCGCCCATGTCGCGCACGGTAGCGCCCAGGTACAGGGCGTAGGAAGGGATGATGTGAGCGACCGTGGTGCCGATGTCCTTGACCAGTTTCAGTTGGCGGCGGGTATTGCCGGCGCCGGCCGGAATGGTCAGGCAACCTATGCGCTCGGCCCCATAATGGATGCCGAGTCCGCCCGTGAACAGGCCGTAGCCGGACATGTTCTGAAACACGTCCGTGTCGCGGATGCCCACCATGTACATGCAGCGGGCCATAAGATCGGCCCAGGCGTTCAGGTCGCCCCGGGTATGACAGATGACCACGGGCGTGCCCGTGGTGCCGCTGGAGGCGTGCAGGCGCACCAGTTCCTTCTGGGGAACCGTTACCAGGCCAAGCGGATAGTTTAAACGCAGATCGTCCTTAGAGGTCAGGGGCAGGCGCCGGATATCCTCGGGCGTATTGACGCTGGCCGGGGTAATGCCCGCCTCGTCAAAGCGCTTCCGGTAAAAAGGCGACTTGGCCGCTTGCTGGATGGTATTGCGCAGGCGAATCACCTGCACTTCGGAAATGCGCTCACGCGACCAGGTTTCCGCTGGATCAAAGAAGTCCATATGCCTCTCCCATTGCTGTAATCGAAAAAAAACGGAGTGGAAATGCGTTAAACCGCGTTTTTACCCGCTTTTACGCCGCAAGGCAAGGCGGGAGACCGAGAGAGAACAGGGCAATCGGCGGTCGGAATTCCGTTCGCAGCCGAGCGTTTTTTCCCGCTTGGCGTTATAGGGAAAAGGTGATAAAATACTGTGCAATGTAACCGACGCTTTTGCCTGAAAACGTTTTCAGGCTTAAAACGTTTTTCACTGTGTATTTTTTTTGGCGGCAAACGCATGCATCCTCCCAAGATACTCACGCTGGCGACCAAGGTAACGCTTCTCCGTGTGCTGGCGGTCCCGATTATTTGGATCCTTTTGTATTTTCAGAGCCAGTGGACGTGCCTGGCCGCGCTGATCTGCTTCATCCTCGCCTCGGTAACGGACGCGGTGGACGGCTTCATCGCCCGCCGTTCCGGCACGGTGACCAACTTCGGGAAATTCATGGACCCGTTGGCCGACAAAATCCTGGTCTGCTCCTGCATCATCCTCCTGGTGGGTTTGGGCTGGATTCCGGCATGGATAGCTGTTGTCATTATCTGCCGTGACCTGGCGGTCACGGGCCTGCGCGCCATTGCGGCGGACATGGGCATTGTTGTGGCTGCCGATACCCTTGGCAAGGTGAAGACCACCATTCAGATGCTGGCTCTGCTGCCGCTCTTGCTCCACTACCCCTGGTTCGGCATCGACCCCGTGCCCGCGGGACAAATTATGCTTTACATTGCGTTGGTTCTCACGGTACTTTCAGGTGGAAAGTATATTCATTCCTTTTACCGGAACTACCTGAGCGCATCGTCTCAGGCGTAGCGCATGGAATCCGGCGCAGGAATTCAATTATGGACGAACAGGACGAACTGCAGAGCAGGCTGAAAAACTGCCTCCAGACCATACTGGACTTTGAGGCGGATATTGAGGCATTGCGCGCGGGTGACGCCTTGCTGAAAGACTTTTCCCATCTGAAGAATTTTTTGGCCCGATTGGATCAACTGGCGCCCGTGGAAGACGATGTGCGGCGCATTGAGCGGGCGACGGCCGTTCTTCTGAGCGAACTTGAGCGCCCCTTGGGCACGCTGCGCGAACGGCGGACGCCCCGCAGGCAATTGCAGTAACGTGACCGTGAAAAATTTTGTTACTCTTTTTTTGGTTCTGCTGAACATCTTTCTTGCCTATAGGCTTATTTGGGGCGAGCAGGGCATTTTGGCCCACCAGGAGCTGAAAGCGCAGAATCAGGCCCTGGAGGAACGGCTGGCGGAGCTGTCTCTTCGGCAGCAGCTTTTAAGCGATGAGATACGCCTTCTGAAAAGCGACGCGGCGCATATGGAAAGCATTATCCGCAGCCGTCTCAATTATGTGAAGGATAATGAAGTGCTGTACATGTTCCCTGAGGGATTTCCCCAAACAAATACCTCTACGACGGGAGCCGAGGCTGATGAAGCAATAAATTGAGA
>JAVBVM010000134.1:0-5124 GCA_031554295.1 Desulfovibrionaceae bacterium | reverse complement strand
ATGCGGTCGAGCATCTGGCCGTTCAGGTGCAGTTGGTTGAAATGCTCGGGGCACAGGGTCCCGGGGCTGCCCCAGTCGGTGACGCCCATGGCCGCGCCGTAGGGCAGGATGCGCCGCGATTCTTCAACCCCGAAGCCGTTGCTGTAGACAACGCTACGCGGGTTGTAGTCCATGGCTTCCTTCAGCTTTTTTGTGACCGTGTCAAAGGCTTCATCCCAACTGATCTCCACCCAGCCGGGATCATTGTCGATGGCCTTTTGCGGGTTGGTGCGCTTCATCGGCGCTTTCACCCGGTAGGGATGGTACAATTGGGCCAGGGCGGAAAGGCCGCGCACGCACAGGCGCCCCTGGTTGCTTTCGGAATTTTTGTCGCCGCGTATTTCCACGGCCACGCCGTTGACCACCTTCACCTGCGTGGCGCAACAGGGGTAGTGGCAGTAGCCGCAGAAGGCCGGTTTCCATTCCGCCTGGGGGGCGCTTGCGGCGCAGGCTTCAAAAGCGCCCTTGTTCAGCCAGGCGTCGGCGAAGGCGAAGGCGCCAAGTGTTGCCGCGCAACCTTTCAGGAAAGTTCGTCTGGTTGGTCTAGCCATGTTTCACCGTCCCCCTTTTCAGCAACTGGTAGAAGAGAACGCTCAGCCCGATAAAACCGACGATCACCAGGAGCTCGGTAAAGCTCAGGGAAGGGGTGGCTTCCCCGAAGATATCCAGCCCCGGCAGGGCGGCGCCGCTCCACAAATAGGCGAGTTTGGCGCAGAAAACGCCGAACAAGGCGGTCACGCCGGCGATGAAGTCCAGGCTTTTCGCCAGGCATAGCGCCAACGGCACCAGTACGCCCACCAGCAGGCCGAGCCAGAAAACGCCTGAGGGCAAAAGCGCCTGCCACTGCGCGCCAAGCAAACCGTTGACGTTTTTGCCCGCCAGTACGTCGATCAGGTTTGAGGCCAGGAAAATGGCCAGCATCGCCGCCAGGCCATTCCGGGCCATGCCTTTCTCCCCAGGCTTGACCAGCAGGATCAGAGCGAAGCCGGCCGCCAGCGCCTGAATGATGGCCGGGGTGGCGCCCATACTGATGCTCCACAACTGCTGGACTGCGCTCATGGCGATGAGCCAGGCTTCGGCGCCCAGCAGAGCAATCGCCAGAATCAGGCCGATGATGGCGAAGCCGCTCTTCCTGACATAGCCGGTGAAGGCGCCGATCAGGCAGAAAATCGCGGAAAGCGCCAGCAGCCAGAAGTCCATGACCATGGGCGCGCTGAGGTTGGAAGTGAAGATCAAACTGAAAATATTGAAGGGCGAGCCCAGGTCGGCCATGATGATGAAGCCGGCGGCGACAAAGGAAGCCAACCCGGCAAGATACAGCCGCGTGGGCTTCGCGCCCTTGAGGGAGACGAGGCAGCCGGTCAGCATGGCGCCGCTGCCCGCCGCCACAGCGGAGAAGAAGCCCGCCAGGTAAACACCCCAGGCGTATTGTTTGGAGTAGGTTTCAAAACCGCTGGAAAGCTGGCTTCCCCAGCACACCAGACCAATGATGAAGAGAATCAGGGCAATCCAGACAACAGGATTTTTTACAGGGTTTCGCGCGGCAATCGTTTCCACATTGCACCTCCAGAATTCCCCGAAATTTGGAAAAATTGGACTATGGTTACAGGATCTTACCCAGAAACGACGGTCTGACAGAAGCAGGCCATTCCACAGGACCTCACGCGGAAACGGAAATGGGAAAAGCTATTATTGTCTTGCGGACACCTCCTCCCCACCAGGGTAAGGCGGCCGCGTTGATGCCGCCAGTAGTGGAGTCACAAAGGTATTGGGATAAGCAGCCAGCCTGTCGTCATTAAGGGAATTTTCCCGAATGCCCTGGGCCGGGCGCGTTATTTGGCCTTGCGCACGGTGGCTGTTAGGAATGGATGATATGGCCTGCGCGGCTTGGTTAAGGGCAAAGCGCGTCAAACAATTTTGGGAACGGCGGGGAGAAAGCGCAAAGAGGCTGTTTAGGGGAGGAGTTTTCTGTATCATGCGCGTCCCTGCCTTTGAATCGCTCAGTGCAGGTTTTGCCCGGTGTGCCTTTTTCAGGCGCGTAAAACCGGGCATATCGCTCAGTAGGATACGAAAATCAAAAGAAATCTGAAAAGATCCACACGCGCTGAATGCCGCCGGCGCATTGTCGCGGATTTTTCGGAGTTCGCGTATAAATGACCGTTACAACTGAATAGGTGCAGAGTCAAGTAACTGTTGCGTTGCTTGCCATCGGCGCGCGATAGCCTTTCCATAAAGGCCGTACTGACGCTCGCGTGAGCCGGCTAGGGCCTAGAGATTTTCCCCGGGAAAAACCACTCGTCCGGCTCTGCTGATGTCATACCCTTCCAGGTGCTCAACCAGAGCGGTGAAACGCGGCGAGGTCAGCAGGCTGAGGAATGCCTGAACGGGCCGGTCAAAGTAGCGCGAGCGGGGAATGAGCAGATCAAAACGTTCACGCTGCAAGGGGATAAAGGGCAGGTTGAGCAGTCCGGCCACCGCCCGGATGCCTATGCCCGCGTCCGCCCGGCGGGCCAGGATTTCCAGGCCGACGTCCAGATGTCTGGCGACTATATGGTCATAGCCGGGCAGGTTCCGCGGGTTTTCGCCCAGAAGAGCGAGTTCGGCGTCGAGCAGGATGCGCGTGCCCGCGCCGGGCTGGCGGTTGATTATGGTCAGTTTTTTTCTGACCATGTCGGCGAGGCAACTTACATTATGCGGATTGCCCGGCGCCAACAGAATGCCCTGCTCCCGGAAACACAGGTTGACCACGACCGGGGCTTCGGCCAGTTCGCGCCGCGCGTGGGAAAAATTATACTCCTCGCGTTCCGGATTTGTCAGGTCGCCCTCCCGCAGGTGGCTGGCGGCAATGTGGCACAGCCCGGCCTTCATGGCCCGCAGGCCGCCCAGGCTGCCCAGGGCGGCAAAAGTGGCAAGATAGTTCTCCTGCGACTGTGAGTAGAGGATCAGGGCCTTGTCCAGCAGCAAATCGTCGCTGCCGGCCACAATGAGCACGTCAGGGTGATTGCTGGCCGCGTCCCGGTCCGGGTGATTCAATGTGTTGCGCTCGATCCACTGTTCCACCAAGTGCAGCGGAAATAGCCATTTCCCGGTGATTTTCGTGGCTGGAAGGCATTTTTCCGTGATCAGCGCGTAGATCATCTTCTCGTTTACGCCGAGAAGCTGGGCCACTTCCTTGGTTGATGCCAGCTGACGCATGGATTCTCCTGAACGAGCCGCCGGAACACGGGCAACAGGGATTGTTTTTTTCGTATATGCGATCTTTCCATAAAGCAAAATGGCTTTTGGGCGGACCATGCCGCCGGATTTGTGTTTTTCCTGATTTGCCTGTAGGAAAGCGGCTATGACAAACACGTTCCTCCGCGCCACGGCGCGCAGATATGTCGATTTTCCGGCCGAAGCTCCCAAGGTGCTGCTGCTCGGCCGCCCCAATGTGGGCAAATCCACCCTGTTTAATCGCCTGATCCGCAGCAACCGCGCCATTACGCACGACCGGCCCGGCATTACCCGCGACCGGATGGAAGGACTGGTGCGTTCCAGGGGTGAGGCCCCGTTCATCTTGGTGGATACGGGCGGCATCACCCTGGATGGCCGGCCGGTTCCGGCTGAAGGCCCGGAGGGCATCCGCGGCTTTGAGGCGGAAATTTTGCGCCAGGCCGAGGCGGCCATGACCGAGGCCGCCCTCGTCTGTCTGGTGGTGGATGGCCGCGAAGGCCGCACGCCGTTTGACGAACATTTGGCCGCGCATATCCGCCGGACGGGCAAGCCGGTGCTGGTGGTGGTGAACAAAGTGGACGGGGTGGAGCGTGAAGATGAAATGGCCGCCGAATTCCATGCCCTGGGTTTTTCCCTGCTCCCCATCTCGGCCGAGCATGGGCATAATGTCCGGCTGTTGGAGGACACCATCCGTTCCCTGTTGCCGGAGGTCGAATCTGCCTCTGAGGAGGCGTTGGACCCTGAATCCGGCGAATCCGACCAGGAAATGTTCCAGGATATCTCCGGCCCGTTGCGCATTGCCCTACTGGGCAAGCCGAACGTGGGCAAGTCCTCTCTAGTTAACGCCCTGGTGGGGGAAGACCGCATGATTGTCAGCGATGTGGCCGGCACCACGCGTGACAGCGTGGATGTGCGCGCGCGCATAAAGGATCAGGACGTCACGTTCGTGGACACCGCCGGCGTGCGACGCCGGGCGAAGATTACCGATCCGGTTGAGCGCTACAGCGTGAACGCCTCGATAAAAAGCACGACCAAAGCGCATGTGACCCTGCTTTTGATCGACGCCCTGGAAGGCGTGACCCAGCAGGACAAGCGGCTGATCGACATGATGGACGAACGCAAGACGCCTTTTTTCGTCCTGGTCAACAAAATTGACCTGGCCCCGCGCCGCCAGCTGGATGAATTGAAAAAGGCGTTTGTCAGCATGCTGGAATTCTGCCCGCACGTACCCGTGCTTTTTATCTCGGCCGAGAAGCGACGTGGGCTTGAGGCCATTATTCCCATGGCCGCGCGCATTCGCAAGGAATGCGGCATACGCGTGCCCACCGGGCAATTGAACCGGGCCATGGAGGCCGTGTTGGACGCGCACCAGCCGCCTGTGGTGCGGCGGGCCCGGCCGAAGTTTTTTTATTTGACGCAGGCCGAGAGCCACCCTCCGACTTTTGTCTTCTTCGTGAGCGACGCTGAGCGCGTGACCGATCCGTACGCGCGCTATCTGGAAAAATCGCTGCGCCGGATGTTCAAGATTGAGCATGCGCCCATGCGTGTGCGGATGCGCTCGTCTCACAATAAAAAGTAACGATGCGCGATCGGGCGGCCGGGGGTTCCCGCGCCGCCTCATTCTTTGCGGAGCCAGCCGAGCAGGCGGGTGTCATCCACCAGCCAGCGGCCGGCGTCATTTTGCGCGAAGGCGCGTCGATCGCGGGAAGGGGCGCCGGGGCCGGGGTTCTGCTGGATGAATTCCAACTCCGACTCAGCCACGGCGGAGACAATGGCGACGTGCCCATAGCGGTTGAAGGCGGTGGGACCGAAGATCAACAGATCGCCTTTTTGCGGCTTGGCGGCGCCGGCGTTGCGGTATTGGATGAGGCC
>JAVBVM010000055.1:0-11541 GCA_031554295.1 Desulfovibrionaceae bacterium | reverse complement strand
CCGAGCCCCCGGAACGGTCGATCGGAACCACGGGAGCCTACGCCCGCTCGGAGCGTAAACCCGCCGCGACGCGCGCGAACCAATCATAAAAAACCGGGGCTTCCAAAGGGGGGCCTTTGGCCGCCGGAGGCACGCTTTACTTCTTGATGACAGTCACCCCGTCCATATACGGCACCAGAGCTTTCGGAATTTTGACGGAGCCGTCTTCCCGCTGGTTGTTTTCGAGGATGGCGACCAGGGTGCGGCCGATGGGCAGGCCGGAGCCGTTGAGGGTATGCAGAAACTGCGGTTTTCCACCGCCGGCCGGGCGGTATTTGATGTTGGCGCGGCGGGCCTGGAAGTCGCCGCAGTTGGAACAGGAGGAAATCTCGCGGTAGGTGTTCTGGCCGGGCAGCCAGACTTCGATGTCATAGGTCTTGCAAGATGCGAAGCCCATGTCGCCGGTGCACAGGGTGATCACGCGGTACGGCAATTCCAGGCGCTGCAACAGGGCCTCGGCGTGGCCGCACATCAGTTCGAGCTGCTCGAAGGAGCGCTCGGGGTGGGAAAAGCGGACCATTTCCACCTTGGTGAACTGGTGCATGCGGATCAGGCCGCGCGTGTCCTTGCCGTAGGCCCCGGCTTCGGAGCGGAAGCAGAGGGTCTGGGCGGTGTAGGCGCGGGGCAGGTCGGCTTCCTCGATGATTTCGTCGGCGTGCAGATTGGTCAGGGGCACTTCGGCGGTGGGAATAAGGAAAGAGTCCCAGTTCTCGAGCTTGAAGAGATCCTCGCCGAATTTGGGCAGGTTGCCGGTGCCGGTGAGGGTCTTGCGGTTGGCGATCACCGGCGGCTGGGCCTCGGTGTAGCCGTGCTCGCGCGTCTGGATATCCAGGAAAAAGTTGCCGATGGCCCGCTCCAGGCGGGCGGCCCAGCCCAGGGTGACGGCGAAGCGCGCGCCGGCAAGGCGGCCGGCCCGCTCAAAGTCAAGGCCGCCCAGGGCGACGCCCAGGTCCCAGTGCTCGCGCGGGGTGAAGGGAAAGGCGGGCGGCGTGCCCCAGCGCCGCATTTCCACGTTGTCTGCCTCGCTTTGGCCCACGGGCACGCTGGCGTCCGGCATGTTCGGGACATTGAGCATCCACTGCTCCACAGCATCCTTGACGGCCTGGGTTTCCGCGTCCAGGGCCTTGATCTGATCGGACACGCCGGACAGGCGGGCCAGCAGGGCGCTGGCGTCGTCGCCGGCGCGCTTAGCCCTGGCCACTTCGGCCGAAGCGGCGTTGCGATCGGCCTGAAGGGTTTCCAGGCGGCTGATCAAGGCACGGCGTTTGGCGTCGAGATCGATGAATTCCCGCATGTTGATATTGCTGTTGCGGCTGCGCAGGCTGGCCGCCACGCGTTCGGGGTCGTGCTGCAGGATCTTTAAATCCAGCATGGGAATCTCCTTGCTGTCTGTTTATTCGGAAAGAGGCGAAGAATCGTCAGGGAACGTGCCTGGCTCGGGAGCGGCCTTGCCGTCAAGCTCGCGCAGCAGGCGGAACAGGGCGCGGGAAGCGCGGGGCGGCTTATTGGCAGCGCTTTCGGCCCTGGCCGTCGCGGCCAGGGTTTTAATCTCGTCCAGGGAATCGGACCAGCCGGGGACCAGAGCGGCCACAGCATTGGGCTGCGCCACGATCAGGGCGTCGCGCAGGCTCTCCAGGCGGTGGAAACGGGCGGTTTCCGCGCGTTGCGGACCGGCCTGCGCGGCCACCCGCTCGGCGATGCCGCGCCAGTCGCACTCGCGCATCAGGCGGCCGATGTACTGGAGCTGGCGGCGCCTGGCCTCGCGGCTGCGCATGTCCTGGCATTCGATGATGGCCTCCAGCAGATCCGGCGGCAGGTCCATTTTCCGGAGCACGGGCAGGGCTTCGTTGGCCAGGGCCTCGCCCAGCTCCTGGATGGCGGTGCTTTCGCGCTTGTTCTGGGAGCGGCTGCGGTCGGGCGCAGCGTCGGCTTCGGGCAGGCTGGGGGCAATGCGTTTACGGCTCATCGGGATCTCAGGGTAATGTGGGTCAGGCGGTCAGTTCGCCGCAATCAACGGGCGAGCCGGCCAGTTTTTCCAGCAGATGCGGCAGCGCGGGCAGGATGCTGTCGAGGTTTTCCGCCACCGCCTTGCGGCTTCCGGGCAAGTTCACGATAAGCGACGCGCCCAGGGTGCCGGCCACGGCCCGGGAAATCACGGCATGCGGCGTTTTGGCCAGACTGGCCGCGAGCATTGCCTGCTCAATGCCGGGCAGGCGCTGATCAATGACGGCCAGAGTGGCCTGGGGCGTGACGTCGCGCGGGGAAACGCCGGTGCCGCCGGTGGTAAGAATCAGCTCATAGCCCTGCGTGCGGGACAAATCCATAAGAAGCGCACTGATTTGCGCGGCCTCATCCGGCAGAATGAAGCCCTGGCCACGGCACAGCGGCAAGCGTCCGGATACTTTCTCCGCGATCAGCGGTCCGCTGGCGTCATCGCGCTGGCCGGCCGCCCCTTTGTCGGACAGGGTGACCCAGGCCAGGGCGTAGCCCGCGCGCCGGACGGAACAAGTGACAGCGCGGTTGCCCGGTTCGTCGCGCAGGGCTTCCAAAAAAACCACGCGGCCGGCGTGCCCGGCCCCGGCCGGCAGCAGCGCCAGGCTGACCGCTCGAAACGCCGGCTGGCCGCCCGGCAGCAGCAATTCGGCCCCAACCCTGAGGCGGCCAAGCGCCTGCCTGTCTTGCGTAAAACAATGCGGCAGGCCAGGGAACGCCGGGCCGGCGGCCAGGCCGATCAAGCCGCCCGTGGGCACAGGCGGGAAAGAAATTTCCAGTTGCGAAAAATCAGGCATGCATGCTCACTTCAGGCACGTCGGGACACGGCTTGCTCGCGGTTCAGGGCATGTCGGAAATGCACATGTTTTCCGTCACCGCCCCGTAGAACGCGTCGCCCGCTTCCTTGCAGCCGGCGCGGCGGTCTTCGCCCGTCCAGGTGCTCTTGCAGCGGTTTTCAAGCCACCAAAGGGCGTGTGACCTGTCCAGCGAATCCACCGCCTCAACGCAGGCGTCTCTGCTGGCGTAATGGCCGCCGCGCAGCGGAAACAGCTCCAGCGCCAGCTCGCATCCCCGACGGCAACCGTCGCGCACAAAGGCGCTTTGTTCGTCAAGCCCTGCGCAACGTTGCAAGCAGGCATTATAAGGGCTGACCGTGGTGATCTTGGTCGGGCTCAAGGAAGCGCTCGCGCAGCCTGAAAGCAGCAGAGCCGCGAATATGACGCCAAAGGCGCGCGATAAGCTGAACATCGCGCAGCCGGCGCCAGATGCGGTGGATGCGGTATGGGCGAATGGCATGGCGACTCCAGGAAAAAATATCCCGCGCAACAGCGGTCGGGCATGACCCGTCTTGTTTTTGTACCCGGCCGATACACGAATGTACAGCCTTTCCTGGGAATTTTCCCACCCGCCTCCCTTTTTTTGGCGCGCTGCGGTGGGCGGAAGCGCGGCCGGAACACACGGACGGAAATTACAATTGCGAAGTGCAGTTCGGGCAGCGCACCGCCTTAATCGAAATGGTCGTGAAGCAAAACGGGCATTCCTTGGTTACGGGCCCGGCCGAGGCCGCCGGCGTTTCGACGGTCCGGCGCAACGTGTTTAGCCCCTTGATCAGTATGAATACCGCGAACGACACGATGACGAAACTGATCAGCACATTGAAGAACACGCCCAGGTTCAGGGTCACGGCCCCGGCCGCCTTGGCCGCGTCCAGAGTTGCGTATGGCCCGGCGGTTTTTCCGTCAAGCAGCACCACGAAGAGGTTGCTGAAATCCACCTTGCCCAGAAGAATGCCGATGGGCGGCATGATGATGTCTTTCACCAGCGAATCGACAATCTTGCCGAAGGCCGCGCCGATAACGATGCCCACGGCCATGTCCACGGCATTGCCCTTGACGGCGAACTCCCGGACTTCCTTCAAAAGTCCCATGACATTCCCCTTGGCGGCCGTGCCGCGTTTTCAGGAAGGGCCGATTAACGGTCTTTTTGCCCGCAGCCCGCGCCCTGTTCAGAGCGGGCTCGCCCCATGCGAAGCTCACGCGTGCATTGATGCACTTCGTTCCGCCCGGAACTCGCCTTCCTTGCGGCGGAGAAGAATCTTCATTATTCAGCCCTTCCTTCATTTCAGAAAAACAAGGGGGCAATACCATTTTTCGCAAGAATATTTCAATGCCGGTTTTCGGCTCCGCCGGAACAGCGTTTCGCCGCCGCCCCGCCCGCCAGGCCCGGCCAAGCCGGACTAGGCGGGATTTCTCCCGCGCGTGTGCGTCCAGTGTTTCTGGGACAGATCATTGAGGATGAATTCCGGATCCACCAGGCGGGCCGGAAAACTCAGGCCGTCTCTGGATTGCTCGAGCATGTCCAGGCGCGTCAGGTGGTTGAGCAGCAATGTGGTGGTCACCCGTGTGGCGTTGATGATCGCCCCCAGCCGCTCGTGCGTCAGCTTAAGCGGCAGGTGGATACGACCGTCGACGCCCGGCCTGGCCCTGACGCAGGCGGCATAGGCACGCAGAAAATTCGCCAGTCGTTGCGGCAGGTTGATGGAGAACTGAAAGAGCAGCGCGCCGTACAGGGCGCCGTACGACTTGATCAGAAGCTCCAGCGTTTCCGCATACAGTTGGAGGTCAGGCCGAACGTGCCGGCTGAAGCTTTCCACCTCCATACTCAGGGTGGCCGCGGAATCAAGGAACATGACGCTGAGCGTTGAGCTGCGCCGCTGTATGACCGGGCCGTAGCCGCATACCCCGCCGGGCGGCAGAATGCCGCAGGAACGGCTTAAGCCTTTGGCGTCCGTGTGGATGAAACAGCAATGCCCCTGGGTGAGCAGGTAAACGCGCTTGGGCGGGTCGTCCGCTTTGATCAGCAGATCGCCCGGCGCATGTACGCCCTTTTCTCCGTGCGCGCTGAATAAATCATGCACCGACGAAGGCGCGAGGGCATGGATGAATGCGGGCAACTGCTGCATGCGGATCTCTCCGGAATAGAAGAACGCGCGGCTTTGAAAAAACCGCGCGTTTCAAACTATCCTTTTGCGCCGAAAGGCACAAGAAGCTGCTATTTCGGATATTTATACATTTCAGGCCATTCCAGCCACCATTTGAATTCTTCGATCTGCTCGGTGCCGTAGCCGAACAGGTCGTCGATGTCGCGCAGGATCGGGTCCACGGCCGGGAAGCGGCCGGCCGCGTTCAGGCCGGCGGCATGGAACCAGCTGTCTTCCTTGCTGTTCCATGGACAGACCTTCATGCAGCGGCCGCAGGAGGAGCCTTCCTCGTTGCCCACGCGGAACATGGTGCACTTGGCCGTGTCGCCGGACCAGCGCATGTAGCCGTTGTACTCGTCCTGCTCGGTATTCGTGGAAATGGCCTTGGACGGGCATTCCTCCGCGCACTTCTTGCAGACGCGGCAGAATTCCTGGCCGCCGAAGTCAATCGGCGTGTCCGGCACCAGGGGCAGGTCGGTGGAGACAATGGCCGCCTTGAAGCGGAAGCCCAGGCGCGGATGCATGACGCATTCCTGCGCGCGCGACTGCTCGCCCAGGCCGGCCGAGATCAGGTTGGGCGCCAGGATCATATTGTAGTTGCGCGCATGGTGCGCCCGGGCGCTGTAGCCGAGCTGACGGATATAGTCGGCCAAAATCACGGCGATGAAGCCCGAGGTGGAGTAGGAACGGAAGCTCTGCGAGGCGCTGATGCCGTCATAGCCGGTGGAGGCCATGATCGTGCGCAGGTCCTGGTCGATCAGCACGGCGATCACGTATTTATGGTTGGAGTTGTCTTCAGTTTTCGTGCTGAAGTCGAACCACTTGGTTTCCGGATTGGGCTTGGCGATCAACCGCTCCGAATAGGAGGCGTGATGGCGCATCACGCCGATGCCCACTTCGTCCGCGCGCAGGAAATAGCACAGTTCCTTGATGTGCTTGGACATGCGCTCGGGGTCCGGAATGGCCAGCTTGTTGGCGGCCGGTTCGCCGCTGACGATGTTGTCGGCGGAAAGGTAGCTCAGGGTTCTGTTCAGAGCGTTGCTCAAGGGGTATTTGCCCACGAACTTGGTGCGCTGGATGGCCACGTTCCGGCCCCACTCGCCCAGGTAGGCGCGGGAAAAGCCGGTCTGCTTTTCGCTGACCTGTTGGATGGGCCCGATAATGCGCGAAGTGCCCAGGCTTTTTTCCGAGTTCGGCACCGGGGTGACGTGCGCGGAACCGTACGGGTTGGGCAACTGCCCGGAAATGATGTTCGAGGTCGCGGCCCTGGCCTCGCCCCGCATGGCCACCAGGGCGGCGCTGGCGGCCAGCACGCCCGTGCCGCCCAGGAAGGCGCGGCGGGTTATCTCCAGCTCGTTGTGGAACTGCTCTTTTCTCTTTTTTCTATTATTCATGCGGTCCTCCCGGAGATCCTGGACGAAAGACGGAATACCACAAAGCCCAGCACCACGGCGGCGATAATCGTGCCGATGGAGCCTACCAGCATGGCCCGGCTATGGCTGCCGGCACAGTTGATGAGGGTGAAGGACAGGCCCATGCCCACGATGACATACCAGACGATCAGGGCGATCCAGGCCAGGAACCTCGGCCTGCCGCCCTGTTTGCGCGCGCGGGCCAGCAGCCACCAAACGCACAACGCGCCGAACACGGCATAGACGAAGGCGAAAAACGGACTCATACGCATCCTCCTTTTACGGTCACATGAGCAAGTGAATGATCAGGGGCAAGCTAGAGCAATTAACGTTTTTCCAGTGTGAAACGCCCTATTCCCGGCCGCCGGTCCTCCGGCCCGGAGCGAGGCGCACGCGCAACGCCGAGCGCGGGCAGCGCTCCACGCAACGCAGGCATTTCGTGCAGTCGAAAGTGGAAAGATCTTTCGCCGGGTATAGCCCGGCCGGGCATACGGCGCGGCAGGCGCCGCATTCATTGCACGGCTTGGCCGGCGCGAGCGAAAGGGCCGGCTTCACGGTACGGTTGGCAGTGGATACCGCCCCGTGAATCAGTCCCACCGGGCAGGCGCATTTCCAGCCTGAACGGAAAAACAGCATGGCCAGCAGAGGCAAAAAAAGAAAAATCAAATCAGCCCGCAGGCTCAAGTGCACGCCGCCCTGAATGAGCGCGCGCGAAACCACGCCCAGTGGGCAGATGATGCTCCAGAAAGGGTATCTGAAAATATAGGCGCCGATCAGCAGGCCCGCCACAAAGCCCAGCGTATGAATCTTGCCCGGCCTGAGGCGTTTGGAAATCTTTTCCGCGGCCCCGCGCCAGCCTTTTTTCACCGACTTGGCCGCGCCGGGCGCGATGAAGGCGCAAGCATTGCCCAAAGCGTGCCCGGCCAGGTGGGCGGGGCACACCCAGCCGCACCACATGCGGCCCAGCAAAAAAATGAGCAGACAGACCACAATGAAGCCTGGCAGCAGGCTCCAAATCAGCCCGCGCCCGGCGAAGGTGACCTCCAGCGTGCCCAGCGGGCAGGCCAGAATAATCGGGTCCAGCCGCAGAAAAACACAGGGCGAAAACGGAATATGCAGACGCGAGGCGACCACAATGCCGATCAGCACCAGCGCGCCGATGATGCCGCGCATCCGGCGGTACCAGGGGCCGCGCTTCAGGCTTTTTGTGACCGGGGCAGCGCGCTTGTCGGTCATGGCCGGCCTCCGCTGGGCGCGCCATGGGGCGCAAGACGCATAATCCCGGGGATACAGTGCGCCACGCACAGGCCGCAGCCCACGCACAGGCTTTCGTCAATAATCGGCTTAATGGGCGAGGTGACGGTTTTCAGGGCGACCGGGATCTCGGCCTCCCGCTCCCGGTACCAGGGAGTCCCGCCGTCGGGATTGGGAAAATACACGGCCCCGGGCACCGGGCAGCGACGCAGGCAGACCATGCAGTTCGTACAGTCGGGCGGCGCGAAACGGGCCACGGCCAGGCGCTGGCCGGCCAGGTCCGCGACGGGGCTCAGCGCGCCGCTCGGGCAGACCTCCGCGCAAATCCGGCAGCCGTTACTCCATGCCTCGCAGCCGCCCAGCCGGGCCTGAATGTAGGGAACGCCAATATTGCGGAAGTCCGGGGAAAGATCCCGCTGAGCCAAGGCGCGGGTCGGGCAGGCCTGGACGCAGGCGCCGCAACGCATGCAGCGCGCGGCGAAGTCGTCGCCGGGCAGAGCGCGGGGCGGGCGCGGAAACCAGGCCACGGGCAAAAAAGAACCCGCGCCGGCCAGGGCCGCGCCGGCGCAGACGGCAATGCCCAAGCCAATGAACTGCCGCCGGGAAATGGGCATACGCAAGCAATCCTTCCGCTTGTTTTACGAGGTTTCGTTCTCCCATAGCCGGATGGAGCATGAGAGTCTGTTGCCGATACAACAAAAAACCTCGATATGTGATTTTTTTCACCACAAATGGCATAAAAATATATACAGCAATAACATTGCGTTATCAAAACAGCCATTCAAACTCCGCGTTTTATCAAGCTTGGCTTTCAGGCGCGCGACAAGGGCGCGGTCCGCTTAACAACACGCCCGCGCCCTATATTACGGCGGCGCGCTTACATCCCGGCCACTTCCTTGCGGCCCTTCTCCGTAATATGCAGCCAGCGGAAAATCAGGCCGTTGCTGACGATATAGCCATCATCCTCCAGGCGGTCAAAAAGCACACTTGAAAAATCTGTTGAAACGTCATGCTGGCTCCTTTTCGGTTTCAGCAGAATGCCCCCGTGGCGGGCACACGTGGATAGCGGCGTTGCTTCCTGCCGGAAATCGGGCCACGTGAAATGACCCCGCGGGAAATGACCCCGTCCGGTGTGATGGGATACGAATACGTGGTGTGTTTTTTTGATCAGGCTAAATCGGCTAAGGAATATTTTTATCTGACCAGGAAAAAATGACAAGAAAAATCAACAGCATATCCAGCTTTCGCCGCTAACAAAAATATTTTTAATATTATCGGGTTACGACAAGCTCGAAAAAGGAAGCAACGGCTGATTCATTCGCCTTTCGCACATGATATTTTAACAGTTTGTCAATCAAAAAAATATCCGATAGTATAACTAAAGATTTTCCGTGTAATAATCCAACCCTTCAGGAGGCATTTTTATGGCTACCAAGGATACCGGGAAACAGCGCCGCGAACGGGTGATCGACGTACTGAACAAGGCCCGCGCCATGGAACTTTACGCCATCTCGCAGTATATGCACCAGCATTATGACCTGGACGACGCCGACTACGGCGCGCTCGCCTCGGGCATGAAAAAAGTCTCCATCGATGAAATGCGCCACGCGGAAATGTTCGCGGAACGCATCAAGGACATGGACGGCGAACCGACCGCCAAGCGCGACGGGGAACTGAAGCACGGCCTGGCCGTGGAAAAGCTCTACAGCTTTGACGCCAACCTTGAGAGCGACACCATCGATAAATACAACGACTTCCTGGCCGTGTGCCGGGAATGCCAGGACGGCGTCAGCGCCACCCTGTTCGAGAAGATCATCAATGAAGAGCAAGAGCACTTCAATTACTTTGACGACCAGAACGCCCACGTCACTCGCCTCGGCAATTCCTACCTGGCGAAGTGTGCGAACACGGCGCCCGCCAGCAACGATTAGCATTCCCTCCGGGGCCTCCCGCCAGGCGCGGCGAGGCCCCGGGCCGATCCAACCCACCCCGGGCCGCGGGCGGATTTCTTTTTATATTTTTTCACGCGAAAGTTCTTGCCAAATTTTTTCTTTTGTGCAATTTTTCCTCTTTGCGAGTTTTTTTGACGGTATCGCGGCGGCGCATATTTCCCGTCACTGTTGAGACTTTTTGGGCGGTGTATTGAATACGACAGCGTATGTCGTGAACGCCGTAAAGGCATAGATGGAAGGTGACCGACAAAGGGCGCCCTCCATTTTTGCGCTCTTTTTTTGAAAAAGTTGAATAACTAGTTGATATTATAGTATTTTTATCAGCTCTTTCCCCGGCCCAAACCGGCCCAGCGCCTGGGGCAACCCGGCGCGGGACGGCGGCCCGCAACCGCCGGCCGGTGTAAGCGCCAACCCTCCTTTTGAGGTATCCAATGGCCCAGCTTGTAAAAAAATTCGGTAAGATCCCCGTTTCCCTGAGCATCCCCCACCTGCTGAACCTACAGGTGGATTCCTACGTCAAATTCCTGCAACTGGACGGCAACGAACGCCGGCCGGATCTGGGGCTTGAAGGGGTGTTCCACTCCGTGTTCCCGATTGAGGACTTCAACCGCACGGCCAGCCTGGAATATGTCAGCTACGATCTGGGCGAACCCAAGTTTGACCAGGCCGAGTGCATCTCCAAGGGCCTGACGTATGAAGCCCCCCTGCGCATCAAGGTGCGCCTGGTGGTGTATGACCTGGTGGACGACGCCGGCAACCGCACCATCCGCGACATCAAGGAGCAGGACATCTATTTCGGCACCCTGCCGCTCATGACGGAAAAGGGCACCTTCATCATCAACGGCACCGAGCGCGTCATCGTCAACCAGTTGCAGCGCTCGCCCGGCATCATTTTCGAACACGACGGCGGCCGCACCCACTCCTCCCGCAAGGTGCTGTACTCCTGCCGCGTCATCCCCATGCGCGGCTCATGGCTGGACTTTGATTTTGACCACAAGGACATCCTGTACGTCCGCATCGACCGCCGCCGCAAGATGCCGGCCACCATCCTGTTCAAGGCCATGGGCATGAGCAAGCAGGAGATCCTTGATTACTTCTATACCAAGGACTATTTCCAGCTGGGCGACGACAACCGGGTCTTCCTGGAAGTGCAGAAGACCGCCTATCGCCGCGAAAACGCCTTCGCCGACATTCTGGACGAAAACGGCAAGGTGCTGGTCAAGGCCGGCAAGCCGATCACCAAGAAGGCATGGGACCGCATGGCCAGCGCCGGCATCGGCGCCATGGAAGTGGCCATTGACCTGCTGCACGGCCTGTTCCTGGCCGAAGACGTGGTCAACCCGGCCACGGGGGAAATTCTGGCCGAAGCGGCGGACGAGATGACCGCCGGCTTGGAGGAAACCCTGCGCGCCGCCGGCATCAAGCGAGTGGCCATTCTGCACACCACGGGCGGCGAGGCATCCTCCTCCCTGCGCGACACCCTGGTGCAGGACAAAATCCCCACCCAGGAAGCGGCCCAGGTGGAAATCTACCGCCGGGTACGCCCCTCATCGCCGCCGACCGCGGAAATCGCCGCCACTTTCTTTGAAAACCTGTTCCGCAGCCCGGATTACTACGACCTCTCGCCGGTCGGCCGCTACAAGCTGAACCAGCGCCTGCGCCTGAACGAGTCGCTGGATTTGCGGGTCCTGACCGACGAGGACATCCGCACGGCCATCAAGGAACTCATTTACCTGAAAGACTCGCACGGCCCGGCCGACGACATCGACCATCTGGGCAACCGCCGCGTGCGCCCGGTGGGCGAACTGGTGGAAAACCAGTATCGCATCGGCCTGGTGCGCATGGAGCGGGCCATCAAGGAACGCATGAGCCTTCAGGAAGTGTCCACGCTCATGCCGCACGACCTGATCAA
>JAVBVM010000076.1:0-27031 GCA_031554295.1 Desulfovibrionaceae bacterium | reverse complement strand
CGGTCATGGCCAGGCGGATATCGGTATCGATATTGATTTTGCAAACGGCCATGGCGGCGGCTTTGCGCAGCAGGTCTTCGGGCACGCCTTTGGCGCCGGCCACGTTGCCGCCGTATTTGTTGGCCATGTCCACGAATTCCTGGGGCACGCTGGAGGCGCCGTGCAGGACGAGGGGGAAGCCGGGGAGCAAGGAGCCGATTTGGGCCAGGCGGTCGAAGTCCAGTTTGGCGTCGCCTTTGAATTTGTAGGCGCCGTGGCTGGTGCCCACGGCCACGGCCAGGGAGTCGCAACCGGAGCGCCTGACGAATTCCACGGCCTGATCGGGGTCGGTGTAGACTGAGTGTTCGGAGGAAACCTCGTCCTCAACGCCGGCCAGGCGGCCGAGTTCGGCTTCAACCCAGACGCCGCGGGCGTGGGCGTATTCGACCACCTTTTTGGTGACGGCGATATTTTCCTCAAAGGGCAGGTGCGAGCCGTCGTACATGACGGAGGTGAAGCCGCCGTCGATGCAGTCTTTGCAAATTTCAAAGTCCGCGCCGTGGTCAAGGTGGAGAACCACGGGCAGGTCGTTTTCCAGGAGGGCGGCCTCAATGAGCTTGACCACGTAGTTCTGGCCGGCGTATTTGCGAGCTCCGGCGGAGACCTGAAGAATCACCGGGGCTTTTTCCTCGCCGGCGGCCTGCATGATCCCCTGGACTATTTCCATATTATTGACGTTGAAAGCGCCGACCGCATAGCCTTCGCTATAGGCGCGGGCGAACATTTCTTTCGGATTGATAAGCGGCATAAAGACCTCCTGGTTCGTACGGCTGGCGGCCGCGCTGGGGGAAAGGGAAAGCGGAATGCAGAATGAAAGCATAGCGTTTTTGCTCGAAAAAAGCAAAGGCGGACCACGCTCGGCCGTTGAATAAGGACCTGGACGGGGAATAAGCGGTTTGGCGGAAGGGCCTGCCCCGGTCAGCGGGCGTGGGGCAGGCAGGACTCGCGGGAACGGAAGTTTGTCGGGAGCGTGTGGCGCAGTTCAATGGCGCTTTCCCCCCTGAACACTTGTTGCAGGAAGAGCGAAAGTTCAAGGTGCATTTCCGAGGCGCTTGTCTCCATGGCGGACAGGGCGGGCAGCATGGAGATGGCGAGAGCATCCTCGCCTATGCACAACACGGAAATATCCTCCGGCACCCGCAGGCCGGCCCTCTGGACGGTGGTCATGACGGTAACGGCCATGAGGCCGTTCGGCACCAGAAATGCCGTGGGGGGGTGGGGCAGGCCCAGGAGGTTGCGGGTGACCGTCTGGCAGGCGGCGGCCAGGGACTGCCCTGTGGCCTGGGTCAGGGGGCCGAGGAACTGGACGAGCTGCGGATCAAAGACGCGCCCGGCTTGCTCCAGGCTCTCGCGGTAACCGCGCTCTCGTTCCTGGGCGCGCTTGAGATTTTCCGATCCGCCCAGTAGTATGGCAATATGCTGATGCCCCAGCCGCAACAGCTCGCATGTGGCCTTGGCGCTCAACTCCCGGTTGTCGATGCCGATAAAGTTCACGCCAGGCTGGCTGGATGTTTCCCAGAGCATGAGGTTGGGTATCCCTTCGGCCCTGGCCTGCCTGAGCAGGGCTTCCGTGCCCATGGTGGCGCCGAGGACGATAATGGCGGAAGCCCGGTACTGCTTGAAGCGCAGGATTATTTCCTCTTCGCGCTGGGGGGCTTCATGGGTCACGGCGAACAACACTTCGTATTTGGCGGCCGAAGCCATATTGTCAATGACGGTCAGAGTCTCGTTATAAGTTATCTCCCGCAGCTGGGAGACCATGACTCCCAGGAATTCGCGCCGGGATTTGCCTGGAGAGGAAGCCCAGGGGTTATAGAGGTAGCCGAGTTCACGCACCGCCTCTTCGACCCGCAGGCGGGTGGCCGGACTGACCTTTTCCGGCCGGCTCAGGGCGCGGGAAACTGTGGACTTGGCAATACCGCAGTGGGCCGCCACATCATCCATGGTGACATGCGGCGAGGACAAAGGAGGGGTGGGCCTATTTGTATGTCGCATACGCTCTATTCCTGTTTCGCTGGGCGAATTTCTCGAGGAGCAATCGATTGCAGCTTGGGCCTGAAGTCGGACAGGCCGAAGAAGCCGCGCCCGTTCTCCTTGTGGAAAAATATTTGAACATTTTTAACACGCCGAAATTTATTTATAATTTATGCTTTATTCCTTTGAGAGCGCGGATTCGCCGTGAAAGCGTTATTGACATGTTCTCAAAGAAAAGTATAGGACAAAAATGCAATCGGTTGCATATTTTTTCCTTGAGAAAAATTTTTTATGCCTTTATCCCGGCGCGTCGGGTGGGCGGGGGAGATTCAGCATGTGTCCCCATTTGGTTGTGTTGACAAGGTTCCTTGTTTCGGGTGCGTCCGGCGCGCGCCATGGTTCGCATCTTCTTTGCTCTTCCAAACTCATTTTCCGGCATTCATTTTTCCGTTCTTTTGGCAAAACGCGTTCGCGCGTGTAAGCGCCGCGCCCCTGCGGCAAGCGCACAGCGCCCGCGCAACGCATGGTTGATAGCTTCAGGCATGGACCAACCTTTTACAAAAGAGGACAGACTATGAAAAGGCTGATGACAATCCTGCTGGCCATTGTTTTGGGATTGTGCGTGATGGCGGGCCCGGCCCTGGCCAAGACGTGGAATCTGCGCTACACCAGTTCCTACCCGGATCGGCATCCTACGATTATCAACGGGATTCTGCCCTGGTTTGAGGAAATTCAAAAAGCAACCAACGATCAGGTAAAAATCCGCAATTTTAACCCGAACACGATCTGTCCGGAAGGCGAAATCTACGCCTCGGCCGTCAAAGGCGCCATTGACATGGGGGCGAGCAACCATGTGCGCGTCACCGGCAGGTTTCCTCTGCATGAAGTGTTCTCCTTGCCGTTGATCGCGGGCGGCTCCGAAGCCCTGGCCGAAACCAGCTGGCGCCTGTATCAGGAAACCCCGGCTTTGCAGAAGGAAATGGGCGAAACCAAGGTCCTGGGTTATTGGGCTTCCGCCCCGTACCAGATACATACGGTCAACAAGCCCATAAAAACCCTGGAAGATCTGAAGGGCATGCGCATCCTTGCCTGGAGCAAGTTCACGGCTGACATGCTCACCGCCTGGGGCGCCAATCCGATCATCATTTCTTCGCCTGAAAGCTACCTGGCTCTTTCCCGGGCTCAGGCCGAAGGCATCATGTGTCCGCTTGCCCCGTTCCGTGCCCTGAAACTCAATGAAGCCACCAAATACACCGTTATCGGCAACTTCTCCGGCGACTCGTGGTTTTGCGTCATGAACAAGGATCGCTGGAACGAATTCCCTGACGACATCAAGGCGGCCTTTAACGGCACGCTCACGAAAGACTGGTCCAACCGCATGGGGCGGACTCTGGACGTGGGCGCCGCCGGGGACATGGAAATGCTGAAAAACGCCGGGCACAACTTCTATATCCTGCCGGAGGAGGAGCGGACGCGCTGGAGCGGCGCCACCGGCCACCTGGAACAGGCTTGGGTGGATAAGGTGGTCAAGCTCGGCCTGCTTTCTGAAACGGAAGCCAAGGATTTGGTGAAGAAAGTGCGCGCCGTCGGCGTTGAAGCGACCGCGCGCGCGAACAGCCGCTAACCTGAGCGGAGTGCTGTTCTTTCCCGATAATGAGTCTCGCCTCTGAACCCGCGCGCGGCATATGCGCCGCGGGTTCAGAGGCAAGCCCCCCCGGTTTGCGGTTTCTCAGACCGCGCATGGAGACAACATGGAAACAGCTGCGCCTACTTCCGGTAACGCTCTTAGCAGAGCGTCGATAAAGATCAATCGCGTGCTTTTCGCCCTGGCTGCTGTTTTCAGCGCCTTGATGGCCGTGCCCACAGTGCTTGACGTGCTCTATCGCTGGCTCTTCTCGCGCTCTATACCCGGCGCGGCGGAAATGGTGGAATTCAGCATGGTGATACTGGTTTTCGGGGCCCTCGGCTTTCTCAATGACAAACGGGGCCATATCCGGGTGGACCTGATCGCCAGCCGGCTCCCCAAATCCGCGCAGGCGGGCCTGGAACTGTTCAGTTCTCTGTGCGGCGTCGTTTTGATTGCGATTATGACCTGGTGCCTGCTGGAGAACGGCTGGTCCAAGTACGTGAACACTGAAGTCAGCACCATGCTGGGCATTCCGGTGTACATTTTCGCTTACTTCGCCGCCCTGGGCGCGGCTACTTTCGCCCTGGCCCTGCTGGCCCAGTTTGTCGAGGTGTTGGGCTCCATGCTTCGGGAGAAGCGCTGGGTCGCGCTTGTCATAAGCCTGGCGTGCGGTGTGATTATTCTCTGCCTCGCCGTGGTGGTCAAGGATTCGTCCCTCATGGACAACCTGCTTGCCCTTGGCAGCCTGGGCATGGCGCTGCTTTTGGCCCTGATTCTGTTCGGCATGCCCATCGGCATCGGCATGGCCCTGGTCGGGTTCATGGGTATGGTGATTCTCTATCCGAATATGGAATCCGCCTTCGCCATGTTCGGCATTACCCCCTACAACACCGGCTCCAACTATCTTTATTCCGTGGTGCCCATGTTCATTCTCATGGGCGAGCTGGCCAGTTATTCCGGCATAAGCCGCGATCTGTTCAACGCGGCCGCCGTGTGGCTTGGCCGTTTGCCCGGCGGCCTGGCCGTGGCCAGCACCAGTGGTTGCGCTGGCTTTGCCGCCGTGTCCGGCGACTCCATGGCCACGGCTGTGACCATGGCTTCCGTGGCCCTGCCGGAAATGCGCCGCAAGAAGTATGAGCCGGGTCTGGCCTGCGCCACGCTGGCCGCAGGCGGCACTCTGGGCATTCTCATCCCGCCGAGCACGGGCTTCATCTTCTATTCCCTGGTGACGGAAACCTCCATCGGCAAGCTGTTCCTGGCGGGCATTCTTCCCGGCCTGCTGCTTACGCTGATCTTTGTCGCAATCATTGTTGTTTACGCCAAGCGCTGGCCGAAACTCGCCCCCCGGGGCGAGAGCACGACCATGCGGGAAAAGTTGCTGGCGCTGAAGGGCGTCGTTGTCATGCTGCTGCTGATCCTCCTGATCCTGGGCGGGATTTTGCGGGGCTGGTTCAGCCCGAACGAGGGCGGCGCCGTTGGCGCGGTGGCCACGTTCATTTATGCCGTTGCGCGCGGCCGCCTCTCCCTGCGGGGTTTCTGGGCCGCGCTGGTGAGCACGACAAAAGTCACCGCCTCTTTGCTGCTCATCCTTGTGGGCGTGGGCGTGCTGGGCTACTTTTTCGCGGCCACGGGCCTGCCTTTCGATCTCGCCGATCTGGTGGTGAACCTGGAGGCCAACCGCTACGTCATTCTCGCGGCCGTGGTGGTGTTCTATATCGTTCTGGGCGCGCTCATGAACGTTATTCCCATGATCCTGCTTACCCTGCCGGCCATCTTCCCGACCATTGAAGGGCTTGGCTTTGACCCGATCTGGTTTGGCGTGGTCATCGTCATCCTGATGGAAATGGGCCAGATCACGCCGCCCGTGGGCATCAACGTCTTCGCCTTAAGCAGCGTGGCGCCCGACGTGCCCATGGCCGGCATATTCAAGAACATTGTGCCGTTTTTCCTCGGCATGTTGCTGCTGATCGTTATTTTGGTGATCATCCCCGGCTTGGCCACTGTGCTGCCGACGGTGCTCATGTAATTCGCAACGCCGGTCCGGCGGAGCGTTTTTTTCGACGCTTCGCCGGACCGTAAAACCTCATGGAGTTTGCAATATGGGGCATCCTACCATTTATCCCACCGGCGTTACCCTCTATAACCCCAAAAAGGCTTTCAACGGCTACACCATTATGCCCACGCCGGACACGGGCGCTTTGCTCATCGGCATGAACGGTCATGAAATCCGCTTGTGGAAAGACGTGCACGGCTTCCCCAACAAGATTTTCCCGGGCGGCTATCTGATGGGCAGCACCGGCACCCGGGATCCCAAATATGGTCTGCAGGACCAGCGCGACCTGGTGCAGATCGACTGGAAAGGCAATATCGTCTGGAAATTCGACAAGGCCGAATATGTCGAGGATCCGGGCCAGGAAGCGCAGTGGATGGCGCGTCAGCACCATGACTTCCAGCGCGAAGGCAACCCGGTGGGCTACTATGTGCCCGGCATGGACCCGAAGATCGATTCCGGCAAGACGCTGGTCCTGGCGCACAAGGATGTGAAGGTCCCCTACATCAGCGACAAGCCCATGGTGGACGACATCATTTATGAAGTGGACTGGAACGGCGACATCACCTGGGAATGGCTGTGCAGCGACCATGTGGAAGAAATGGGCTTCACCGAGGCGGCGCGCAACGCCATGTGCCGCGACCCGAACTATCGGGGCGGCGCGTTGGTGGACAACGCCCCGGCTGTGGGCGACTGGATGCACGTCAACTCGATGTCCACGCTTGGCCCCAACAAGTGGTATGACGCGGGCGACAAGCGTTTCCACCCGGACAACATCATCATTGACGGCCGCGAAACCAATATTATGCTGATCCTGGACAAGAAGACCGGCAAGGTCGTCTGGCAGGTGGGGCCGGATTACGACACCAGCCCGGCCCTCAAGGCACTGGGCTGGATCATCGGCCAGCACCATTGCCACATGATCCCGCGCGGCCTGCCGGGCGAGGGCAATATTCTGGTGTTCGACAACGGCGGCTGGGCCGGCTACGGTTTGCCCAACCCCGGCTCTCCGCGCGGCTCGAAAGCCGCCCTGCGCGACCACTCCCGCGTGCTGGAATTCGACCCGATCACCCTCAAGATCGTCTGGCAGTACACGCCGAAGGAAGCCGGCTTCATCGTCCCGCTGGACGCCAACCGCTTCTACAGCCCGTTCATCAGCTCGGCCCAGCGCCTGCCCAACGGCAATACGCTGATCACCGAAGGGTCGGACGGCCGCATCTTCGAAGTCACGGCCGATCACGAAATCGTCTGGGAATTCATCAACCCATACTGGGGCAAGATCTCCATGCCCATGAACATGGTCTACCGCGCCTACCGGTTGCCCTACAACTGGATTCCGCAGATCGAGCCGATCAAGGAAGTGCCCATCGAGCGTCTGGAAACCGCCTCGTTCCGCGTGCCCAACGCCGCACCGCTTGGTCCCATGGAAGCGGTCAAGGTGGAAGGCACCATCGGCTATTTCAGCGGCGCCGGCCATTGCGTGGGCGCCACCGACTAGAGCATTCCATACATGAAATGCTCACGGGGATTTGTCCGCAAACCCTTGCCGCCAAACAGCCGTAGGCTGGTTTTGCCGGCCATTTGAAGCGGCAACTGCTCTAAAAGACCGCGCGCGGCGGGACGGAAAGCGCCCCGCCGCGCGGCAATGGAGATTCGCATGGATATAGCATTGTATAAGGCTCCCGGCTGCCAGCGTTGCCACATCGTCAAAGGCGACCTGGACGCCAAGGGCATCACCTGCGAAGCCTTTGACTTCGTCGAGGACAAAGACGTGGTCACGTCCTTCTGCCGCGCCAACCGGGCTTCATTGCACCGCAATGCCGAGGGCATTGAGTTCCCCATGCTGCAAGACCGCGACGGCAAAGTGATCCGCCAGGGCGTCGGCCCGATTCTGGCATGGTTGGCCGCCGGGGAAGGTTTGGATAGTTGCGTGTACCGCAGCGATCTGCTGCATGGCAAGGTCTCGGGGCTGGATGTTTCCAAATGTCCGGCCGGCCTGGAGGATAAGTTCCAGGAGGTGCTGCGTCTGCTGGCCAAAGGCGGCCTGGAAGTCCAATTGCAGAGCGACGGCCGCAGGGCCGACCTGCTGGAAAAAATTCTGCGGGAAGGGCTGGTCTCAAAAATGGTGCTGAGCATCCCCGGTCCGGCCTCGGTCTATCCCGATGCCGTGGGCGGCCCGGCCCCCGGCCCGGAGGAGTTGAAAAAGAGCATCGAATTGGTGCGGGGCTATAAAAATTACCTGATCCGGCTTTGGATCGCCCCGATTGCCGGCCCGGACGGATCCCGCCAGGCGTTGAGCCCGGATCAGGCCGGCGAAGCCGCCAAACTGGTGGCCGAGGCCGCTGGCGACAAGACGCTGCCTTTCAGCATCCAGGCATCGAGCGAGCAGGTCAAGGACATGGAAAGCCGGGACGAAACGTTGTTGCCATACCGCACGCGGGTGCGCCAGTACCTGCCCAGAGCCGACATCCTGAAGGAGGAGGCCGGGGAATAGCGGGGCGCGGCAGCCTGCAAAGGCATGTCCTGTATCCCGCTCCAGCGCCCGGGCGGTGGGAAGGTGGCCGGCGGCCGGTTTCCTGAAAATGCGCGGGGCATGACATTGAACGCGTGCGTACTTTGCCCGCTTGCACTATTGCCTTAGCTCTCTGGGGACGCGGCTCTGCCGGCGGAGCGTGGTGTTCGTAACGCGGAGGTAGTCGGCCAACTCCATCGCCTCACTACTTCGGAGTCTCATGTGGGTCCCGCAAGGCTTGAAAAACCTTGCGGGATTTGCCTTTTTCCGCGCTTCTCCCCTGAGACGCGCCGCTAACGAGTTCAAGGGGCTCGCCTTTGCAGAGGCGATGGCCTCCTGTGGCTGCCGGGCAGGAAACGGAGCAGGTTCCAGGCTGCCGGCAAAGCCCGCATTTAGCGTGGGCCCGACCGGGCTTTGCCGGCAGCCTGAGGGGGGAGCCCTCCCTCAGGCTGTGTTACGCCGCCGGACAGGATAATCGCTCTATTTTAAATGCTCCAAGCCTCTAATGTCGCTGTAGGAATTTTTCGCTTTCTGACACCAATAATTCCAGCTCCGCAGCAGGCCCTGGCCGCCAAGCTGAACCTGGGTGCCGTACATGGCGGTTTCCCGATCAATATAGTGCGGCTCCACGCCCATGGCCAGCGTATCCAGCAGGATTCTGGCGTTGTCGCGCATGGTTATGGAAGAGTAGACCGTGCGCGGGATGCTTTCCCCGACTACCACGACACCGTGGTTTTGAATCATGATGCCGCGCTTGCCGCCCAGCATCCTGGCCAGGTTTTCGGCCACGTCCATCCTGTTGATGAGCAAGCCGGTTGACGGCGGAATGTCGCTGAAAACCGGGATGCCGTCATAAAACGTCACATCCTGATGGTAGACGCTGCGCAGTTCGAGCTTGGCGGAGGCAAAAGGAATGATCTCGAACGGGTGCGGATGCGCGACGCTGAGCACGTCCGGGCGCATCTTGTAAATGGCGCAATGGATGAAGCGTTCCGAAAAGGGCCGTTGGGTCAGGTCGCCGCCGACGGTCTTCCCGTCGAAATCCACCACCAGAATATCGTCCAGTGTGACGAATTCCGGCGAAAGGGCGCGTGAAATAAGGAATGTGCTCGGATTTTCCGGGTTCCTGATGCTGACGTGCCCATAGGCGTCAAAAACGCGCTCGTTCGCGAGGATGCGGTTTGCCAGGACAAGAACGCGCTTCGCGTGCTCCAGGGTCTTCGCCTCTTCCTGGAAGAATTCATTGGTGATAGGAAACTGCGTTGGCGCTCCCGAAGCCGGCGCCGCCGGCGCGGCGGCAAAGGCGCTGTTTTGCATGCGATCGCCCAAGGACATGGCAAGGGCCGCCACGGCCGTTCCCGCGCCGACGGTCTTCACGAAATCACGCCGCGAAATGCCTTCCTGATTTTTTCCGTTCAGTTCATCGCTACTCATAACTTTCTCCTCTCGCATGCTGAAGGTGAATGAGCCGATATTTCCCCAAAACGAAATCCCTCACAATGGATACGCATCGCGATATGCCCCCGGCAGGCGGGCACGGCAGGAAAGACAATCTAGTGGCAAGTATTTTTATACTAAATAATTATACGTGAATAAGCAATTTTTATGGGTATGCCTCCGACGGCCAAGGGGCCATCGGCTGTAATGCTCCCCCATAGGCCAATTCCCGCTTCCGCGGCCCGGCCAGTGGGAAAACGGCCGGCGGCGGCCAAAAAATATGCGGGAGCGGGCATTGAACGCTTGCATACTTTGTCGGCTTGCGCTATTACCTCACCTTCTCGGGGGCGTAGCTCAACTGGGAGAGCGCAGCGTTCGCAACGCTGAGGTCGTCGGTTCAATCCCGATCGCCTCCACCAGGAATTCTGGGGGGTTATGGAATACGTCCGTAGCCCCTCTTTTTTATCCGCGAAGGAGCATGCGTATGAAACTGGTCTACCGAGGCAAGACAAAAGATGTGTATGAACTCACTCCGGACACGGCGCGCCTAATCTTCACGGATCGGGTGACCAAGAACGATGCCGGCGAGATCGATCCGGGCGGCAACAATTTGGCGGAAGAAACCGTGCCCGGCCAGGCCGTTGCCTGTCTTTTGATGTCCTCGGCCATTTTCAGCGAAATCAACGAAAGGAAGATCGCGGCCACGCATATGCTCGCCTATGATTTGAAGGCGCTGTCCATGGACGTGCGCCGGGCCAAAATGTTCACCCCCGGCCTGGAGTGGGTGGCCCGCTGGGTCTGTACCGGCAGCTTCCACCGTCGCTATAAAATGGTGCCCGGCGTGAGCGACGGCCTGCGCCTGCCGTCGCCGGTTTTCGAAATCACCCTGAAGGACGACGCCGCCGGCGACCCGCCTATTGTCCCTTCCGCTCTGGTGGCCCTGGGCATTGTCAGCGCCCCGGTCATGGAGAAGCTTTGGGCCAAGAACGCCGCCGTGATGGGGATCATCCGGACGATGTTCGAGGACCGGGGGCTGGATCTCTGGGACATCAAGGTGGAATGGGTCCTGGATGAACAGGGCGAACCCCTGCTGATTGATGAAATCTCTCCCGGCTGTTGCCGGGCCTATAAGGCGGGGACCACGGAGCGCGTGGTCGGCGCGGAACTGGCGGAGCGGTTCCGGCGGTGAATGCGCCCGGGTGGAATATTCAGGGGTACGGGGTTTCGTGCCCCTTTTTTTTAAGTAATTATGCGCAAATGCCGCTTTTATTTTTGCGTTTTCCCTTATTTTCAGATATCTGATGCGGCAGTGCTCTTCATACACGAAAAGCGCAGCCGCTTTTTGCCCATGAAGGCGACGGGCAAAGTCATCCTTACGCCAGGTGCGGCTGCAAAGACGCCACGCGCGGGTTTTTATCATGAAAAAGCGGTTCTCTTTTTCCTTTCAGCAAAAGGTTATCATCGGCCTTTTGCTGCTTATGAGCATTCCGTTTTTTCTGACCGGATATCTGGCGAAAAACCTTTCCGAGAACACAATTCTCCAGGAGAAAGAAGAGAAGCTGCTGGCCTTTACCCGGATTCTCGATTCCCGCCTGGATCCCGGCGGCTATGACGCGCTGTTGCGGCAACACGGTGCGGAAAACGCAACGCGCGAGGAAAAAATCCGTGCTCTGTGCCGGGCCTTGAGCCCGGACGCCGACGAAGTGGGCATGGCCGCGCCGGAGCTCGGAACCGGCTATTACTCCCTGGAACTGGATGCCATTCTTGCCTACGGCCCGTCATCCCTGTTCGGCGAGGCGGTGGGCCGCTCCATTCCGGCTACGCATCCCGGCCGCGTGGTGATGCAGACCTCGAAAGAGCTGGTCAAGTCCGGCACCATGGTGCGCGGGGATATCCTGAACGCCATGCGGCCTCTGGTGCGTGACGGCAAGGTGATCGGCTACGCCTGGGCCAACGAGCTCACCACAAATATTTCGGAACAGTTCAAGGCCATGACCCGGGCCATTTTTCTGGTCATGCTCCTGTGCTTCGGCCTGACGGTGTGTTTGCTGCTTTTGCTCGCCCGGCGGACAATGCGCGACGTCGGCCGCATTATCACCGGCGTGCGTGAAATGCGTTTTGACCTCAACCGGCGCATTGAGAACTCGGGCGGCGAATTGGGCGAAGTGGCGAAAAGCATCAACACCATGGCCGAAGATATCAGCAAGGCCAACGAGGAGACCAGGCGGGCCATTTCCGTACTGCGGAGCGTCATAAACAACGTGGACGCGGCGGTGTATGTCTGCGATCCGCAGACGAAGCGGCTGGTTTACGCCAATGATTACCTGCGCAAGCTGATTGGTCGCGACGATCTGCAGGGCAGCCTGTGCCATGAGGTGTTGCAGAACAGCCCCGAACCCTGCGATTTCTGTCCGCAAAAGAAGCTGTTTGATAAGGACGGCAAGCCCATCTTCACCCCGCTGCGCTGGGAACTGCACAACAAGGTAATCAATCGCGATTTTCTGGTGACCGACCGCCTGGTGACCTGGCATGACGGCCGGCTGCTGCATATGGAAGTGGCCACCGACGTGACGGATCGCCGAGCCCTGGCCCTGGCCGAGGCGGCCAATTTGGCGCAACGGGACTTCCTGGCGCGCATGAGCCACGAAATCCGCACGCCCATGAACGGGGTTCTGGGCATGACCCACTTGGCCATGCAGGCGGATCCCCCGCCGGCGCAGCTTGAGTATCTGAAGAAGATTCAGTCCTCGGCCTCGCTGCTGCTGGGCATCATCAATGATATTCTGGACTTTTCGCGCATAGAAGCCGGGAAGCTTTCTCTGGAAAAGCGCGCCTTCAGTCTGCGCGAAATGGTGGAAAATATTCGGGAACTGATTGCCCCCCGGGCCAAGGAAAAGGGGCTGGATTTCACCATCAACCAGGATGAATCCGTGCCTGAACGCGCCGCCGGCGACGGGTTGCGCCTGTCGCAGGTGCTGCTGAACCTGCTTGGCAATGCCACGAAGTTCACGCCCGCCGGCTACGTGCGCCTGGATATGAGCGCCAGGCTCAGACCTTCGGGCGCGCTCCGGCTTACCTGCACCATTCGGGACTCCGGCATCGGCCTGAGCGCGGAAGAGCAGGCGGGGCTGTTCCAACCGTTCTCCCAGGCGGACAGTTCCATTTCCCGCAAGTTCGGCGGAACCGGGCTCGGCCTTTCCATCAGCAAGGCCCTGGTGGAGCTGATGGGCGGCGCCATCAGCGTGCGGAGCGAGCCCGACAAAGGGAGCGAATTCTCCTTTTTTGTGGATCTCGAGCCGGTTGACGAACCGCGGGAAGCTGAAGAGGAAAAAGAACAGCCCGGAGCGGACATCCGCCACGACGGTCTCGCCTTTCTTCTGGTGGAGGACAATGCCATCAACCAGGAAATCGCGCAGGCCGTTCTCTCCGCTCTGGGCGCCGACGTGGATGTGGCGGACAACGGCGAGGAAGGCTTGCGGGCGTTTTTGCGGAAGGACTACGCGTTGATCCTCATGGACGTGCGCATGCCGGTGATGGACGGCCTGGAAGCCACGCGGCGCATTCGCTCCAGCGGCAAGCACGATGCCGGCACCGTGCCGATTATCGCCATGACCGCCAAAGCCATGCGGGAAGACCGGGAAGCCAGCCACGCGGCTGGCATGGACGGGCATATTGCCAAGCCCATTGATGTGGATGAGCTGAAAACGGCGTTGTTCAAGCAGTTGAAAGAAGGGCGGGAACCGCAATAAAAAAGACGGGCGCTGGCTTCGTTTCTGAAAGCGGCCGGACGCATGTGATCAAAAAGGAAGAGGGTCAGCCTATACAGGCTGACCCTCTGATATTCCTGGTTGCGAGGAGAGGATTTGAACCTCTGGCCTTCGGGTTATGAGCCCGACGAGCTACCGAGCTGCTCCACCTCGCGATATGGGCCCTATTTGTGTAAGGCAGAGACCCTTGTACGCAAAGCCCTTTACGATGTCAATTAATAGTTTCCAGTTTTTATTTTTTCTGTCCTGGCTGTATTCAGCCATTTTTTTTAATGGCCTTGATAGCTATAGTGGTCGCCCAAAGCCATCCGTCGCTGCCAATCTTTGATCCATTATTTTGCAACATCATGAATTTTAAAATAAATTCATGCAAGACATCACCGCCACGCCCCAAAGGATGTGTATTTTTAAAAAAATATTGCGTTATCCCAGAAATGTTAAATGGGTGCCATTCCGTAAGAATAAAGATGGGATGGCGAAAATACTCCAATTCTTGCCCGGTGAATCTTGATCTGGCTTGGCGCTTCATTTTGGCAAGGGAATACGCAAAAAAACAAGCCCTAAACGAAGCCTAGGGCTTGTACCGCGGCAAAATTCGGATTTCCCGGAAAGGCACGGATGCCTTTCGATGGACCTGAAAGAGCAATTGGGAGCCGCAACAGCAGTATGGCCTCTGGTCGCTGGCCGGGAGGGGCCAGGGAAGAATCCCTCCCCCAGCCCGCCGCCCACACTCCCTAGAATTTATACCCTACGGACACCGCGAGCTGGTTCGATACCCCCCTCTCGGCATACGAATTCAGCACGCCGTCTTCCGGACGCGCGGAGTAGCGGCGCCCTTTGGCGTCAACAAAGGAATACGCCAGGTCCAGCGTGACGTTTTCCCAGGCGAAGCCGACGCCCAGGCTGTAAATGTTCCGGGCTTCCGTGGGCACCAGGTAGCTTTCGCAACGCTCGCTCATGGGCGACATGTCGTACACATAGCCGGCGCGCAGGGCCAGCCAGTCCGCAGGCCAGTATTCCACACCCAGGTTGAAGCGCCAGGAGTTCTTCCACTCCATCTTGGTCTCGCCGACCGTATCCATGGGATCTTCAAGGTGGATGCGCAGGGTGCGGAAGCTGCTCCAGCGCGTCCAGACGGCCCCGGCCTCGATGGACAAATCCGGCCTGGGGGTCCAGGCCACGCCGCCGGAAATGGAATCCGGCAGCACCACGCTGGCGTGCATGTCGCTGTTTTTGTATACGGAACCGAGCATGCCGGCCGTCGCGGGGTCGCCGGTCTGGGGCGTAAACTCGTTTTCACCTTCCGCCCGGTGGGACACCTGGCTGCGGTACGCCAGGCCAATGGCCCATTCGTCATTCAGTTTGTAGAGCAATCCCAAATTGAATCCGACGCCCAGACTGTCCGCGTCCATATCCGAATCCACGTCGAGCGGATCCGCGCCGCCGAAGTTCACGTAACCCGGGCCGTAGGTCTGAAACGTGGGGTTGACCATCTTGTTCAGGCCGATGTCCAAATACATAAGCTCGATCCCGCCGGCCATGGAGAGCGAGTCGTTGACCTTCCAGGCCAGAACCGGGTTGACCGAGAGGGTTGTAAGCTCAAGGTTGTATATGTTGTACCGGCCCGGCCAACCTTTTTGATATTCGAAACCCAGACCGAAACGGGAGAATCCGCCCACTCCGACTGTGAATGAGTCGTTAATGCGCTGGGTATAATAGGCATGGGGGATATACCAGATAGAATGTTTGATATTGCTGGAAGCGTCCACGCCCATGGCGGGATCCTCCAGGCGCATGCTCCCTGAAGGCATGATGGCGGTAAAACCGGCCTGAATCTGAATGCCCGGCAACCGGATGATCTGGGCCGGGTTGGAAGCCACGGCGGAGGGGTCGGCTGGGCGCGCCATGGTGGCTCCGCCAAGGGCCGTTCCCCTGGCGCCCCATTCATAAAGGGCGAATCCTTCCGCCCAGGTGGATTTGCATCCCAACAAGATGAGAACCGCAACGAAAAAACACACCCATGCCTTCTTCATAAATCCTCTTATTGCCTAGAAAGACAAGCCGGCGGGAAAAACAGCTCCACCGCCAGGCGCAAAAAATACCCCGCTCCGACGTACGCGGAGCGGCGGATGCCTTCGCCGGATCCGCCGGGCGCGCATACCCGCGCTTCGCTATTCCGGCGGGGCATCCGCCTTGTGCCGCAAATACTTCACGAGCGTCGCCCGCAGTTCCTTTATATTAATGGGCTTGCCCAGGTGGCCGTTCATGCCGACGGCCAGGCATTCCCGCACGTCCTCGTTGAACGCGTTGGCCGTCATGGCCACGATGGGCACGGTCTTCGCCCACGGCACGTCCAGGGCCCGAATGCGGCGCGTGGCCTCCAACCCGGTCATGCTGGGCATCTGAATGTCCATAAAAACGAGATCGTAGGGGGTGGCGGCCTCGCGGAACATCCGGACGGCCATTTCTCCGTCTTCCGCGCAGTCTATCGCCAGTCCCGTATCCTCCATGAGCGCCAGGGCGATCTCCCTGTTGATCTCAATGTCTTCGGCCAGCAGGATGCGGCCTTGGCTGAAGGTGGCGGCGCGCGGCTCAGGTTCGGCGGCGGCCAGGTTTTGCATGATCCGCTCGCCCGCCACCAGTTCGTTCAAGACGTTGAGGATCGAGGAGCTGAACAGCGGCTTGTGGATAAAGCGGGTGATGCCGGCGGCTTCGGCTTCGGACCGAATCTCCTGCCAGTCCGAAGCGGACACCATGATGACATGCACGCCGTCGCCCAGCACTTTCCGCAGGCGGCGGCTGGTTTCAATGCCGTCCATGCCCGGCATCAGGTAATCGACGAACACGACGTCAAAGCCCGCGTTTTTCCCCCTGGCGGCCCGCGCCAGTTTCACGGCGGCTTCGCCGCTGTCGGCCAATTCGTACCGCAATCCGATCTGGCCCAAGATATTATTGAAGAACGTCAGGGTCTCGGCCGAATCATCAACGACCAGCGCGCGCAGGCTCCGGTACACCGCGATGTCGCATGCCAGGCGCTCCGGGAGCTTCTCGGCGTGGCGCAGGTGTACGGAGAACGTGAACGTGCTGCCCTTGCCCGGTTCGCTGGCCACGCGTATGCCGCCGCCCATCATCTGGGCGATGCGCTGGGAAATGGCGAGCCCCAGCCCGGTGCCGCCGAAACGCCCCGAGATGCTGGCGTCGGCTTGCTCAAAGGAAGTGAACAAACGCGATTTCTGCTCCTCGCTGATGCCGATGCCGGTGTCAGTGACCGCGAAGCTGACCCCGGTGCCGCCCGGCGTGTCGTCCGGCTCGGCCAGAACAGTCAGCTGGACGCAGCCGTGTTCCGGCGTGAATTTCACCGCATTGGACAAAAGATTGGTGATGACCTGGATAAGGCGCAAACGGTCCCCCAGCACGGTACGCGGGAGATGGGAGTCAATGTTCACCAGAAATTCGACCCGCTTTTCCACCGCGCGCACGGCAATGACGTTGGACACGTCCACAAGCGCCCTCTCCAGGTCGAACGGCTCTACCGTCAATTCCAATTTTCCGGCTTCAATTTTACTCATGTCCAGGACATCGTTGATCAGGGAAAGCAGATGCGAGGACGCGCCGTGAATTTTGTTCAGGCAATCCTTGACCCTGGCCATATCGTCCGTGCGCCTGCCGATCTCGGTCATGCCGATAATGGCATTCATAGGAGTGCGTATTTCATGGCTCATACGCGACAGGAACTCGCTTTTAGCGCGGCTGCCGGCCTGGGCCTGCTCCAGCGCGCACTGCATGTCGGTGATGTCGTTGAGCAGCACAACCTTGTTCAGCACGTCGCCGTGGGGATCACGCGTGACGGTGAGCCGCAGGCTGCATATTCTGGGGCCGGAAGCCGTCCGCACGTTCACGATGCGGTCGGACAGGCTCTCGGCGAAAAAATCTTCCGGGGTTTCGGAAAAGTCCGCGGGAATCAACGTATTGATATTTTTCCCTGTCGGAGCATTTCGTTCGTCCCAGAATGAGAGAGCGGCCCGGTTCGCCGTGATAATCTTGTTTTCATGGTCCAAGAGCAGCACCGGCGTGGTCACGGATTTGAAAATGATCCCCGCCGCATTCTCCACCGTAACGTCCAGCCCCTTGTTCACACGCATCGTGTAGTACAAGAGCACGGCCACGATAAGGACGAAAAACGAACTTAACGGTACAATGCTTATGCCGAAAAAAGCCGGAGCGAAAAAATCAAATCCGAAACCTGGAATGGCAAGGAGCAGCGTATTGAACATAAATACGCGCGCCTGTACGCGTTCCCTCTTGATCTTCGCTTTTTTTGACCACTTGTGCTGTATCCACAGATAGATGAAATACGTTATGACGAAATAGAGGAGGACGATCCTGATCATGGCGCCCGTGTAGATGAATTGGTTGCCGTAAGGGGTTGCGACGAATTGGACGTCGCCTGAAAGGACCAGGCCGACCCCCAGCAAGACTCCCGTCGCATAGTGGATGGCAAGGCGGGCCTTGAGAGACGATCCCCCCTGATGGCCGGATATATATATCAAAAACTGGAGCCAGGGGGAAAAAAAGACGCAGCAGCCCATCATTCCAATAGCCCATAACACTTTGACGTATTCCGGCTGGACGGCGATCGTCATGAACCCGTAACAACCGCTCCAGATCGCCAGCGCGGTCGTGGAGGCTGCATACGCCCTGCGCATGGGGCTTCTGTAATCCTGGTGCAGTGTCGATACGCCGAGAAACCAAAAGCCGATGCTGATGGTGACCAGGCCCATGGCCACGACGAACGGCAGATTAGCGGGATGCATGAAGCGCAAACCTCCATTTCGGCCGCGCGGCCGGCCAAACAGGGGATTGGAAGCGGCACGGAATGTTCAGCATCAGGCGCCCAGCCCGCTGTATCGCGTTCCCAGGACGCGGGCGTCCTCGGGGGCGGCCCAGCCGGGATCGCCGGATTCCAGCAGGCTCCCGTAGGCCGCCAGGCCGGAAAGGTAGTGCTGGGCATCGTCGATTCGGGTTCGAAATGCCTGGTGCCGGATAAAAAAGGTCTCTGCAACGCGGTCGGGATTTTTGAAAAACATGGCCGTTTCCGGCCAGAAATATCCATTAAGCAGATAATGGGCGCGATAATGAACAGCCCGGCGGAATTTTTCCATCCCCGCCGGTCCGGGCAGGCAGGAAGCTCCGGCGGCTCCGGCTTTCGCAAACAGTTTTTGCGCGGCCATTAACAATTCCAGCAAGGTGGGGAAAGAAGTTTCACGGCTCAGGATGAAATCCAGGTGCGGCATGCAGTTGTTGACGCCGAATTCAAGATACCGCTCATCCGGCATGTGCGTGAAAATTTCGTTGGCCGCGTAGCTCAACCAGTGATCATTGGCTGTCTGGTGCTTTTCGCTGCCCAGAAACCCTTCAAAGGCTTCCCGGGCGATAGTGAGCCACCGCGGGTCTTCGCTTTGCCCGTAAAAACGCAGGAGGCTGAAGACAGCCTCGCCGTCATAGTAGATAATCCGGAACGGCTCTTTGACGGCCAGCGTCTCGCTGTCCAGCACGTGGACGAAATGCCCGTTTTCCGGATCCCGCATGAAGGCGATGCCTTCGGCCAGCAGCCCCATGAGGCGGTCGTACTCGCCGGAACCCGTAAGCTCCCTGTGCTTCGCATAGGCGAGCAGGGCCACGCCGTTGGCCCCGAGCTTTATTTCCTTTGCGGAATCCTCCACCACAAAAGCCATGGGTTTTCCCGGCTCCGGCTCATAGTGCCGGATCAGACTGTTGGCCAGGTAGGCCAGGCCGCGCGTTGCGCTCCGGATAAGGGAGCGCCCCCCGACGAACGGCGCGACGTCCAGCAGCGAATAGAGGGAGCTGGCGTGGCGCAGACTGTTGTAAGCGGCAATTTCTCTGCCAAAGCAGGGAAAATAGCCGTAAACGAATTTCCCGTCCGGCCGAATCTGGTTTTCGAGCCAGCGGCTCGCGGCACCCACCGCCGTCCTGAGCAGCTCCGGGGTCAGTTTGGAAATTTCCCTATGCCCGCAGTACAGGCCCTGGCTCACGATATCCAGGTTTGCCGGCAAAGGGCCGGGCTGATGATGGATCTTGTTGTCCGGGCCGCAATACGCTCCCGCCGTGCCCACGACCTGAACCGGCGTTTCCGGGGAATCCGGCAGGGCCGGAGCGGCGCCGAAACGGCGCTTCGCGTACACGTTGAAATTGCGGGCGTTGAATTCCCCGTTACGCTTATCGGAGCCTCCGTAATAGATGGCGTTGGCGTGGCATTCCATCTCGCTGAGCAGATGCGTGAAGCCTTCGTCCAGCGCGAAGCCGAAGCGGAGATACGTGCGCTTGACCGAGGCCACCAGCCGCTGGAACTCTCCCCAACGCACAGGAACGCTCGACTCTACCCAGTCCACGCGCAGGTGCCGGCCGGAAAGCCTGGCGCGCCGCATCCGATCCCGCATCAGGCGTCTCCCGGATTTCCAGGCCAAATCGAAGTTCTGCGCGACGGCGTGAAACGTTTCCGCGCGATCCACGCCGTCGGAAACGGAAAAAATGATGACGTAACGGGCGGCCGCACCGGGAAGGGGACGGCAATGTCGACGGGCGAACTCTTTCAGCAGGACAAGACGCTTATCAAAAGACATAGGCCACCTTTGCTCTAACTGTTGGGTAGTGTGGGGGCTTCATGCGCCGGATTTTTTCCATGCGGCGCCGATGCCGGTTCCCGCGAGTGATTTTGCCGCACATGCAGCGCATATCCGGCGACCAGAAGGGCGTGCTCAAGAAACAGAAATTTCGAGCCAGGGCCGGCGTTTACCTCAAAAATGTATACTTTACCGCCGCGGTCTATGCCGATGTCAATGCCCAAGGCACTCAGCGGGTGGGCATAATATCTTTGCAGGACGTCCGGCAGAACGTCGCGTATTCTCAATATTTCCTCATACAGCTTCACTCCCTCGCCGCCGAACGAATTCTCCAGAAGGTCTCTGGCGTCCGCTATGGCGCCGCCTCCGGCGACGTTGCTGGTCACATTCTTGTTTATGCCCAGCCGGGCGTAAATTTTCGCTGTTTTCCACAGCCCATCCATCCCTCTGCAGGTATGTACCCGCACATCGTAAGGGATTCCGGAAGGCGTTCTGGAGCATATGTATTTCTGGATGATGTGCTTTTTACCGCGCATCGTTGCGGTGAGCATCGCTAGCAGGCCATCCCGCGTCATCATCTCCTGATGGCTGTCGTGGGAAATTTCGTATGCGCTTTCAGCGCGCGCCGTAACCATGAGAACGCCTTTTCCGGAACTGCCGAGAACAGGCTTGATGACCGCGCTGCCGGCTGACCGGATAAACTCGATGCCGGCTTCGGGGCTGGTAATTATTTCATATGGAATTACGTACTCGCGCAGTTCGGGAGCGGCGTCGAGAATTCCGCAGACCACTTCCTTGCCGCCAAGCCGGTGGTTGGTGTACGGCACCTTCGCGGCCAGCTCCTTGCCCGCGTCCGTATTCAGAAAATTTTCCCCGTTATCGATGACGTCGGGATACTCCATGAGGGAGCGAACCCATTTCCCGTCAACGTAGGTTCTGCCGTTGATTTTCTTGTTTCGGATATCGACGTCTTTCGGAGTTATATAAACAAAGTCAGCGCCATACGCTTTGGCTGCGACATGGAAAGCAACCGCGGTCATACCCGGCGCGGCGTCGCGCATCATTCCTATTACTATCGGGGGCATGCGGGCTCCTCCTGGTAAATACCCCCGCTCAGGGCTCAAGCGGGCAGAGTTCGTCAACGGCCCCGGCAAGCGCTTCAACGATAAAGGAATTGTTGCCGGGCGCGCGTTGGCTGGCTTCGCTCCAGGCACCGTAAGCGAAGCGGGTGAACGGCACGTTTTCCAGTTCGCCGAGCCGATCAAGAACACGCCGCATCAGCAGGGCGCCGGACAAATCCGGCGACCTGACTACCGGGCTGCCGTCGGTATAGGCCAACGCCAGAACGGGATCCCCCTCGGGCAAGGAGGCATTCGCCCTGGAGCAAAGGCCGGCAAGAGGATTCCACAGCATTGCCGCCGCTCCGTATGACGCCGCGAAAACCTGGTCTTTATGGCCCGCGTCGCCCAGAAACGAGTTCAGGGTTTGCCGGGGGGAAACGCGGGAGATTTGGCCCCCGGTCGAGGAACCCGGCACGCGTTCAGCCCAGGCAGCCATTCCTTCATAAAACCAGGGATTTTTTATATGTGTCATGCCGTTTTGAATCTGATGGAAATACTCATGCGTCGGCGTCCGGTTTACTTTCGGGTCGATATCCCGGCTCAGAGCTATGATCAGCACGGGTATCCGGGGCTCGCGAGCCGTTCCGCCATCATCAGCGGATTCAGTATCCGGCTGGAGGCTGATTTCATCAAAGGCAAGCCCGTTGCGCCCGCGCAGGGCCGTTTTGTCGCGCACCACCACGTATATGTGACGGACTCCGGCATAGCGCGATGATTCCAGGGGCGAGGCAAAGCCCGCGATGTGGCAGAACAGATGGTGCGCCGCCGCGAGCTGCGCGCCCGCATCCTCCACGTAATCGGGGCAGCCGTTGTTGTTTGCGTCCTTGGACGGCACGGCTTCATTTCCCGTTCGCATGAATTTGATGCGGAAAAATCCTTGTTGCCAGATGTTGTACCCGCCTTGCTCCACAGGGAGCAGAGTCCCGTTCCAGTCCTCACTCCCGGCCAAGGATGGGAATAGCGGCAGGAGGAGGAACAGCAAGGCCAGGGCGGCGTGGCGCTTCCGTAAAACAGGGTGTGGGGGCATGTGTCTCCTTGTGGGCGCGCGAGGGATTTCTCCAGCGCCGTCCGATAAACCCGTTGTCGCGGTTTCCGCCGGTTACCGAAAGAATGGTTTCCTCCGGCCGTCACCGTGGGTTGCGAACGACGGTCAGCCGCCGCCGCTGTTCAGGATGAGCTGCCGCAAGATTTGCATGTTAATGTCCCCGGCGGCATCGCCATGGCCGGCGGGGACGTTTTCAGGAGTGACGGTTTGGGCCATCTGCCCTTGGGCGTTGTAAATGCCCAACTGGGCGTCATTGCCGTCCTGGGCAATGAACAGGGACTCGTCCAGACTATCCTCGGGGCTGTCCAGGCCGATCAGGCCCAGCCTGTCAATCTCATCTCCGTCCGCTATGAAGTCCGTGATGCGGTCACCGCCGCCGTCGGCATCCCCTTTTCCCCATATCACGACGCCGTTGCCGCTGTTTAGGGTATCGTTGCCTTGCTCGGCGAATAAAATGTCGTCGTTCCGATGCCCCCTCGGCACGGCGCCGCTGTCGCCGCCGTACCCAACGCCGGTATCGAGAGCTTCCAGACGGTCAATGCCGCCGATCAGCGGCGTTTCGGCATCATCCATATTCAGATAGCCACCGCCGCCTTCGGAGAACTGCCCCGTGGGCGACTGGAGGCCGGCCGCCGGGGAGATGGCGATGTTGAAAGCGGCGAGAAAATCCTCCGCCTCAACGTTTATGGCGCCAGGCAATATCAGGGTCGGCAGAGCATGAGACTTTTCCGCCGCGACAAAGAAATCTTTGACGACGACAATTCCGCCGCCGTCCAGTCCGAACACGAGGTCATCGCTGGCCCGGGTGGCGACCGCCTGCGCGGGATCAAAGTCAAAAGCGAGGATTCCTCCCGGGGGGGAATGCACTATATGCTCCCCCGAGGAGGGCATCGGCACGCGCACCGTTTGCCGGGCGGCTGCGGCCGGGTGTTTTGGCATGGCATTCATATAACTTTCTCTTTTGGTCAAAATTATCAGATGAAGGTTTGGAGGGGATATTCCCCTCCAAACCTTCAATACTGACGCGAGATTACCCGCCGCCGCTGGTCAGAATGATTTGCTGCAGGATAAGCGCGTTGATATCCTCAGCGGTTCCATCGTGTCCTGCGTAGACATTTTCCAGGATAATGGTCTGGGTCACCTGGCCTTCGGCGTCCTGGATGTCCAGCTTGGCGTGATTGCCGTCCCGGGAAATGGACAGAAGGTCGTCCAGGCTATCCTCAGGGCTGTCCAGGATGATCAGGCGGCTCAGATCCAGCGTGTCCGCCTCGTTTCCGTTTCCGCCCAGGCTGAAGTCCGTGATGTGGTCCGTGCCGCCGGCGTCCTCGGCGGTCCACCGGTAGATGTCGCCGCCTGAACCGCCGCTCATGATGTCGTCGCCTGAACCGCCGTTCAAGACGTCGCGTCCCCCTCCGCCCAGCAGGATATCGTCGCCACTGTCGCCGAACAGAATATCGTCGTCCTCGTGGCCGTTCAGGAAATCATCCCCGGCCTCGCCGTGAAGGGTATCATTCCCGAGATCGCCGTGAAGGGTGTCATGGCCCTTTTCGCCGTTCAGGAAGTCGTTTCCATCGCCGCCATAAAGGGTGTCTCTGCCGGCGCCGCCAAAGATCACGTCGTTGGCGAAACCGCCGCTGATTTCGTCGTTGCCGTCGTTGCCGTCAAAGAGCAGGTCTTTGGTCGCCGCGGCGTAAATCAGCATAGTATCGTCTTCGGCGCTGCCCTGAATAAGCTCGCTTACAGAGTGCCCTGTCAGGTAGTGGGAGTATTCCTGCCCGTTCACGGTATAGCTTATTTTGGCGAACACCGTTGCCGGATGCACGTCGTCATCCGCCATAAAGCGGAACTCGCCGTTTTGGTTGACGATCATGGTGCCGTTTCCCATATCGACGCGATATTCGGCGTGGGTGGCGTCGAATGCGTATTCCACGCCGCTCAAGCTGAACCCGCTTAGCGTGCCGGAAGAACCCTCGCCAAGCAGATTGCCCGAGAAGTCAGCTTCATTGTTGTACACAACGGAGCTGAGCAGCATATGCGGGTTTTCGTCCGCCTCGTTATGGTTGGTGTGCTTGCCCACGTTCATCATGCCGATGACGAGGGAGTATTTGGCGGAGTAGCCGGTAAGCGGAATGTATATTTCCGCCAGGCCGGAAGCCGCGTCAGCCCCCTGCGCCAGTTTTCCGGCGGAGACGATTTCCCCGGTTTCGACATCGCGCAAGAACCAGAAGGCCGCGTCGGCGCCATACGAGGCGTTTCCGCCCTTGAATGACCAGCCGAAGTTGATCACCCCGCCGTCGGCGGTGATGTCCTTGGCAATCAGGTTCCAGTCGTACTGGTTGTTATAGGCATACAACCCGTCGGGGTTTTGGGGGCCTTGGGGCTGCGGGTCTATACCCACCTTGTTCAGGAGGATATCGTCAATAACGTCTCTGGCGGTTTTGGGATCTGTTACGCCGAAGTACTTTTTGGCGAACTCCGTATCCGCATTCCAGGTGGCCCCGCCGCCGATCCAGAACTCGCCGCAATTCTTCATGTACATCAGCGTATCGTTGCCGCCTTCAACGTAGGGCACGGGCGGCAGGTTGACTTTGCCCACATGATCATAACCCGGCAGCGTTGATGTTGTCAGAAACTCACCGTCCGGCGTCGGCTGCCCCTTCACCATATCGAACATGGAATCCTGCATGTCATCGCTGGGGGCCCATCCGGATTTTTCGATGCCGGTTCCATTGCTGTTAGGCGTTGTCCAGTCGCCGAAAACAACCTGCGCGGTAAAGGGCTCCGGCGTTGTCACGGGCGCTTCCCCTTCGGGCTGGCCGATATGCAGCGCGCCGTCACTGGTGTCGCCGTCCTTATCCTGTAAGGTGTATGTAAAATCGGCCCCCTTGCCGCCGGAGGCGGGATTTTTTTCCGTATAGGTATAGGAACCGTTCCGGTTCACCTCCAAAACCCCGCCGTCTTCCGTGGTCACGGTCAGCGTGTCCTTACCGTCCTCGAAACCATAGTCCTTGCCGTTGTAGTGGATGCTCAGAACCTTGGCTTCATCGGTCACGTTGACGGGGATGTCCTGATCGATAAGGTTTCCGCTGGCGGTAAGGTAGAAGCTCGTACCGGCGGCATCGCCGTCCAGTTCGAAGAAGCCGTTACCGCCGCCGGCCCGCGTGAACGTGCCCCTGCCGTAGAATTCATCGGCCGGCTCTATCCCGTCAGGCGTGACGTAGTAGTAGCTGCCGTCCGCGTTCACCACCAGAGTGCCGTCAGCGCCTTCGAAACGATGGGTTTGATCCGCGCCCGGGGCCGAAAAATCATAGGTCTCTCCGGCCCAGGTGACGGTGGCCAGTCTGTCGTCGGCATCCGGCAGCATGTCTCCCTCAAAGTACGCTTCGTCCTGCACGACAGTGCCGATCAGCATATGCGGGTTGCCTTTGACCTGGTCGCCGTTGTACGTACCCACGTTCATCATGCCGATTGTCAGGACGTATTGGCCGTTGCCGCCCGGCGGCAGTTGAATGTGGGCTATGCCGCTGGCGGGGTCGCTGCCTTGGGCCAGCAGGCCGCCGGCTATGACTTCGCCCGTGACGGCATCCTTCAGTATCCAGAAGGCCGCGTCATTTCCATGCGCCGCATCCCCGCCCTGGAAGGACCACCCGAAGCTGACTTCCCCGCCGGAGGAGGTGACGTCCCTGCTCACAAGGTTCCAGTCATAGTCGTTGTACGCGTGTAGGCCGTTGGCCTTGTCGCCCAAGGGAGCATTCGCTGTCGGCTTTATTCCCACGGTATTGATGAGGATATCGTCAATAGCGGCTCTCGTATCCGCCCACGTTTCGCGCGACACGTCCAGGCCGAAGACTTGCTTGATCACCAGGTTATCGTGTTCGTAGCCGCCCCCGACGTTGAACTCTCCGCAATCTTTCATGTAAAGATAGGTGCCATTGGCGCCGGATATGGCAGGCACATCTTTCAGGTTGATGGAGGCATACCCCTTATCTGAAGCGCCGTAGCCGCTCAGGTTGGTGGTTCTCGTCACAACGTCATACATCTCGTCCTGCCAAATATCCGTATCGCCTGTGGGCGAATTTTTACCTGGCGCTTCGCTCGACAGCCAGTCGGAGTTTTTGTCAAACATGCTGTCGCCTTCCTTAACCTGCGACCAGTCGCCAATGGCTTCCTGTCTGCCATCCGTGACGGGAGAGGTGCTGCCTGTCTCGTCCAGGTTATCAAAGCTGACGCCGGCCGCCGGCCCCGCGTCCATGATGTCGTAAGTGACATCCAGAGAAAGCGTCGTGTCGTTTTCACCTTCCACAGTGACTTTGAGAGAACCGAGGTCGGTTTCGTGGTTGCCGTCCAGTTCCGTGCCGGTCACCGTGAACGTGCCGTCGCTGTTGATGACGACGGAAGCGCCGTTGGGCGTTCCGTCCGCGCCAACGAGAGGAATGGGTTCGGTTTCACCGTTGGATAGCGGATAGTCCGTTCCATTGTAGCTTACGGATGTCACGGCGTAATTTTCGCCGAGCTTTTCCTGATTTTCTTCCGATATCAGGTTGCCGCTTTCCGCAATGGAATCATCGCGTGTATTCGCATCGTATGCGAAGCTTGCCGTATCTTCGAAATCGGCGTCCGCGTCAGCATCAGCATCAGCATCGGCATCGGCGTCCGCGTCAGCATCGGCGTCAGCATCCGCGTCCGCGTCCGCATCAGAGTCGGCATCTGAATCGGCATCCGCATCCGCATCCGCATCAGCGTCGGAGTCTGAATCAGCATCGGCGTCAGCATCTGCATCCGCATCGGAATCTGCATCGGCATCTGCATCTGCCTCGG
>JAVBVM010000187.1:0-4964 GCA_031554295.1 Desulfovibrionaceae bacterium | reverse complement strand
CGACAAGCCGTTCTTCCTCTACTACAACACGCGCGGCTGCCATTTCGACAACTACCCGAACGATCGCTATGCCGGCCGTTCTCCGGCCCGCACCAGCTACAGCGACTGCATGGTGGAAATGAACGACATTTTCGCCACGCTTTATAATACCCTGGAAAAGAACGGCCAGTTGGACAACACGCTGATCGTCTTCTCCTCCGACAACGGACCGGAAGCCGAAGTGCCGCCGTATGGCCGCACCATGTTCCGGGGCGCCAAGGGATCGACTTGGGAAGGCGGCGTGCGTGTGCCCACCTTCGCCTACTGGAAAGGCATGATCGAACCGCGCAAGTCCGAAGGACTCCTTGACATGTCCGATCTCCTCCCCACCTTCCTGTCCCTGGCCGGCAAGCCCGGCGCGGAAGTGGGCAAGCTGGTGTCGCCCAAGACGTTCATCGACGGCGTGGATCAGGCGTCCTTCCTGCTGGGCAAAAACGGCCAGTCCAACCGCAAGGCCGTGCACTATTTCCTGAACGGACACCTTTCCGCCATACGCATGGACGAATTCAAGTACCACATTCTTGTCCAGCAGCCCTTCGCCTTTACCAAGACCGGCTACCAGGGCGGCATCTCCGGCGCCATCATGCAGTCGGCCGGCTCCACGATATTCAACCTGTATACCAACCCGCAGGAAGACGACAGCATAGGCGTCCGGCACATCCCCATGGGCTTGCCGTTGCAGGCCGAAGAGTTCGCGTATAGGGAAATTCTCAAAAAGTACCCGCCGGTCATACGGATCGGGCTCTAACCCCTGAAAAAAATAACGTCCCCCTTTCCCGCATGCGGGAAAGGGGGACGGATGGGAAGCCGCCGGTTCGCCGACGGCTTCATTTTTTCCTGAACACCAGGGTGGCGTCCATAATGTCGGCGGCCGGCCGGCCCTCGGCGATCAATCCGCTCATGGCGCGTAAATACGGCGCCGCATGACTGAAAAAATGCCGGAACCCCGCGCACAAGTAGCTCAGGCCCGCTTCGCCGTTCTCCGCCGCCGCGAAGCGGAGCTTGGGACAGCCCCCCCAGCAGCCCTTCAGCACCTCGCATCGCTTGCATTGCTCGGTCAGCTTCGCGAACTTGTCCTTCCCGAACCGCTCCTGCTCCGGCGAATCCAGCATTGCCGCGAAGGGCCGCTCCAGAATATTGCCCAGGCGGTGCTCCGGGTACACGTAATGGTCGCAGGCATATACGTCGCCGGTATGCTCAACCGCCACCGAACGGCCGCAGGTCGGCTGATGGTGGCAGACCGCGTCGTGTTTCCCCATGAAATTGGCCAACGCCCACTCAAAATTCATCACAAAAACCTTGCCCACATCGCGCCGGCGCCACTGGTCAAAAATTTCCGCCAGAAACCGACCGTACTCTTCAGGCCGTATTGACCATTCGGTCACCGTCACCTCCGTCCCGCCCGGGCCATGCAGCCGCAGTCCCGCCGCCGCCTCCCGCGCCCCGCCCAAGCGCTCGACAACAGGGATGAACTGGATGAATTCCACCCCCGCGTCCTTCAAAAACTCATACACGCGCAACGGTTCCCGCGCGCTGCGCCGGTTGATGCAGGCCAGGGCGTTATATGGCACCCCGTGCTCCCGCAGCAGCCGCACGGCGCGCATCACCAAGGCATGGCTCGGCTTTCCGGCCGCCGTCACCCGGTATTCGTCATGGATGTCCGCCGGGCCGTCCAACGACAGGCCGATCAGAAACCCATTCCGCGCGAAAAATCCGCACCACTCCTGGTCAATCAGCACTCCATTGGTCTGGAAGCTGTTGCTGATCCTTCTTCCCCCGCCGTATTGCCTCTGCAAATCCACCGCCCGCCGGTAAAAATCCAGCCCCAGCAAGGTCGGCTCGCCCCCCTGCCAGGTGAAGGCCACCTCGTCCTCCTCCCGGATCGACTCGATATACCCGCGCACATAAGCCTCCAGCACGGCATCGCTCATGCGCCGGCGCCCTTCGGCCGGGTACAGCCCTTCCTTTTCGAAATAAAAGCAATAGGCGCAACGCAGGTTGCAGTCCGGCCCGCTCGGCTTGGCCATGGCGTGAAATGCTCGTGTGCTGATTTGGCGCATACCCACTCCTTCACAGCCGACCATATATGAAAAACTTTATGGGATAAAGGCATGCCGATGGCGGCGGCAAACGCGGCGTTCTCCTCCCCTTTGGCCGCATGAGAGCGGCTTCTTTCGGCCATTCCGCCGCCCGCCTCACAATGCGTCTTCCGCGGGTTCTCCGTCGCTTCGGCTGGCCGCGCACGGCCACGCATGGAGACGCGGAAGGCTCTTGGCCCGGCGCGGGGCGACAAGGCGGCCGCCCCCGGCGCTCCGCCACCCAATGCAGTCCGGCCGCCGCCGAATGATGCGCCGATGCGGGCGGGTACCCCCGGCGTGCCGGGACAAATGCCGTGGGTGCCCGGGGGAGCGGCGCTCCCCCGGCCGCCGGAGGCGTCCCCCTAAGCTTTCCGCTCCTGAGGCACCCGCGCGGCAAGGGCGCCCAGAGCCCAGCCGAACAGCGAGAAAGCAATGCCGACGAAAAAAGGCGGAATGCGACCCAATTCGTCGAACAGGGGCGGGACGATGGCGGTGGAAGGCGAGACGCAGAGGTACCAGATGAGGCAGGTGCAGAAGCCCAGGCCGGCGCTGAACCAGGCGGCGGCCGGGTGCCGCTTGTTCAGGAGCACCAGGGCCAGGTAAGGCACCAGGGCGGTGGCGCCGACAATGCTCCAACTGGTGGTGCACAGCAAGGCGATGAGCTGGCCCTTGATCTGGGCGCAGCCGCCGCTGATCAAAATGCAGCAGAGAATGGCCAGGCGCCAGGTAACGCGGGTGCTTTTTCGGGCCGGGGCGTCTTCGGACAGGGCCACGCCGGCGATGTGGAAGAGGGCGGTGGCGGTGGAAAGCGAAGCCGAAACAATGGCCAACACAAAGAGCTGGCGGCCGGCATAGGGCAACAGCATGTGGACGAGCTGGGGCATGACCGCGTCCGGGCTGTTCACGTCAGGCAGGATCAGGCGTGAGAGGGAGGCGATGAAGTAGGTTCCGCCCACCAGCACGGTGAGCACCAGCATGGCCAGGGGCGTGCCGCGTGAAATCTGGCGCTGGGAGGATATGGCGAAATGGCGCTGCATCATTTGCGGCTGCGCCCAAACCGCCACGGAGGTGACAGCCACCAGGGAAAGAATGAACAGGCCGGCCCCGCCGCCGGATAAGGCGGTGAAGCCGGTATTGGCCAGGCTGGTCGGCGGCAGCGCGGCCAGGGCGGTCACCCCGGCCACCGGCCCGCCGACCTTGTAAAGAACCGCGCCGATGATCAGCACAATACCCACCAACATGACCATGCCCTGCATGGCTTCAGTGTAAATCACGCCGCGCAGGCCGCCGATCTGCACGCACAGCCCCACGCCCAGAGCCACGATCCAAATCAGCGACCAGTCCGGCAGAGGAACGATTCCAGCCAGGAGCAGGGCCGCGCCCTTGATCACGGCCGAGGCGTAGACGCTCAAAAACAGAGCGAACACCAGGGCCAGGGCGCGCGCCAGCATGGGGCTGTAATGGCCCATGCCGATAAGCTGGGCCGGGCTGCGGGAGCCGAGGCGCTGCTGCCATTCCCGGGTCGGCCAGGCCAGGAAGCGGTAGACGAACCAGGTGCCGAGCCAGACGTTGCCGGCCGCCACCAGGAGCATTTGCAGGCCATAGGCGTGGGCCAGGCCGCCAAAGCCCACCAGGGCCACGGCGGAAATGTAGGTGGCCACGTAAGCGAATGCCTGCACCGTGAAACCGACGCTTCCGGAAAGGGCGACGTCATGCCCTTTGCCCTTGCGGGTCAGCCAGACAAAGGCCCCTATGTACAGGCCCCAGATCAGGACGGCGCCGGCGGCGGAGAGCGCGCTGGTCAACATGGCTATCTCCCCCGGCCGGCCAGGCCGAAGACGAGGGAGCCCAGGGAAAGGACGAACGAGGCGCCCAGGGTGAAAAGCCCCAGCCAGACACTCCAGTCGATTTTTGCGAAAACGGGCAGCATGGGTATTTCCTTTGGTTTTGGTTGCATGGTTTTTGGACAAAAAAAACCGCCGACCCGGGGGTCGGCGGTTTGCTCATATTACTGACGGTTTTCAGCTTATGGCAGACACAACGCGGCAGACCCGGGCGTCCATTGGGAATCCGGGTAATAATAATACAGGGTCGCGAAAGTCTGGTTCATTTTCTGCTCCGGAATTGGAACTACCCTGCTTATGCGCTTTTTGTCAAGAGAAAAGCGCGTATTGGAAATGGGGATATTTTATTCGCCCAGCCTCAAGGGCTGTTTCCAAATAGCGGACTTTATCCCAGGGGCAGGAAAAGTGGGCTTTTTTTGCGGAGGGGGCGTACCCTTATGGTACGTGACCGGAGCAAAAAGGCCCGCTTGACGCAGGCATTGGGCAAAAGACGCGTTCAGAAACAGCCCCTAAAGAATTCCGCGCGCCGGCCGATACGGCAAGTAAGGAGCGTCCTATGAACACGGGAAGCCTGATCACCCTCTATAATGAAAATGCCCGGGGATTGCTGCATCCCAAAGAGACGGCCCGCACGTTCGCCGCCAGCCTGACGCGCCGCATTGCGCAGGATTCCGGCCTGGAGGCGGCGGAAAAGGCATCCGAAGGGCAGAGCGCCGAGTTGGCGCAAAGCCTGGCCAACAAGCGGGACAACCTGCAGAAGCTGGAAAGCGCCCTGACCGGCGTAGTTTCCCACGTTGCGGAAAAATTCGGCGCGAAAGCCGGCACGGCCATGATGGGCGCTATTTACAAACGCCTGAGCGAAGGCGAAATCACGGAAGAAGGCATGGGCAACGCCTTTCTCGACGTCACCCGCCTGATCGACAAGAATTTCGGCACGGAGGCCGGGGATGAGTTTCTCAGCCACCTCAACGGCAACCTGAACGAAAGCCTGAACGCATACTTC
>JAVBVM010000024.1:0-15522 GCA_031554295.1 Desulfovibrionaceae bacterium | reverse complement strand
CATGGGATTACCGATCAGCATGGGGATGGGTTCCAGCACGTGCAGCATGATCACCTGGACACTCTTATTGGCCGCGCCGAGAATTTCCACCAGCTCAATGGCTTTTTTTGCAACGTCCGAACCGTCGACCGCGAAAAGAGCTTTCTTCACAAGCATAGTTCGCCTCCATTTTTAGTTATAAAAAATATATAAAATTTATATCTATTTGTTTTTAATTGTCTTGCCTATGGAGAAGGCCGGGCCCACAGATCGGCCAACCCCGTAGTAGGTCTGGCTTCCACCATCATATATGAGCGGATCGATTTTGGCTATATCGGGTTTTTTATTGGCGTCGAGGCAGTCATTGTCCGCCTTGACGTCGAGAATTTCTCCGACAAACTGGGTGTGCGAACCAAGCTCCAGAGTATGGAGCAGCTTCAGCTCAATAACAATGGGGCACTCCGCCACATAGGGCGCGTCGACCAGGACGCCGTGCACCGCGGTAAGGCCGGCCGCGGCGAATTTGTCGATGCTTTTCCCCGGCATGATACCCGCGAAGTCGGTTTCCGCTGCCAGACGAGCGGAAGGAATGCTGACGGTAAAGGCTTTGCGCTCGGTAATAGCATGGTGGGTCCAGCGCTCAGGCCGTACGGAAACAGCCAGGCAGGGCGGCTTGGAGGAGCAGATGCCGCCCCAGGCGGCGGTCATGATATTGGCGTTGCCGTTCTTGTCATAGCTGCCCACCAGAAAAGCCGGCAGTGGGTAGGCCAGGGGCAGCGGGCCAAGCGAGACTTTATTCGCGGCCATGGGGCCTCCTTTTTTATGAGATTGCGACGGAGCGCCGGGCGGGATCGTCCGGCGTTCCGTTCAGAGAGAAAGCTAGGCGTTCCCGGGCCCTTCCGCCAGAACCGCTTCCAGGGTTTGGGCGAAACGCTCCATATCCGCTTCGTCTATGTTTAGGGCCGGAACCAGGCGCAGCACCCGATCCTGGGTCAGGTTCAGGATAAAGCCGCGTTCAATCAGCTTATTCCAAACCTCTTTGCCGGGGAAGCTAAGCACGATGCCGATGATCAGGCCCATGCCGCGCACTTCCTCAATCGTGCCGGGGTATTTCCTGCCGATGGCGCGGAAGCGTTCCATGGCGGCCGCGCCCACACGGGCGGCTCGTTCGGGCAGCTTATCCCGATGCATAATGTCCACCACGCGGGAAGCCACGGCGGAGAGCAGGGCGCCGCCGCCAAAGGTGGTGGCGTGGCTGCCGTAGTCAAAGCCGTGCGCGATTTTTTCGGTGCAGAACATGGCTCCCATGGGCAGGCCGTTGGCCAGGGCCTTGGCCGTGGTGAACACATCGGGCTTCAGGCCATACTGCTGGAAGCCCCAGAACGCGCCGGTGCGGCCCATGCCGGTCTGCACTTCGTCAATCAGCAGGAGCAAGTCTTTTTCGCGGCACAGGGCCTCAATGGCCTTGGCGTATTCCATGCTCATAGGGCGCACGCCGCCTTCGCCCTGAATCACTTCGATCAGCACGCCGGCCGTGGCCGGCGTGATTGCCGCCCGGATCGCTTCAAGCTTCCCCCATTCCACCTGGACGAAACCGGGCGAAACGGGGGAGAAACCATCCAGATACTTGGGCTGGCCCGTGGCGCTCAGGGTGGTCAGGGTACGGCCATGGAAAGCGTGATCCAGCGTGATGATTTCAAATGCCTCGCGCTTTTGCACGCGCTGCATGTAGCGCCGGGTGATTTTCACCGCGGCCTCGTTCGCTTCCGCGCCCGAGTTGCAGAAAAAGACGCGCTGGCAATGCGCGGTGGCCAGCAGGCGCTCGGCCAGATCCAATTGCTCTTCCTGGTAGAACAGGTTGCTGACGTGGATCAGCTTGCGCGCGTGCTCGCTCATCACCTGGGCCAATTCCTCATTGCAGTGCCCAAGCGAGGTCACGGCAATGCCGGCCAGCAGGTCAATATACTCACGGCCGTCAATGTCCCACAGGCGGCTGCCTTTGCCCTTGACCACGGAAACCGGGTAGCGGGCGTAGGTGCGGCACAGCAGTTTTTCCTCACGCCGTTTCAGGGCTTCAAACCGTTCGCTCATATCAGTACCCTCGCAGATGCGGGAAAAGATTTGTAAACTAACGCGTCCCGGTGTGGCCGAAGCCGCCGGCGCCGCGCGTGGTCTCGCCGAGTTTGTCCGTGATTTCCAGGAGCGGCCGGAAAAAAGGCTGAAAAATCAGCTGGGCGACCCGGTCTCCCCTCTTGATTCGTCGCTCTTCCCCCGAGGTATTCAGCAGGCTCACGACAATCTCGCCTCGGTAGTCCGGGTCGATTACGCCCACGCCTTGGCTCACCGTCAGGCCCTGGACCGCGCCCAATCCGCTGCGGGAATAGACGAAGCCGGCCACGCCGGGCGCCATGGGTTCGACGGCAATGCCGCTGCCCACGGCCAGGCGCGCCCCCGGCGCGATAGCCGCTTCCTCCAGCTCCAGGCAGGCCCGCAGATCAAGGCCCGCGCTATTTATGGTAGCGGGCGCGGGGCCGTCCTGACCGTAAATGGTCGCGGCGTCGCGCAACAGGGCAATCCGGACGGGTAAGCCGAGCGGGGCGAAAGAGTGATCATGCGGGGCGGCGTTTGTCATTGTTCTTCATTCTCCTGATTTGGGCTCCCGATTCAAGTCGCTGGACGTTGCAACTTATGCCACCACTCGACAAGAGTCAAAGGGGCGGGGGGCACTGGAAAAAGGCCGCGCTGCCCGCGAATTCACTAATTAAGGACGGCGCGGATACTTCATGCTTTTCCAGATATTGACGATTTTCTTTTTTTGTCGGGCTATTAAGGGGGGCGCATTGCTTTTGGCAATAAAACAACGTACAAGTAAGCCTACGGAGGTATCCATGCAGCCATTGAAAGTATATAGCGTTTCCCCAAAACTTCCTAAAGGTATTGAAGGATTATGGGAGCTTGCCTATAACCTTTGGTTTATCTGGAATAACGACATTCTTTCCCTGTTTTCGCAGATGGATCCCGTTCTCTGGGAAAAAAGCTACAGCAATCCGGTGTGGTTTTTAAACAACCTTCCCCAGGCCACGCTCAAGGCCCTGGCGGATGACGTGTATTTTAAGGAACGCGTGGATTTTGCCGTCAAGTCTCTGCGTCAATATTGCGGCAGGCCCGCCTCGTTCCAGTTTGAAGGGGTGGAAGCCGGGCAGCCGGCCATTGCCTATTTCAGCCTGGAATTCGGCGTGGGGCTGTGTTTGCCCATTTATTCCGGCGGCCTGGGCATCCTGGCCGGCGATCATCTGAAATCGGCCAGCGACTTGAACGTGCCCCTGGTGGGCATCGGCCTTGCTTATCAGCAGGGCTATTTCCGGCAGTACTTGACCCCGGACGGCTGGCAGCAGGAACGCTACCCGACCTATGATTTCGAGCAAATGCCTATGCGCCAGGCGCGCACGCCTTCGGGCGAGCCGGCCTTTATCAGCCTAAGCGTGGGCGATCGCCCGCTTAAGGCGAAAATCTGGGAAGCGCTGGTAGGCCGCGTCAAATTGTATTTGCTGGGTACCAACGTCGCGGAAAACTCGCCGGAATTCCGGCAGATCACCGCGCGGCTTTACGGCGGCAACCTGGACATGCGCATTTGGCAGGAAATCCTGCTCGGGATTGGCGGGGTCAAGGCCCTGAATGTCTTGGGGATTGAGCCGAAAGTCATTCATATGAACGAAGGGCATTCGGCTTTCGCCGGGTTGGAGCGCATTCGGGTACTCATGCAGGAGCACGGCCTGCGCCTTGAAGCCGCCGCCGAAGTGGCCGCTTCCGGTTCTATCTTCACAACACATACGCCTGTTCCGGCCGGCAACGATCGCTTCCCGCCGCAGCTGATGCAGACCTACTTTGAAGGCTATGCGCGGGATATGGGTCTGGCCTTTAAGGTCTTCATGGCTTTGGGACGAGAAAATCCCTATGATGACAATGAGGAATTCTGCATGCCGGTGCTCGCCCTGCGCCTTTCGCGCGCGAATAACGGTGTTTCGCGCTTGCACGGTGTGGTTTCCCGGCACATGTGGAAAAACGTCTGGCCGCAATTCCCGTTGGAAGACGTGCCGATCGGCTCGCTGACCAACGGCGTCCACGCGCCCACCTGGGTGGCCGAGGATATCGGCCAACTGTATGATCGCTACTTAAGCGCCAACTGGCGTGAGGACCCGGACTGCACGCGTGCCTGGAGCCAGGCGCACACCATTTCCGACGCCGAGCTCTGGCGCACGCACGAGCGTTTGCGCACCCGTCTCATTGACTTTGTGCGCGCGCGCTACCGCAAACAATTGGCGGCGCAGGGCGCGCGGCGGCAGGATTTGCAATTGGCCGAGGAAGTGCTTAACCCCGAGGCCCTGACCATCGGCTTTGCCCGCCGTTTCGCGACTTACAAGCGCGCGAACCTCATTTTACAGGAAAAGGACCGTCTTCTGCGCCTTTTAGGCAATAAGGAGCGGCCCTTGCAGCTGATTATCGCCGGCAAGGCCCACCCGGCCGACCAGGACGGCAAGCAGCTGATCAAGGAACTGGTGGCCTTCTCCAAACTGCCTGAAGCGCGGCGCAACATCGTCTTTCTTGAGGACTACGATATGGAAGTGGCCGCGCACCTGGTGTCCGGCTGCGACGTCTGGCTGAACAACCCGCGCCGCCCGCTCGAGGCCTGCGGCACCAGCGGCATGAAGGCCATGCTCAACGGCGTGCTCCAGTTTTCCACGCTGGACGGCTGGTGGGACGAGGCATACCGCCCGGATAACAGCGTGGGCTGGGCTATCGGAAAGGGCGAGGTCTATGATGACCCGGATTATCAGGACTTTGTCGAAGTACAGACCCTTTATAACATCCTGGAAAACGATATTATTCCCGACTTTTATGACCGCGGACGGGGCGGTTTCCCGCGCGCCTGGGTCAATCGCATGAAGATGGCCCTGAAAGAGCTGGCTCCGGTGTTCACTTCGCACCGTATGGTGCGCGATTATGTACAGACCTCCTATCTGCCCGCGCAAGCCAACTACATCCGTCTGGCCGACGACGGCTACCGCCCGGCGCGCGAGCTTTCCGACTGGCGCATGAACGTGATGACGCACTGGAACAGCGTGAAAATCACGGATGTTAAGGTCGGCGACATTATCAGCGACGGCGCTCTTTCCGTCGGGGACGGCATTATGGTTTCCGCACGGGTGTTCCTGGGTGGAATCCCCGTGGAGCACATGCGCGTTGAGGCGTATTCCGGCCCGGTGAATAATGAGGGCCATTTTGATCGCCGCCAGCTCACGTTGATGCAGCCGCAAGGCGGAATTCAGGAGGGCTGGCAGACCTACACGGCCTCCGTGGCGCCGGAGCAGGCCGGCCGATTCGGCCTGACCGTGCGGGCCACGCCGGTGCATCCGTTCCTGCCGGAGCCGTATTCTTTGGGTCTGATTTGCTGGGCTTCGTAAGCAAAAATCGTAATTGAGCGGGAAAGAAAAGCCCGGGGGCGTCAGGCGCTCCCGGGCTTTTGGTTCGGCTCCGCTTTAATCAGGCCGGACTCACGCGCCTTTTCCAGAACGCGCCGCTTGGCTTTGCGTACAAACAGGCCGCCGAACAAGCCGGCCAGCCCGGAAAAGATCAGAAAGACGGCCGCGCCCAACAGTCTGGTTTTAGCAAGATCCGTGGCCAGCACGAACAGGATCAGGCCGCCGAGCACAATGTTCATCATCGCCCGGAAATGTCGCTCATAACGCGTGCGGGCCACCGTCTGGCTGAAGCAGACGCCTGCCAGGCCGTACACAATGCTTTTTAATGTGGGATAGGCGGGGTTGACCGCCAAAAAGCCAACAAGCAGCGCAATGGCGCATAAAACGAGGGGTAGGGGGTTCACCAGCGGCGGAGGCCGAAAATCCAGCCTCGCGGCCTGCTTTTTCGCTCGCGCGGCCGAGGCCGGTTGTTCCGGCGGCGTATGGATCGCGGTGTTATTCATGACTGGAGTATGTCCTCGAAAGCTCGCAATAACAAGGCTTTCTGGAAAAATAGGAGGTAATCAAAAAAGCGTCGGTCTTAGGGCCGGCCTAGCCGCTTAGGGCGGAACAGTCTCACGCCTGGAACGTCGGCTCAGACAGGCCATGCATAATCGCGCAATCGGATAATGGGTGCATGCCATGGCATTGGCTTCTCAGTTCCGCCAGGTGTTCCCGCAACTGGCTCAGCGCGGCAATATGTTCGTCCAGCGAACGGATATGCTCGCCCAGCAGAGCGTTGAGCACCGAACAATCCTGATCCGGCCGCTCCTTCAGCGCCAGCAAGCTGCGCACTTCTTCAAGCGACATGCCCATGGCCCGGCAACGGCGGATGAATTGCAAACGTTCCAGATCCGCTTCGCCGTAGGAACGGTAATTGTTTCCGCTTCTGGCCGCTTCCGGCAGCAGGCATTCCTTTTCGTAATATCGGATCGTGACGATTTTGCAGCCGGCCAGTTTAGCCAGGTCTCCAATTTTCATTCGCATGTTTTTTCTCCAAGGCTTGACTCTATAGTAGGTAGAGGGATTATCTTAGTCAATAGATAATCATTTTCAAAAGGAGATTGCTTATGAAATGCTGCCAAAAGCATGCGCACTGCACTTGTCCAGCCTCGTTGCCCGCGAACGCTTCCATGGATCCGTCCGCTCAAGACAAAAGTATGGGCCGGGACGTTCAGCAAAGTACGAAAACCTGCGCTTGCCAGGGGGAAGAGGAAACAGAGCCGCCTCGAAGGCGTTTCGGGCTGCCCCCCTGGTGCCCGGTGGCTCTGGCCGGGGCGGCCGCATTGGCCGCGGAGATCACCCATTTCGCTGGCGGAGGGGAAAACAGCCCGCCCGTGATCATCCTGGCTCTGGCCGCCATTCTGCTTGGAGGCTTGCCGACCTACAAAGCCGGCCTCATCGCCATAAAAAACTTCCAGTTGAACATGAACGCTCTGATGACGGTCGCCGTGACCGGGGCGGCCATCATCGGCCAGTGGCCCGAAGCGGCCATGGTTATTGTTCTGTTTACGGTTTCCGAAATCATTGAGGATAAGTCCCTGAATAGGGCGCGCGGCGCTATCGGCAAACTTCTCAGTCTGGCGCCGGAACAGGCCACGGTCCGGCAGGCGGATGGCGCGTGGCTTGATATTGATGCCAAACTCGTGCCCACGGGCAGCCTCATTCGGGTAAAGCCCGGCGAGCGCATCGCCCTGGACGGCGAGGTCGTTAACGGCCGCTCCAGCGTCAATCAGGCTCCGATTACCGGCGAGAGCCTGCCGGTGGAAAAGCGGGCGGGTGACATGGTGTTCGCCGGCACCATCAATGAGGAAGGATCCTTCGAATACCGCTCCACGGGCACGGCGGACAATTCCACGCTGGCGCGCATCATCCGGGCGGTCGAATCGGCGCAGGGCGCGCGCGCTCCCATTCAGCGTTTCGTGGACAGGTTCGCGGCCGTGTATACGCCGTTGGTCTTTATGCTTTCGTGTCTGGTCTTCATTATCCCGCCGCTGCTGTTAGGCGGCGCGTGGCTGACTTGGGCCTACCGGGCTCTGGTCCTCCTGGTCATCGCCTGCCCTTGCGCGCTGGTCATTTCAACGCCGGTCACCATCGTCAGCGGCCTGGCGGCCGCGACCAGACGGGGGCTTCTGATCAAGGGCGGGGCATATCTGGAGCGGGGCAGGACGCTACGCTCCATTGCCCTGGATAAAACCGGCACCCTGACCACGGGCAGGCCGGTGCAGACGGACGTCATCACCGCTCCGAACGCGGATGCCGCCCAGGCTTGCGCGCTGGCCGCCAGCCTGGCTTCGCGCTCGGATCATCCTGTCTCCAAGGCGATTGCCCTGGCGGCGCAACAGGAAGGCGTCGCCTTCCTTGAGGTGGAGGACTTTGCGGCCATTCCCGGCCAGGGTGTCCGGGGCCGCATTGACGGCGCGGAATGGCGCCTGGGCGGCCGCCGCATGACCAGGGAAATGGGTTTGCGCGCGCCTGATTGGGAAACGCGCATGGGCGAACTGGAATCCCAGGGAAAAAGCATAACCGCGCTTTTGGACGGGAACGGCATTGTCGCCCTGTTTGCCGTGGCTGATACCCTGAAGGGCACGAGCGTGCAGGCGGTGGAAGAATTGAAGTTGCTGGGCGTTTCCGTGACCATGCTGACCGGCGACAATGAGCGCACGGCCCGGGCCATTGCCGCGCAGGCCGGCATTGACGTGGTGAAGAGCGGCTTGTTGCCGCAGGATAAACAGAGCGAAATCACAAAGCTGGCGGAAAGCGGTCCGGTCGGCATGGTGGGCGACGGGATCAACGATGCCCCGGCCCTGGCTGCCGCGGATATCGGTTTCGCCATGGCCGCCGCGGGCAGCGACAGCGCCATTGAAACCGCCGACGTGGCTCTCATGGACGACGATCTGCGTAAAATTCCGGCCTTTATCCGGCTTTCACGCGGCGCGCGCGGGATTTTGATTCAGAATTTCAGCTTTGCCTTGGGCGTCAAGGCGTTGTTTTTCATTCTGACATTTTTCGGATACACCACCATGTGGATGGCGGTATTCGCCGATGTGGGCGCTGGACTGATCGTCGTGGGCAACGGCCTGCGTTTGTTGAAAAAATAAGCTTCTGATCGTAATTTCAAGGGACCCTCTGAAAAGAGGGTTCCTTGAGTCCGCTGGCGGCGTTCCATTTTCAATGGAGGGTTTCCCATGTTTCCGGAACCAGCCTTTCCCGCGCGCTACATCTGGGCGGACGCCTATATGCAGGCGAAACCCCTGGCATTCAGAGACTACAAGGCAAGCTGGAAGGCCGTGCGTTACTTCGTGCAGGACAAGATTTTCGCCCTGTTGTTTCGGGACAACAGGGACAGGCTGATCCTGAACCTGAAGTGCGACCCGTATCTTGCTCTCTATTACCGGGCCGAATATCCGCATGTGGGGCCGGGCTACCACATGAACAAGCTGCATTGGAACACGGTGTACCTTGAAGGCGCGACGCCGGACGATGTGGTCAGGGAATTGGTGGACATCTCTTACCGTCTGGTTTGCGCCGGATTGCCGAAAAAAAACCAGGAGCAAATCGCCCTGATGTTGAAATAGCCGCATGGGTCATCTTATTTTTCTGGAGCTTTTCTTTAGGAAAATATAGTCTGCCTGAGCGTATTCATTCAGAGCGCAAGGAGGTTTTTATGAAGCCATTGAAAGGCACGCAGACGGAAAAAAACCTGCTGACGGCATTTGCCGGGGAATCGCAGGCGCGTAATCGCTATACCTATTTTTCCAGCATCGCAAAGGATGAGGGCTTCGTGCAGATTGCCCACATTTTCACGGAAACGGCGGATCAGGAAAAGGAGCACGCCAAACGCCTGTTCAAATTTCTGGAGGGCGGGGACGTGCAAATCACCGCCGCCTATCCGGCCGGCGTTCTCGGCAAGACCGAGGCCAACCTGATCGCCGCGGCCGGCGGGGAACACTATGAATGGACGGAAATGTATCCCGGCTTCGCTGACGTGGCGCAGAAAGAGGGTTTCAGCGAAATTGCCGCGGCCATGCGCGCCATTGCCGTAGCTGAGAACTGGCACGAAAAGCGCTACCTTGACTTTGCGAAGAATATCAAGGAGGGTCGCGTTTTTTCCCGCAAAGAGGCGGTCAAGTGGCGTTGCCTCAACTGTGGCTATATCCATGAAGGCGCCAGCGCTTTGGATCTTTGCCCGGCTTGCGCCCATCCCAGGGCGCATTTCGAACTGCTGGGCATTAACTGGTAAAGAGCGTTTCCATCGCATTAAAAATGGGCTCCGCGAGGGGCCTTTTTCTATGAAACGGCTTGCTTTTATTAATATTTTATTGCATGAGAACTCCCAAAGGAGAATTTGATGCGTCGTTTCTTCGCGTACTGCGGCCTTCTGCTTGCCGTTTTCCTGTTTCCCGCCTCGGCCGGAGCCTTACCGCCGGACCCGGAGCAGGCGGCCGAAGAATTGGCCAGGGTGATTGCGGATAAAGATATCGCCGTCTTTCAGAATTTGGTGGATGTGCCCTTCCTGTTCGCAGCGCCGGCAATCCTGCACTACGCGGAAACCGGAAAATACGCCTCTTGGGTCGGCTATCAGGACAGCCTGAACGCCGATAAGCTGATTGAAGGGATTGCCACAGGCGAGTTCGCCTTGGAGGCGGCTGATGCGCGTACTTCGGGCAACCCCTGGTATCCGCCCGGCCTGGAAAAAGCCTTGGTGGTGAAAAAATCGGCTGACAGCGCCATTATAGCGGTGGATAATGAGAAAGGCATACGCACGTGGCTGATCTTTTACCGGACTGAAACCGGCTGGCGCGCGGGCGCTTTGGCCAACCGCATCCGGCTTGCGGAAAGTTACGCCTCCGCCGGTTTTTTGAAGGCCGTGCAGGATTATGCCGATGCCGGAACCCGCATCGCGGCAGAAGAGGAAAAGCGGGAACGCGTATATCGGGAAAAGCTTGAAAAGGCCGTGAGCGCGGCGAAAGTCATCCTGGATAGCGTGAAGATCACGGATCTGCGCTTCAGTGTGGAGAAGGACGATTCCTCCACCCAGCTGGTCATCAAAGGAGCGGTCCTGAACGGGAATTCCCAGGTAGCGCGACTTTCGCAGCTCTGCATGCGGATCACGGACCCTCAAGGCAAAGTTGTGCACTCATACACATTCAATGAACATATAAATATTCCGCCTAATGGAAGCGCGCCCCTGGACATCCGGACGGGGCTTTCCTCCATTGAAAGCCGCGAACGCGCGGAAAAGCTGGCGTCCGGAACGTATAAGGCCACGGCGGCGGCCATCTGCGTATATATCGACGGCAACCTGGTGGAAGAGGACGGCGGCAGCCTGAAGCCGTCGCGCTGAGGCGGTTTTCGGTGAAAAATGAAAGGGCGCGGCTGGCAAGTCTGGTCGCGCCCTTTTGTTTCCCCGGAAAATTCTGCCCGTTTTTTCCCTGAAAATCAGAAAAAATCTCCTGTATCCGGGTTTGGCACGATCTCTGCTTTTGCTTTTGCAGGGCAAAATGTGCCCAGTGGATCAGCAGACAGGAGTCAGCCATGTTCCGAACATTATACACCGGCGCGCTGGGGATGAAGACCCTTTCCCTGGGCATGCAGGTTGTGAGCAACAACATCGCCAACGTGAACACCGTCGGATTCAAACGGTGCATGATGGATTATGAGGACACCGTCAGCCAGTGGGCTGGAACGGGCGGATCCTTTGTGACATCGGTCAGCCAGGTTGGGCACGGTTCAACATGCAGCGACATCCGCACCCTGCATTTGCAGGAAGCCTTTGAATCCAGCAATACCGTCACGGACATGGGCATCGACGGCAAAGGCTTTTTTGGCGTGACCGACGGCGAAAACACCTACTATACGCGCGCGGGCAACTTCCGTTTCACCAAGGAAGGCAAGCTGGTCGACCCGAACCAGAATCAGGTGATTGGCCGGCCCATCGTCAACGGTGTTGAAGGCGCCCCGCAGGGCATAGCTCTGGACACTTCGGATGAGGGGCAGGGCATCATGCGGCCGCGCGCCACCACTTCCATCACCAATATCATGAATATCGGGACGACTACGAACGGCTATAACGATGCCGCGTCGCCCTGTTTCTCCATGCTTTCGAACTATGACGCCAAGCAATCCTCCATTCTGCCCAACGCCGGCTACACCCAGCCTATGCAGATTTATGATTCGAACGGCGTGATGCACACCATCAATATGGCGGTGGATTCCGTACAATCGGTCAATGGGCGGAAAATTTACGAATACGTGCTCTACGCGAACCCGGCGGAAGACGGCCGGACGCCCGACACCAAGGGATCGGGCTTGCTCATGTCCGGCACTCTGACCTTTGACTCCACTGGCCAGTTGATGAACATGTCATCCTACGTGCCGCCGGCCGGGGGCGATTTGACCAACCAGGCGGCCTGGACTCAGGCCACCCTGAGCGCCTCGGGCGTGCCGCAGTTTACCGCGCAGTTTGCCGGCGCGGCTCCGCAAACCATTGCTTTTGACCTGGGTCTTTCCGGGACGGCCTGGAGCGGCGGCGCCACGAATCCTACCCAGGTGGGAACAGCGCCGTTCAGCAATTTGCCGGGCCTGACCAATGCCACGCGCAGCGCTAGAGTGACTACCGGGTATTCCGGCTCGTCCTCCAGCGTTGATCTGCAGCAGGACGGCTATGCGGCCGGCTCGCTGATGAATCTGGAAGTCGAAGCGGACGGCATTGTTCGGGGCCGCTATAGCAATGGGCAGTCGGAGGATTTATTCCGCATTTCCCTGTATCGTTTCACCAGCCAGGACGGCTTGCGGCGTGAAGGCAGCAACCTGTATTCGGCCACAAAGGAATCCGGCGCGGCGGAAGAGGGCGTGCCCGGTTCGGAAAACTTCGGCACCGTGCACGGCAATGCCATTGAAATGTCCAACGTGGATCTGGCTAATGAGTTCGTGCACATGATCTTCACCCAGCGCGGCTTCCAGGCTAACAGCAAAAGCATGATGACAGCGGATAGCATGTTGCAGAAGGCCCTGGAGCTTAAACGCTGATTTTTTTTTCCAAAAGGCTTTTTACGAAACGCCCGCTTGCGCGGGCGTTTTTTTCTGCTCGTGGTCGATTGTCGGGAATTCGCTAGAAATAACATCTATCTTTCCATAAATATTGACATGGTGGTTAGATCAACATATCATATTTTGTCGACAATCCACATTTTGAAATTACGAAACGAGCAGGGGGCTCCATGACTCCGTTGCCGCGCAACTCGCTGGCGGAATCCATCGCGGATTTTTTGCGCATGGAGTTTTTGCGTTCCGCCGCCTACCCAGCGGGCAGTTTCGTACGCGAAGAGGAATTGGCGCGGCAGCTGAAGACCAGCCGCGCGCCGGTGCGCGAGGCCATGAAGATTCTCGAGGGCGAAGGGCTTCTGCAGATCATTCCGCGCAGAGGCGCTCAGATTCGCGCCTTTTCCGGCGACGACATTGAAGAGCTTTATGAAATACGCTTCCTGCTGGAGACGCGGGTAGCCGAGCGGATCATAGAGCATGGGCTCATGGATGCGGAGGATTTTGCCCTTCTGGAGGATTTGCTGCGGGAAACCCTGGCTATACTCGCAAGCAGCCGCTCGCAGGACGAGAAACTTATGGAGTTTTGCCGGCGCGATCGGGCTTTTCACAAGTATATCGCGCAAAAGAGCGGCCCGTGCATTTCTGGAAGTCTTGCAACCATTTACGGGCAGCTTTTGCAGGCCATCAGCGAAGACGTGCTGGCCAAGGGATTGGAAGCGGTGACGAAAGAACATTTCAAGATCATCGACGCCTTTCAGCGAAACGACCTGGAAACGCTGAAGACCAACCGGCATTTCAGTTATTTCGCGCAACGCGCCACTGCCCGGAAAAAAAAATAGTTTCAGACCGCTTTTTATTGCGGGGGATGGATGGAATGAAGCTGGAGCTTTTGTGGGGGCGCACAAGCCTTGCCCTTGAACTGCCGGACGATCGGATTTTGGGCGTGCTGGATCCGGCATCTGGCGACGATGGTCTTTCCGAGGCCGACTTGATTGAAAACGCCCTGGCCAATCCCGTTGGTTCGCTGCCCCTGCGCCGCCTGGCCCTTCCGGATCAGCGCGTGGCCGTTGTCACCAGCGACATCACGCGGCCCTGCCCGTCGCATCTTTTGTTGCCGCCGCTCCTGGCCGAGTTGGAAGCGGCTGGCCTTAAGCCGGAGCAGATTACCATCGTCTTCGCTCTGGGCGTGCATCGGCCGCATACCGAGGCGGAAATGCGCAAGCTGGCGGGCGATGCTATTTTTGAACGCTATTCCTGTATTGATCATGATATGGAACGGTGCGTGCGCTTGGGCGTTACGGCCGCGGGAACGCCGGTGGATATTTTCCGCCCGGTGGCGGAGGCGAATCTGCGGATCTGCCTCGGCAATGTGGAGTATCATTATTTCGCCGGCTACAGCGGCGGGGCCAAGGCCCTGATGCCGGGCGTCTCCAGTCGCGCGGCCATCCAGAACAACCACCGCATGATGGTGCTGGCCGAGGCTTGCGCCGGCGGTCTTGAGGACAATCCCCTGCGCCGGGATCTGGATGAAGCCGGAGCCATCGCCGGGATCGATTTTATTCTGAACGTGGTGCTGGACGCGCACAAGCGAGTCCGGGGCGCCTTCGCCGGCCACATGATTCAGGCGCACCGCGCGGCCTGCGCGTTTCTGGACGGATACAACAGCGTGACCATTCCGGCCGAGGCGGATGTCGTGGTGGCGTCGGCTGGCGGTTTTCCCAAGGATATCAACGTCTACCAGGCGCAGAAGGCGCTCGACAACGCCATCAAGGCGGTACGGCCCGGCGGGGTGGTGGTCTGGCTTGGCGAATGCGCCGAAGGGCTGGGTGAACATGTGTTCGAGCGCTGGGTGAACGAGGCGGACAGTCCGGACGATCTCATTCAACGAGTGGAGAAAGAGTTCGAACTGGGCGGGCATAAAGCCGTGGCCATTGCCATGGCCGTGAAAAAGGCGCGCGTCTTTTTTGTGACCGCGCTTCCGCCGGACTTGGCGAAAAAACTGTATGTGGAGCCGTTCGCTGACGCCCAGACAGCCCTGGACGCCGCGCTGAAGCTCAAGGGGCCGGATGCGGGCGTATTGATCATGCCGCATGCAGCCTCGACCTTGCCGCGCCTGGCGGTCCACGTCTGATTTTGTCCTGATTATTGTATGACGATGCGCCGGCATGGTGCCGAGCGACTATTTAAACCGGAGTAAGGAGCACGTATGCTGAAGAAAATGGGGATTCTCGCCGCGTTTTTGTGCCTTTCCCTGTTTATGGCCGGCATGGCCTTTGCCGCCGCCAAGCCCGTTGTGATCAAGTTCGCGCACAACGGCAACACCAATCCGGACGACCCGGCGAACATCGCCTGCGCCGCTTTCAAAAAAATGGTGGAAGAGCGCTCGCAGGGCGCGATCAAGGTGGATCTCTACCCGGCCGGGCAGTTGGGCGACGGCCGCACCACGGTGGAAGGCATCCAGATGGGCACCATCGAAATGTGCGACATGGACAACGGCGTCATGGGCCGTTTTGTCACCGAAGCTATGGTTTGGGACCTGCCCTACTTGTTCCGCGACATCGACCATGCCCATATGGTGCTGGACGGCCCCATCGGCAAGAGCGTGCAGGACAAGTTCCTGGCCGTGGGTATCCGCCACCTGGCTTTCAATGACGGCGGCTTCCGCAACTTCACCAATTCCAAGCGCCCGATCCGCACGCCGGAAGACATCAAGGGCATGAAGATCCGGGTCATGGAAAGCGAAGTGATGATTTCCACCATCAACGGCTTTGGCGCTTCCGCCGTGCCCATGGCCTTCACCGAGCTGTACGCCGCCCTGCAGCAGGGTGTGGTGGACGGCCAGGAAAACCCCATGAGCCTGATCTGGGGCCAGCGTTTCTATGAAGTACAGAAGTATCTCTCGGAGACCGAACATTTTTATTATCCGCGTCAGTATATCGCCTCGGAAGTGTTCTGGAAGAAGCTCACCCCCGAGCAG
>JAVBVM010000016.1:0-3555 GCA_031554295.1 Desulfovibrionaceae bacterium | reverse complement strand
GTATTCCTCGGCCGGATAGAACGTCCCGGCCGGCTCCACCTCGGTGACCATGTCGTAGCCGTTCATCCGCAGTTGGAAGATCAGATCCTCGGCCACCCGCTTTTGCCCTTCGGAGGCCTAAAAGACGGCCGAGCGGTACTGCGTCCCCACGTCCGGACCCTGCCGGTTTTTCTGGGTGGGGTCGTGGATCTCGAAAAACAGGCGCGCCAATTGCTCATACGAAACCCTGGCCGGGTCAAAGGTCACCTTGACGGCCTCGGCGTGCCCGGTTTCTCCGGCGCAGACCCCCTCATAGGTCGGGTTCACGGCGGCGCCGCCCGTGTAGCCGGAAACCGCGCTCGCCACGCCGTCCATCCGGCTGAAGGCATGCTCCACGCCCCAGAAGCAGCCGCCGGCGAAAATCGCCTCTTCCAGGCGCGGCGCGGCCACGGCCTTTTTGTCGATCTGTTCGGCCTCAAGGGCCGGCACAAAGCGCATGGACAGGGAATTCACGCAATGCCGGACATTCTTCGGGGTCAGGCCCTCGCCTTCGAACACATGGCCCAAATGCCCGCCGCAGGCCGCGCACATAATTTCGGTGCGCCGGCCGTCCGCATCGGGCACGCGTCTCACCGCGCCGGGCACTTCGTCGTCAAAGCTCGGCCAGCCGCAGCGGCTGTCGAACTTGTCCCCGGAACGGTACAGGGCGGCCCCGCACTTGCGGCAGACATAGCCGCCCGCTTCAAAGTGGTTCCAGTATTCGCCCGAGAAAGGACGTTCCGTTCCCTTTCCGTTGATGATACGATCTTCTTCCGCGCTCAATGGCGGCATGGTTTGGGCAAGCATGGCCCCCTCCGCTTTGGGAATTTTCCGCCCGCCCGACTCTCCGGCAGCCGCGCCGGAAAGCGCTGTCGCTCCCTCCGCGCACGCGAGGAGCGCCAGCAGGATAATGGGAAAGAGGGCGCGGATGCCGAAAGCCGGAAGCGGTAACAGAGTTTTCTTCATACAGGATAATTAAAACGCGTTTTCACTTTGTCAAATATTTTACAGCCTTGAACCCTCAGCGAGAACACCATGCCCGAACGCCCGCACAACAGCTCCACGCCCGGCCAGCCCGCGCCCGACGCCCCTCTTTCCCGCCTGGCCGAATTCCTGTTTGAGGCCGGCATGCTGCGCTTCACCCCGCGCAGCGGCTACGCCTTCCTGGGCAGCGGGCAGGAAAACGTGGCGGAACACTCCTTCCGCGCCGCCATCATCGCCTACGCCCTGGCGAAAAGGGCCGGAGCCGACGCCTCCCGCGCCGCCCTGCTCTGCCTGTTCCACGACCTTGCCGAAGCCCGCACCGGCGATCTCAACTACGTCAATAAGCGCTACGTCACGGCGGACGAAGAGAGCGCTCTGGCCGACGCCGTGGCCGGCACCGGCCTGGAGGCCGACCTGCTCGGCCTGCGCGCCGAGCTTGCAGGAAACCAAAGCATCGAGGCACGCCTGGCGCATGACGCCGACCAGTTGGATCTTCTCTTCAACCTGCGGCGCGAACAAAACCTGGGCAACCCCTACGCCGCTTCCTGGATGGAAAACGTGCTGAAGCGCCTGCGCACCCCCCTGGCGCGAGACCTGGCGGAAGCCGCGCAAACCGTGGATCATACGGACTGGTGGCTTCCGGATCTGAAAAAATAGCTGACAAGCCCTGGCATACCCCATATGATATAGATAAACCGAACAAACAGTTCGGTATGGGAGGGCCAGTCCATGAAACGCGCGATCAAAGATCTCCTGTTGGGAGAAAATGTCATGGAAGGCGCGGGCGTACGTCTGCACCGCGTTTTCGGGTACTATGAAGCGGGGCTGCTTGATCCCTTTCTGCTTCTGGATGATTTCCGCTCGCGCACGCCGGCCGACTATCTGCGGGGTTTCCCCGAGCACCCGCACCGGGGCATCGAAACCATCACCTACGTGCTGCGCGGCGATGTGGAGCACGGCGACAGCCTTGGCAACAAAGGCGTCATCTCCTCCGGCGACGTGCAGTGGATGACCGCCGGCAGCGGCATCATCCACGAAGAAATGCCCAAAGGCGACGGCCACGGAGTCATGGAGGGCTTCCAGCTCTGGGCCAACCTGCCGGCGGCGCACAAAATGACCGATCCGCGCTACCAGGGCGTCACGGCCGCGCAAATCCCCTCCGTGTCCCTGGAAAACGGCGGCTCGGTCAAGGTCATCGCCGGCGAATTCCGCGGAACGCGCGGCCCGGTGAGCGACGTCGCCATCAACCCCATGTACCTTGACGTCACCCTTGCCCCCAACGCCACCTTCACCCACTCCACCCGGCGCGGCGATACCGTTTTCGCCTACGTCATCGCCGGCAGCGGCGCTTCTGACGGCGCGCCCCTGAAAAACACCGTGCTCGCGCTCTATGAAGAGGGCGATAACGTCGAGCTTTCCAGCGACAACGAAGGCATGCGCTTCCTGCTCGTCTCCGGCGCCCCTCTGCGCGAGCCCATCGCCTGGCGCGGCCCCATCGTCATGAACACCGACGAGGAGATCGCCCGAGCCCTCCGGGAGTATCGCGAAGGCACGTTCATCAAACACCGCTGAGTGGGGAGAAAGGCGGACATCCGGCGGACGAAGGGCCGGTGTCCCCCTGGAAGCCCTTGCGGGGGAAAGCTGTTTTTTTCCTTTGACAATGCCGCCCCTTACGAGGAAACACCCGCTTCCATATTCAGGTCCGCGCGGATTCAGCCGATTGTCGGGGCTTTCCCCGCCCCTGAATGCGCGCGACACAATCAACCCGCGGTATCTTCACAATATTGCATGATATATAATATATCTGCTATAGATGCTTCCACTAAACGCCCGCGTCGCCGCGGCGCATGGAGGCATTATGCTGTCAGCCTTTATCACCTCGCTCGCTTCCGCTTTGCAGAACCATTCGGAATTCGCGGTATTTCTGGTCGTCGGACTGGGCGCGCTGATCGGAACGGTAAAATTCAAAAACTTTTCGCTGGGCGTGGTCACGGGCTCGCTGTTCATGGGGCTGCTGGTGGGCCAGTTGGATATACCGGTATCGGCCCCGGCCAAACAGGTTTTGTTTTCACTGTTCCTTATGGCCACCGGGTATACGATTGGGCCGCAGTTTTTACGCGCGCTGAAGGGCGACGGGATCAAGTTCATGATCCTGGCGGTTGTGCAGTGCGTTCTGGGCCTGGCCACGGCTTTATGCGTGGCGAAATTCCTGGGGCTGGACCTGGGGCTCTCGGCCGGCATCATGTCCGGCGGATTGACGCAGTCGGCGATTATCGGCAGCGCGGGCTCGGCCATCATGGCGCTGCCGCTGCCCGAGGAACAGCGCCAGCTGCTGGTCAACCACATCGCCATCGCCGACGCCCTGACCTATGTGTTCGGCACGCTGGGCGCCATTTGGTTCTTGAGCCTGCTCGCGCCCCGGCTGTTGCGCATCAACCTGAAGCAGTCCTCGCAGGAACTGGAAAAAAGCTACGGCATGGACAGCGCGCATGATGACACGCATGTGTCCGGCGCGCAGGTCTTCGCCCACCGGACGGTGAGACTGGAGAGCAG
>JAVBVM010000008.1:0-7294 GCA_031554295.1 Desulfovibrionaceae bacterium | reverse complement strand
GGCGCACCGGAATGCCGAAATCGCCCAGTTACTCGGCATTTCACCGCATACAGCGGCCAAAATTACCAGCAACGCCTATAAAAAGCTGGGCGCCAAAAACCGGGTCGATGCCCTGCGGCGCTTCGCCGCCCGAAGAACGCACTGAAGCGCGCGAAAAAGCCCCCGGCTGGGGGCTTTTTCGTTCAACGCCAGAAGGACCGCCGCGACCCTCCCGGCCCGATGCCCGGCGGGGTGATATAGCGCTGCATGAACGCGCTTTGCGCCTCGCTGCTGCCTATCAGGATGAGCTCATCCCCGGCGGCGAACAGGCGGGTCGGGTCAGGCGGCGTCATGAGCTTTCCGCCCGAACGCATGGCGATCACGTTGCAGCCCGTTTCCTGCCGCATTTTGCTTTCAATAAGGCTTTTCCCCATAAGCGCGGGCGGCACGGTGACTTTGAAGATATCCAGCCCCTCGGTCAACATGAAAACCTTATTGGGCGTGAGCAGGTTCAGCACCGCGTTGGCCGCCATCGAGGCGTGCGACATCACCACATTGGCGCCGGCCGAATACAGCGAATGGATGTTGCGATCCAGGCTGGCCCGGCTGATGATCTTGATATCCGGCCGCAAGCGGCGGCAATAGATGGTCAGGTAAATGTTCAGGTCATCGCTGTGCGTGGTCACCAGCACAGATGTGGTCGTACGTATGCCCGCCGCCTCCAGCACGCCCAAATCGGCCGCGCTGCCCAGCAGATAGCGCGGATCGTCAGACGGGATCTGACGCGGATCCTGCTCAACCACCTTAAAGTTGGCGCCGCGCTCCTCCATTGCCGCGACCACGGCCTTGCCCACCCGGCCGCAGCCGATCACCAGGACGGGGGCCTTGGCGCGCGCTTCAGGCCGGGGCAGATTCCTTTCAAAGGCTTCAATCCGGCCGATCGAGCCCGCGATCAACAGCGCCGCGCCCGCGGCGATCACTGTGTCCGGCCCTGGCGGAATAAACCGATTGCGCTCCCATATGCCCACGATATTCAGTCCGGTTGTGGCGCGAAAACGGCTTTCCGCCACAGTTTTGCCCACCAAACCGGTGCGGTTGGAAGAAAGCTCCGCAATGGCCATCTCATCGAAACGCGCAATGGTGCTGGCGGGCATGACCGCGTCCATGGCCCGCCGGGCAAATGCCCGCCCGAGCATTTTGGTGAAGTTGAACACGTGGTTGGCGCCCGCGAGTTCAAGAATATCCACGGAATCTTCCGAGTTCACGCTGGAAAGAATCGGCACGTCGGGCGAAACTTCGCGCACTGTGGAAGCGATGTTCGTATTCTTCATGTCATCGCACAAAGCGGCCACCAGGGCCGCGTTGGACACCTGCAAGCGCTCGTAGGTGCGCGGATCGTCAAATTCGCCCAACACCACGGCATAGCCCCGGTCGATCAGCGACAGGGCCTGCTCGGAATCGGGCACCAGGGCCACATACGGCACCCGATACTGAGCCAGGCGCTCGATGATGTTTTGCGAGATCATGTCAAAGCCCGCCAACACCACATGCCGCCGCGCTTCCGGATCCACCGCCGTGGGCACGCGGGTCTTGCTGCGCGACTCGATCCAGGGCTGGTAGATAAAGCGGATAAAGGTGAACGGCAGCATCAGCATGAAAAACGTGATGCCCGACAGCAGCACCAGAATCGAGAACAGTTTGCCCAAATCCGAGGCAAAGGTGATATCCCCGAAGCCCAGCGTGGTCATTACGGTCAGCGTCCAGTATAATCCGGTCAGCCCGCTGTGGTGCTGGCCCTCGTACAGCATGATGACATGGAACAAATAGCTGTACAAAGCCAACTGAAACACGATCAGCAGGCCGAAAAGCAGCAGGAAGCGCGCGCCCCAGCGCCGTTTTTGCCCTCGAATATATATCGGAAGCTGCGAAATCACATATTTCATACGCGCACCATACCGAAACCCGGAAAAATAGGGAAGATCCCCAGCCCGCCATGGAAATACACGCCTTGACTTCCGTATCCATCCGGCCGAAGATGCCCTATTATTTTACCTTAAGGAGTCACCATGGCGGTTAAAGACGGCACGACGGTCCGCGTCCACTACACGGGCACGCTGGACGACGGCACGGAGTTCGATTCTTCGCGCGGGCGGGAGCCTTTGGAATTCACTTTAGGCCAAGGGATGCTCATTCCCGGCTTTGAGGAAGCCGTAAGCAATATGAACCCGGGGGAAACCGTGACGGTGACCATCCCGGCCGAGGACGCCTACGGCGAATATTCCGAGGAAATGCTGATGACCGTGGCCGCGGATCAGGTGCCGGCGCACGTCACGCCCGAGGTGGGGCTGCACCTCCAACTCTCGGACGGCGGAAACGAGCTTGACGTGACCATCACCGAAGTGACGGACGAGCATATCACGTTGGACGCCAATCACCCCTTGGCCGGGGAAAATCTGACGTTTACCATCGAGTTGCTGGAAGCGCTTTAAATGTCGTTTAAGATTTAGCGCCGGAGCGCGGAGCCGCCTTCTTCCTGGCCGGACTTTTCGGCGCGCCGTCTGGCGCGGCCTGCGGAGCCGGCCGGAAAGGCGCGGTGAAGGGGAAAGCGGCGCTCGGTTCCGGCTCCGGTTCCGCGCGCTTCAAGGCGTCGCGCGCCTCGGGCAGGGCGATGGATGCCTCTTTCCAGACGGCTCCCGCCAGGCAGTACAGGGCGACGTGCTCCAGATCCTTGTCCACAAAAAGCAGCTTCCCTTCCATGTCGTCGCCCAGCAGGGGAGCAATGGCGTCGCACACGGAGTGGAAAAGGGCCTCGTCAGCCTTGGCGAACACGCACTGCGCGCGCAACGCGTCCCCGGTGGGCGTGAAGTCGACGTGCGCGGCGTCCATGCCGCGCCGCAGGCGATCAAAGGCGTCCATCAGGGCAGCCTCCCGCTCAAGCAGGCCGACGTAGGACAGATCCTCGCTGTAGACAAAATGGCCGAAAAGCTCACACTGATATACCGACATACGGCCTCCAACGTTCTTTTCGCTGCATAGCGCAAAATCCCCGGCCTCGTCAAAGTTCCGGCAAACGGCTTTCCCGCCGGGCAACCGGGCCGCTTTTCGCTATTTTTCTTGGAATGCGGCGCGCCGTGGTGTATGCATTGACGAAGAAATCCGATTTTTTACCAATATACTGGAATACTATGTTTGCTTCATCGCCTTATACCCCGGCGGCGGCCGGAGATACCATCGTGGCCGTCGCCACCCCGCCCGGCCGGGGCGGCGTGGGCATTGTCCGTATCAGCGGCCCGGCCGCGCTTGCCGTACTGACGCGCATTTTCAAGCCCTTTGCCGGGGGGGGCGCGGTCTTTAAGCCGCGTTACCTTCACTACGGCCGCATTGTGTCCCCCCGGGAAAACGGGCAATTTGAAACGATCGACGACGGGCTGGCGGTGTTCATGCCCGGGCCGCATTCCTTCACCGGCGAAGACGTGGCCGAACTGCACTGCCACGGCAGCCCGGTGCTGCTGGGCGCCGCGGTCGAGACGGCGGTGGCCGCCGGAGCCCGGCATGCGGCCCGGGGCGAGTTCAGCTACCGGGCCTTTCTGCATGGACGCCTGGATTTAAGCCAGGCCGAAGCAATTGCGGAGTTGATCGCCGCGCCCGGCCCGACCGCCGCCCGACTGGCCCAGGCCCGCCTGGACGGCGAGCTTGGCCGCCGCATTGAGCGGATGCGCGCCGCATTGCTGGATCTGCGCGCCCAGCTTTGCCTGGCTGTGGATTTCCCTGACGACGAGGTGGAATGTCTTCCCCCTGAGGATTTTTTGGCCGAAGCGCGCGGCGCGGCGAAAACGCTTGAGGAGCTGCTCACCGCCTACGAGCGCTCCAAGGTCTGGCAGGGCGAATGCCGCATTGTGCTCGCCGGCCGCGTCAACACCGGAAAATCGAGCCTGATGAACGCCCTGCTCGGGCGCGGGCGGGCCCTGGTTTCCGATATTCCCGGCACCACGCGCGACTATCTGGAGGAATCCGTCAACTTGAACGGCCTCATGGTCCGCCTGGTGGACACGGCCGGGCTGCGCGAAACCGCCGACAGCGTGGAAATGCAGGGAATCGAGCACAGCCGCTCGCGCATTGAGGAAGCGGACGCCGTGCTGCTGGTCGTTGACGCCCAAAGCGGCCTGGATGCGCCGGAACAGGAGTTGCTGGCCCGGCTTGGCCGCGGCCGCCGGCCCGTGCTGGTCGTGTTCAACAAGGTTGATTTGCTGGACAGCCCGCCGCCTTTTCCGGAAAGCCTGCATTGCCTGGCCGTCTCCGCCAAAACCGGCGCGGGCCTTGACGCCCTTGCCGAGGAAGCGCGCCACGTGCTGCTGCACGGCCGCCACAGCCATAGCGCCGGGCCGGACGAAGAGGCTCCGGACAAAGCGCTCGCGCCGAACGCCCGCCAGGCCGCCGCCCTTTCCGTCGCCCTTGATGACCTGCGGCTTTTGATGAATGCTTTGCAAAACGGCATTCCCTATGATGCGGCCGCCGTGCACCTGGATGCGGCCGCCACGGCGCTGGCCGACATTACCGGCCTGGCCGCGACGGATGACATACTGAACCGCGTATTCAGCGAATTCTGCATCGGCAAATAGGCGCCGCCGCGCCAGACCTCCGGCTCGCGGCGAAATATTCATTTCCACAGGACTCATATGGCCGAACATACGCACAGCCCGGCAGGCGACACGGTTCTCTGCTTCTGTAACAGCAATGCCGCCTGGGGCGGCGGCGAGCAGTGGCACCTGGAAACCGCGCTGTGCATGGCCGCCCGGGGGCGCCGCGTGATCCTGGCCTGCGGAAAGGACTCCGCCCTCCACCAGGCGGCACGCCGCGAGCTTGAGCGCAACCCGTCCGTACGCGCCTCCTTCAGTCTGGCGGACTGGCGCTTTGGCCGGCTGTCTTTCCTCAATCCGTTCAAAACCAACTCCTTCGCCGATTTTCTGCAACGCAACAAGGTCAGTCATTTGATCATGGGCCTGCCCAGCGATTTGAAAGCCGGCGTGCTGGCCGCGGCCGGCCGCCACATACAACTTTTCTACCGCCGGGGCAGCGCCCTGCCGGTGCGGCCCACGCGCTTCAACCGCTTTTTATACGGCGCCCTGAACGGCCTGATTGTGAATTCGGAGGAAACCGCGCGTTGCGTGCTTCAATCCGGGCGGCTGATCAAACCCGAGCGGGTGCGCCTGATCCACAACGGGCTGGACGCCGCCGCCTTTGACGCGGCCATGGGAGAAACGCGCCCCTTCGCTACTTGCCCAACAGGCCGGCCCCTGGTCATTGGCAACGCGGGCAGACTGAGCCGGCAAAAAGGGCAGAAATACCTGCTGCACATGAGCGCGGCATTGAAGCGCGCGCGTTTCCCGCATCAACTGATCATCGCCGGCGCCGGCGAACTGGAAAAAGAACTGCACGCCCTCGCGCGGACCTTGGGATTGCGTATTGACTACACGCCACCGCGGGCGCGGGACAGCATGCCCGATGACGCGCCGGATGTCCTCTTCCCCGGATTTATGCGAGACATGGCCCCGTTCTGGCGGGCCATCGATCTGTTCGCCCTAAGCTCGCTGTGGGAAGGATTCGGCTATGTACTGGCGGAAGCCATGCTGGCCCGGAAGCCCCTGCTGGCTTTCAACTGCAACAGCATGCCCGAAATGGTCAAACCCGGCCTGAATGGCGACCTGCTCCCCCCGCCCGGTCCGAGTGAGACGGATGAGCAGGTTGGCGGGCGCATGGCCAAGGCGATCCAGGAGATGGCCGGCGATCCGAATGCGATGGTCCGCATGGGCGAGGCGGGACGCGCTTTTTGTCTGGAGAATTTTGATCAGGAGGCGGCGCTGCGGAAGCTGGAAGCCGCCTTGGGAATAGCCTCTCCCCTATAGCGTCAGGCAAACTGCAGGCGCGTCCTGCCCACGCAGAACCCACTTCCATCTTGTGCTGCGGGCGAGTTGCAACTTTTTTCTCTTTCTAAAAAATTGCTACAAACAACTTTTTTATGGAATTTACTTTACTCTAAATTCAAATCCGTATATTAGATTTTCATACTATAAAAGTAGGAGAACTCGGTTACTTATGAAAGGGGAGTATATAATGGATGAGTATTTGAAAGAAGCGCTTGCTATTGTGAAAGCCCAAGCCGGCGTACGGGAGATGACAGAAGAAGAAGTTGTGCTCATGCTGCACAAACTGGCAAACAGCATTCGCCGTATTACGCAGGATGAACCAACCGCTGAAGGCGCTGTGGAAGCGCAGGCCGCTCCCGCGAAGGCGATTAAGGAAAAAACCATCACCTGCCTTGAATGCGGCAAGGTTTTTAAAGTGCTTACCAAGAAGCATCTTGCCCTGCACGCCTTAACCCCGGCGGAATATCGCGAAAAGTGGGACATCAAGAAGGATACGCCGCTGGTATGTAAAGGCTTGCAGCGTGAACGCCGCAAAAAGATGAAAGAGATGAGGCTTTGGGAAAAGCGTAAGAAAAACGCCCCCGCCGCCTAATTTTTCAGCCCTCCCCACCGGCGATTGGGGAGGGCTCTTTTCTTCCCCTCGTCCGCCCGCGCCGCTTCCGGCACATTTCACAAACGAAAAAGCGACAGCCCCGTGTAATCAGGCCGTCGCTCTTTTTCGTTTGATGGGGCCGTCAGCCATCCTCAATTTCGGAGCATTTCACGTTTGAAGTGCTCTGAAGGATTATCCTGCAAACTCCCGCCGCTAAACAGTCGCGGGCTGGCTTACCAGTCCGCGACTGTTTAGCGGCGTTATTGCATTACTGTTGCAGGCGCTGCAAAAGGGTGCGCAGTTCCTGCGCCATGGCGGAAACCTCCTGCACGGCGGAAGAGGACTGCTCCATGCCCTCGGCCGTCTCTCCGGCAATGCGGTTGATTTCCTCAATGGCCCTGTTGATTTCTTCCGAGGTGGCGGACTGTTCCTCGGCCGCCGTGGCAATGCCGGTAATCAGCGAGGAGTTCTTGTTCGCCAGGTCCAGGATAACGCGCAGGGCTTCGCCTGAAGTTCCGGCCAACTGCGTGGCCTCGCCCACGCTTTTTCCGGCTTCTTCCACCCGGGCGATATTGGCGGCCGTCGCTTCCTGAATGCCGCGAATATTGGCCCCGACCTCCGTGGTGGCGGTCATGGTTTTTTCCGCCAGTTTGCGCACTTCATCGGCCACCACGGCGAAGCCGCGCCCGGCTTCACCGGCGCGGGCGGCTTCAATGGCCGCGTTCAAGGCCAGCAGGTTGGTCTGGTCGGCGATATCGGAAATAACGTTCATCACCCCGCCGATGGCTTCGGCCTGCTT
>JAVBVM010000026.1:0-9376 GCA_031554295.1 Desulfovibrionaceae bacterium | reverse complement strand
CCCGGGGGCCGAGGCCCCCGCCCCTGCGGCTTAATCGCCCGGCCGCGATTTCCGGCCCGGGAGCCGCACAACCCCCCCCGGGGGGCGCCCCCGGGGTCGCCCCCCCCGGGGCGGGGTATCTTTAAAAAGCGGCGCATGCCGCGCTCAAGTTCAATTCGCTTTGGGCGGCGTATAAGGATCAGGAGTTCCCGGGGAAATGGGCGGATGTTGCTTCAGGCTTCGTTCGAATTCTTCGACGATTTTTATCATCGGTTCCGCCACCCAGCTCTCGCGCGGCCCCGTGTCCGTGTATTCTTCCTTTGGATCCGTGATCAGGTTGAACGCCTTGGGCACGCCCAGCTTGATCGGCGGGCTCCACCAGTCGCGCTGCTCCGCATAAAAAACCATTTTCCAGTCGTTCCATTTGACAGCCTCCAGACGATCCGCGACAAAAACAGGGAACCCTTCCCGACTGGATTTTTCCGTCCTGCCGAACAAGAAATCGGCCTGATCCACGCCGTCAATGGCGCGATCAGCCGGAATTTTGGCGCCGCCGATTTTAGCCAGGGTGGTAAACGTATCGACCGCATGGACGATCTCATTGCTCACGCGGCCGGCGGGAACATGCCCGGGCCAACGGATGATGAAGGGAGTTCGGAGCGCTCCTTCCATATGGGTGAAGTAATAACCGCGCCAGGGGCCGGATGACCCCTGCCATGGCCAGCTGGCTTCCGGGCCGTTGTCGCTGGTGAAAATCACGATGGTGTTGTCGCGCGCGCCCATGGCGTCGATAGCATCCAGGATTTGACCGACATGCGCGTCCATCTCCGCAACGGCATCCGCGAAATCCCCATGGCCGGTCTTCCCCGCGAAGGCTGGGCCGGGCAATGTCGGAAAGTGGACCTGGGTGAAGGGAATATAGGCGTAGAAAGGTTTCCCCGCCCGCCGGCTCGCTTTCATAAAATTAATGGAGCGTTGGGTGATTTCCGTATCAATCAGCCGGCGCTGCTCCAGATCATACACCGCGAGTTCGCGGCTTTTCTCGCCTTTGCTCCCCTCCATGATGTGGGTCAACGGCACATGCCGCGCTTTGGCTTCCGGGGATGAAGGCCAGAACGCTTCGTCCGTTGTCCGCGGGATGCCGTACCATTCATCAAATCCCTGCGCATTGGGAAGGCGTCCCTGAACGCTGCCCAGGTGCCATTTCCCGAAGTGCCCCGTACGGTACCCGGCGCCTGAAAGCAATTCGGCAAGAGTCACTTCCCATTGCGTGAGGCCATCGAACTCTCCTCCCATCGGGACGGAGTGCGTGCCGGAGCGAATGGAAAAGCGGCCCGTCATAATGCTAGAGCGGCTGGGGGTGCATTGCGCCTCAACGTTGAAATTTGTTAACCGATAACCTTCGCCGGCCAGCTGATCAAGGCGCGGGGTCGGGGCGCCTCGGGTAATGCCGCCCCCGTAAACGCCCAATTCCCCATAGCCCAGGTTATCCGCCAAAATGAAAACGATATTCGGCGGGGCGGACGGTTCGGCGGCCGGAAGGGAGGGCGGCGCTATGCCGACCATTGTCGCCGCGACAAGAATACTTAATTTCTTTTTAATCATGGAAACCCCCTTTCGCGGGTCAGTAACATTTCGTGAAAAGCAAGGCTGCGGCCGCATGCGTCTGGACCCGTCATTCAATTGGCACTGCGGATCGTTGCACCTTGTTCCGTTCTCCTTTGAAAGGTGTGCAGTCTCGCCACTTGCCCTCTATACCAGGAGCACGGAACTCCACAATGGCATTATTTTCAGGTGGGTAGCGCTATTCGCCGCTGAAAAAAAATGACAGGCTCAGCCAGGCATTCCAGTCCGCCGGGCGATTCCGCGAGGCAAATTCCTTATAGGCTTTCACGTTAACATACCCCTGCGTGTCTCCCACTGAGAAAAAATACCCCAGTTGCGGCCCGATGCCCGCAACCCGCGACTTGAAGTCGCCGAGCTTCGCTCCGGAGCCGCTGTCCCCGGAAAGCTGCTGGTAATAATAGCCGACGGGGCCCAGATGGAGTTGTTTTGTCAAAAAATATGAAGCGCCGAGGTCCAGGTGCGCGTCAACGCCATTTTGATACTGGGTATGATAATTTTTAAAATTATAAGTACAGCCGAGCACAAAGGAGAATTCCCACCCGCTTTCCGGATTCAGGTCAGTATACCCGCCGCCCGCGTCCACGGCGCCGTGCCCGATCCCGGCATTGGCGAGCTTGCTTTTGTCGTAGTATCCCACCGGGATGTTTCCGGTTACGTAAACCATGAGATTATGGTTTTCCAAATTCCACTTGAGGCTGGCTTGCGGAAAAATGTCCCCAAAGGCGTTGACGGTATCGCCGCCGCCTCGCGACCAAGCCGCCCCATGCGGCTCGGTGAACTCGGCCGAGGCGTCCGCCCGGCCGCTCACGCCGGTAAGCATGGCCCCGATGGCGGCCTGGCCGCCGAGAAACGGCGTTTCAAAGGTGTAGGTCGGGACAAGGGCGACCAGATCCGTCCGCGCGTCGAGCCCGGCGACGAATCGATCCCCGTATTGGAGGGTCCGGCCTCCCCTGCTGCCCACCGCGGAATGGTTGTAGATCACGCTCAAAGAGAAGCCCGCTTCGCTGGGGACAGCGGCCAGGCTTCCGTACGAGCCGGGAAGCCAGAAGCTGACGCCGCCTTCATCCGCCGACGACATGGTGAAGGAGCCAAAGAGCAAAAACGCCGCAAGGCACGCTATCCCGACCCACCTGCTGAAACCGCGCAATCTCTGGGAATTCGCGCGAACGGTCTTTGAAATACGCACACAACACCCGCCCGGGGCTAAAAGATTGGAGGCAACGGCCCGCACACTCATGGACCCGCCGGGAAAAACCCCGGGGCTTTACCACGCGGCGACGCCGGACCGAAATATCGCGCAAGCGTCCCGCGCGCTTTGCTCCCTGAAACAGCGCAAAGCCGGCTGCTCTTGGTATTCCCACAGTACCGAACAATATCGCAAGTATAATATGCGTTGACTTATCTCCTGAATCCGCCCATGCGAAATCCGGCTCGACCCGGCATGGCGCAATGAACGGGCACAGCATACGCCAGCCGCCCAGAACCAAAAGCGGTTTGAATTAGAAAAATTCCCGGCCCTTCCCGCCCGTTTCCGGCGCGAAGCGGGACCGGACATCGCCAACGGGCGTCGGGAACGGTTGCGCCTTTCTTCCCGACAGCCCCAGGCCGGAAGGGCAAGGCCGGCCGGCGCTCAATGGACGCCGCGCCATCCTGCGGGATTCCGGGGAACCGGCCCCGCCGGCGGCTCCCGTCTTTTGGTCCCTTTGGGCCCGGCGCGGCCCGGCGCGGTCCGGCGTGAATGCATTGAAAGCGGCGGCGAGATAGGGTATAATAGAGTCAACAAGCCGAAACGGAGAGGGCTCGCAAGAGCCTCCACCCCACCTGGGCGCCCGTCCGCCTCCCTTCCCCCGGAAAACACGAAAAACGCCCCGGCCCGGCCGCGCTCCCGCGCGGAAAGGCCACGGGCGCCGGAAGAACGCGCCGTGGAACAGGGCCGGTCATTGCCGGCTCGCCATGAAAAAATCAGCCCGCGCCGACTCTTTGACCGGAGAAGCCGATCGTCACCGGCCCGCCGGCTTCGTCAGTTTCGCCGCTTTCGCCGGGCTGCTTCGGCACGCCTGGCATCCACCGCCCGACCGTTGCGAATACCCCGTAAAAAGCCCCGCCGCCGGAGAACGAGCCCGAACGGCCCCAGCGGCCGCTCCTGCCGGTCCGGCGGTTCGGGCTCGCCCGGGGTGGCGGGAAAAACGCCGCGACAGGCGCTCCAGGCGGGCGCGGGCGCATATCCGCATGAGGCGGGGCCTTTGGCGCATGGCCGCCATTGCCGGGCCCAAGCCGAAAATCGACGATTCCCACAGCCATTCAGGAGAAATTTCCATGAGCGAAAAGGATTTCACGCGCCTCCGCCAGCTTGAGGACGTGGCCGCCGTGCTGAAAACCCCCGCCGGCCTGCGGCTGCTCAAGCGGCTGCTGCTGCTTTCCGGCGCCCTCGGGCCGGCCTACGCCCCGGGCGACCCGCACGCCACGGCCTTCAACGAGGGCCTGCGCAATATGGGCCTGCTGATCCTCGCCGAGACGCGCGAGGCGTCGCCCGAGGCTTTGCCCGGGCTTGTCGCGGCGGACGGCCCGGCGGGAGATGAACGGTGGAAGCGGTGACGGCGGGAAAGGCATGCCTCCGGCGGCAGGGGCCGTGGGCCCCCTGGAGCCCCATATAGGGGGAATGTCGCTGTATTCCTTTCATGCCGCCGCCCTTGGAAAGGAAACCCCAGGGCCGCGGGAAAGGCCGCCCCGCATGGTCCCGCGAATCGGGAAGCTCCGCTCCGTTTTTTCAGGTGAACGCGTGCCTAGCCGTCTTCACCGCTGACGGCCGGGAGCCGGCTGGGCGGAATGAGCAGCAGCAGCGAGACGGCCGCGTGCGGCAGCAGGATGAGCGGCACGAAGCGCGTCAGCCAGACCAGGACGACGCCGGAGCCGAGCAGAAGATAGGACGCGAGAAGCAACAGCCCGCCTTTCACGCTTCCGGTGGCGTCGCCGGCGTCGCGCAGGCGTTTGAGCCAGAGGGTATGGAACGCGGCCGGCCAAAGAAAGAACAGGAGGAGCATCAAGGCGAACCCGAACAGGCCGACCAGAACGTCGGTCGGGTGGCGGAAGGAACTTTCCGCGTACAGCGAAACGCCGCCGATCACCCCGAGAACCGCGAACAACAGCAATTGGATCAGCGCGGCGTACAAAAACTCGTTGGACGGCATCCGGCCGTATGGCCTGAGGAAAATCCGGATGAACAGGCCCGGGCGGCGGCCGGACCGATCGGCGGGGGCGCCCGGCGGGCTGGCGGCGGCGGTCGGGAACAGGCGCAGCATCAGGCGGCCTGGGGCCGAGAGCGGGCGGGCGGCGGAAAGAGACTGTCCGGATGGCATATGCCGATCGTAGCAAGGCAAATTCCAAAACGCAATGATCATGAGCCGGAAGTCAGAGAGAAATAAGAGGAGAAAACAAATGAGCGATCAAGATAATGCCGAAAAATCGGGATTGAATCAGGTGATGATGCATTTCATAAGGCGACAGATCATCGAAGGCATGAGCGAGGCACTGGGGGAGATACCACCAAGAGGGAAAAAGGAAGAACCTTCGATCGCTGAGCGGATAATAAAGAGAATAGAGGTTTCGGCCGCCACAAAGGGAGCCCTCAGGGGTACCGCGCGCGCGGTGGCGGGTTCGTCGTTGGGCCAAACTATTGCCAACGCAGTTGGCAAAACAGCGGCAGGAGCGGCCGCAAAGAGGGTGGCAGGCACCGCCCTTGGCCCGATTGGCGCTGTAGCTGCGGATCTGTTCTACCCCAAAGAAATGGGAAGCAGCGAGTTTGAGCGGCAGGCCGATCAGTCGGAAGAGTTCCGCTTGGCGCGGGAACGCTGGACACGGGAAAGCGAGGAACGGGAACGGCAACGGATACGGGAACAGAGACGGGCCGCTATGGAGGCCGGGAATGTCGGCCGGGGCTGGTAATGACGCGAAACGTCAACAGTCCCAAGGCAAAAGCAAAAAAAGGAAGGATGTATGGAAATGACTGAAAACACCGCCCCCGACGCCGATTCCGGCAACGACAGCCCGCCGGCCGCCGAGTCCGCGCCGGAAACCCTCCTCTACAGCGCGGACGCCGACGGAGAGGACGGCCCCGCCGATTCCGCCGACACATGCGTTCCCGACGCCCCGGAAGATTACGAGCTGACCTTTGCCGAATCCACCGCCGTGGACGAGCACCTGTTGTCCCAATTCAAAGACGTGGCGCATGAACTGAGGCTGTCGCGCGGGCAGGCCGAGCGGCTGGCCCGGTTGTACGAGGGGCATGTGTCCGGCCTTTCGCGGCAGGAGGACGGGCTGGTCCAGCGCGCCGAGCGGGACTGGCTGGCCGAACTGAAAAGCGACCGCGATTTTCCGGTCCAGATGGCGCATGCCCGGCGCGCCCTGGCCCAGTACGGCTCGCCCGATCTGGCCCAGGTGCTCAACGAAAGCCGCCTTGGCTCGCACCCGGCCGTGGTGCGCTTTGTGGCGCGGATCGGCAAAGCCCTGGCCGAGCCGGAATTCCGCTCTTCCAGGCAGGCCGGCGGGGAACTCAGCGCGGCTGAGGTGCTGTACCCCGGCTATTCCAAGAGATAGGGCCGATCCCCCGGCCTTCCCGAAAACCCTGCAACCACGCGCCCAAAGGACGGGCGCGAAAGGAAGAACCCATGGCAGTAACCGGAACCCAGGCGACCACGCTGGCGGACATCGCCAGACGCCTCGACGGCAACGGCAAGATCGACAAAATCGCCGAAATGCTCACGCAGACCAACGAAGTGTTGGAAGACATGTGCTTCATCGAGGGCAACCTGCCCACCGGGCACAAAACCACCATCCGCTCGGGCCTGCCGGAGGCGGCCTGGCGCATGCTCAACTACGGCGTGCAGCCGTCCAAGTCCAAAACCACCCAGGTCACGGAAACCTGCGGCATGCTCGAAGCCTACGCAGAAGTGGACAAGGCCCTGGCCGACCTGAACGTCAACACCGGCGCCTTCCGCCTGTCGGAAGACCGCGCCTTCCTTGAGGCCATGAACCAGGAAATGGCCCGCACCCTCTTTTACGGCAACACCATCGCCACCCCCGAGCGCTTCCTGGGCCTGGCCCCGCGCTACGCGGAAAAAGACCCGGCCAAGGCCGAAAACGCCGTCAACGTCCTGGACGCCGGCGGCTCCGGCAACGCCTGCGCCTCGGTCTGGCTGGTGGCCTGGGGCGAGCACACCATCCACGGCATCTACCCCAAGGGCAGCAAGGCCGGCTTCCAGCACAAGGATTTGGGCGAAGTCACCCTGAACGACCCGCAGGGCGGCCGCTTCCAGGGCTACCGCACCCACTACAAGTGGGACATCGGCCTGACCGTGCGCGACTGGCGCTATGTGGTGCGCATCGCCAACCTCAGCGGCGCGACCGCCCTGGGCAGGCTCATGGACCTGATGATCGAAGCCTCGGAAATGCTGCCGACCAAAAACCTCGGCCGCGCCGCCTTCTACATGAACCGCCAGATGCGCACGGCTCTGCGCAAGCAGATGGTCAACAAGGCCAACGTGCACCTCTCCCTGAACGAAGTTTCGGGCAGGCAGGTGCTCACCTTCGACGAAATCCCCGTGCGCCGCTGCGACGCGCTCACCAGCGCCGAAACCGCCATTTAGAGCATTTCACACTTGAAATGCTCTTCAAGGATTTGTCCTCAAACCCTTGCCGCGAGATGCTTGCAGGCGGGCTGCGCCCGCCGTTAAGCAAGCACCTCAAGCGCTAAATGCTCTAAGGACGGACGCGGGAATAAAGGCCATGCCGCCTCCTCCCCGCGCCGTCATCCCGGCGGAAGCCGGGCTCCACGCCTTTCCCGATCGCGGCGGGCGCTCCTCCGGACAATGCCGGGCGGCCGGTCCATGCCGGAAAACCCCTTCACGGCGCTTCATCACGAACAAAACCATCTCAGGAGATACCCATGATCTTTGATAAGGAAAACCTCTTTTCCGACAAGCAGGCGGTGACGGCCACGGCCGTTTCCGCGAATGTCGTGGACCTGGGCGGCCCGGACGCGGGCGCGGGCGACCGGCCCTATCTGGCCGTGCACGCCACGCCCTTCACCGGCACGGGCGCGCTGTCCGTCGAACTGCAAACCTCGGCCGACGCGGCCTTCGGCGCGTCCAGGGTCGTGGCCGCCTTCCCGGTCGCCAACGACAGCCTCAAGAAGGGCGGCCAGATTGTCGGCGGCAAGCCGCCCAAGGGCATGCTGCGCTATGCCCGCCTGAATTACGCCGTCACCGGCGCGATTTCCGGCGGCGCGGTGACGGCCGGTCTGGTCCTCGACCTGTAATCCCCGCGCAGGGGGCCCGGAGGAGCGCCGCCCCTCCGGGCCGTTGAAACGCCAATACGCGGACCCCGGCCTTCGCCGGGACGCCGGCTCGCGGGAGCGCGCTCCCGCGCGCCGGCGGTTCCGCGCCCTGGCCGCCCTTCCGGTCCGGAAGCCAAAGCCGCCCGGCCACGACCCCGGGCACGCCGAAGGCCGCGCGAAAACGGGCGTTTCCCCTCAAAGGGCGGCGGCGCAAAAGAAGTAAAACAACGTTCCCCCGCTATCGGGGTTTCCAAAGGGGGGCACCCCCTTTGGCCGCCGGAGGCGTTTCCATGCAATCATATGTTTCCGTATGCAACACCGCGCTGGCCCGTTTGGGCGGCGACCAGCTCGGCCGTTTCAACTCGCCGGACGAGGACGGCGCCATTCCCACCCTGTGCCGGACCCTGTTTCCGCAAACGGCCGACTTCGCGCTGGCCGGCTTCCCCTGGAGCTTTGCGCGCAAGCGGGCTTTTTTGGCGCTCACCGGCGAGGGGCCGGCCGGCTATGTCCTGCGCTATGCGCTGCCGGCGGATTGCCTGCGGCCCATTGAAATCGTCGGCGGAGGCGCGAACAGCGCTCCCGTCCCCTATATCCTGGAAGGCCGGGACCTGCTGACCGGACAGGCGGCCGCGCAACTGGCGTATGTGGCGCGGCTGCATGACCCGGCGCTCTGGCCGCCGGCCTTCGCCGATGCCGTGGCCTGGGGGCTGGCTGTGGAACTGTCCACCGCCCTGATCAACGACCCGCGCCGCCAGCAGTGGTACGCCGAGCGGTTCCAGCGCTCCCTGGCCGACGCTTCGGGCGCGGACATGGCCATGCAGCGGCCGGGTCGGGAAGAGTGCCCCTGGCTGAAAGGACGCGCCTGACGCGGAGGCGGAACCCCCAACGCAAAAGAGAAGAGGGAAAGCATGCCTCCGGCGGCCAAAGGGGGTGACCCCCTTTGGAAACCCCGGTATTTGGGAGACGTTGGGCTTGGCCCTTGTATGCCGCCGCCCTTCGAGAGGAAACATCCGTTTCCGCATGGGCCCCGCGTGACCCTGGGCCGGGCGGCTTACGGCTGCCTGGGCCGGGCCGGGCCGGGGCGGGGCGGAGGAAGGGCGGCTCACGACGGGCCGGCCCGGAAGCGCGGAAAGGCGGGATGCGCCGGGCGACGGATTCCCGCCTTCCACCCCCACACGCGGCGGAAAGCCGGTGAGCCGGACCGGATCGGCCCGGACCGGACCGGCCGCCGCTCCCGCCGCATCGCCGCTCCCGCCGGAAGCCGGGTCCGCGCCTTTCGCCTTTTCTTTCCGGGCGGGACGTTCGCCACGCCCGGTCCATACCCCTTTCAGCCGCGACGGCCGCAAGCCGCCCGCAGGCAACCTTTCGGAGACACACGCATGTGGAAAACCCCTGAAGAATACGAAGCCGCCGTCGCCATGCGCGATCTGGCCGAGAAGA
>JAVBVM010000127.1:0-7006 GCA_031554295.1 Desulfovibrionaceae bacterium | reverse complement strand
CTGCTGATTATCATCCGGGTGTTCGGCATCTATCCGGACGGGGTGCCGTTCGCCATACTGCTGGCCAACCTTCTGACCCCGTTCTTTGAGCTGATGCGGCCAAAGCCGTTCGGCATGCGCGCGAAACAGAGTTTCTGACCTGAGAGCGGATGAACCTTTTCAATGTTCATCCGCTCTGCAAGGACTTGTCCACAAATCCTTGCTGTGAAATGGCTGTGAAATGATTGTGGGCGAGCTTTGCTCGCCGTTAAGCAAGCATTTCAAACGTAAAATGCTCTAGAGGCTGAGTATGAAAAAAAATCTGGCAGGCGTCGCGGTTATGACCGCCATTTGCGCGGTTTCGGGCGGAGGGCTGGCCGCGTTGAAGGACGTGACCGCCCCGCGCATCGAACAGCAGGTGCTCACCTATGTCCAGGCCCCGACCTTGAAAAGCCTGTTCCCGGCCGCCGAGAACGACCTTCTGGCGGACCGCAAAACCTTCTCCTTGCCTGATCCGCAGAACCCGGACAAAAGCGGCAAGGTCATGGTCTTTCCGGTCATGCGCGACGGCAAGCTGGCGGCCGTGGCCCTGGAAAACTTCGCCCCCGGCTATGGCGGCGAGGTGGGCATGATGGTGGCCGTCGACGTGAACAACGACTCCGTTATCGCCGTGCAGGTCACGGTGATGAAGGAAACGCCGGGCATAGGCGCGCGTATCGCCGGGGGGCGTTTCCTGCGGCAGTTCTCCGGCGCTTCCGATGTGGCCCTGAAAAGCGCCGGCGGGCAGATCGACGCGCTTTCCGGCGCGACGGTTTCCTCCACCGCGGCCGTCGCCGCCGTGCAGGCGGCTCTGCAACAGTACGCGGCCTTGAAAGACGAAATACGGAAAACCTGGCAATAAGCCGAGGCGCATATGGCATCTGTATTGTGGAAAGAATTCTCAAAAGGGCTGTGGAAAGAACTGCCGCCGTTCCGGGTTGTGCTCGGGCTGTGCCCGGTGCTGGCCGTCACCACCTCGGCCAAGGACGGCCTGGGCATGGGCGCGGCGGTGATTTTCGTGCTGGTGCTGTCCAACGCCATTATTTCGGCCCTGCGCAATGTCATTCCGAAAAAAGTGCGCATCGCCTGTTTCATCACCATCTCCGCCTCCCTGGTGGTGGCGGTGGAACAGCTCATGCAGGCATTCGCCTATCCCTTGTATCAGTCGCTGGGCATATTTGTGGCGCTGATCGTGGTGAACTGCATTATCCTGGGCCGGGCCGAAGCCTTTGCCGCCAAAAATCCGGTGCTGCCCTCCATCGCCGACGGCCTGGGCATGGGCGTGGGCTTCACCGTGTCCCTGGTTTTTCTCGGAAGCATACGGGAAATCCTGGGCACCGGCGCCTGGTTCGGCCACCCGATCATGTGGGAGAGCTTCCAGCCCATGGCCGTCATGGTGAAGGCGCCGGGAGCCTTTCTCTGCCTCGGCCTGATTCTGGCCGGCATGAACCGCCTGACGAACTGGCAGGCGCGCAGGCGCGGCGAGGCCGAGTCCGAGTTGACCCTGTCGGGCTGCGCCACCTGCATGGGCTGCCCGCAACAGAATAGCTGCGACCGGGAGCCCGCCGCGGCTTCCGTCCCGGAGCCCTCCGGCCCCCCCGGAACGCCTTTGGCAGCTGACAAGGGAGGCGCGTAATGATTACCGAACTCGGCTACTTTGAACTGTTCATCTATGCCGTCTTCGCCAACAACATCGTGCTGGCGCAGTACCTGGGCAACTGCCCGTTCATCGGCTGCTCGAAAAATCGGGGCACGGCCGCGGGCATGGGCATCGCCGTGGTGTTCGTGACCATCATGGCCACCCTGGGCACCTGGCTGATCCAATATTATGTGCTGAACCCGCTGAATATCGCCTACTTGCAGACCCTGGTCTTCATTCTGGTGATCGCCGCGCTGGTGCAGTTCGTCGAATTGTTCCTGAAAAAAATGGCGCCGCCCCTGTATCGCGCCTTGGGTATATTTCTGCCGCTGATCACCACCAACTGCTGCATTCTCGGCATCGCCATCCTGGTGCAGCGCGAAAACCTGATGCTCGGCCGGGCGATGTTTTATTCGCTGGCCTCCAGCGCGGGTTTTCTGCTGGCCTTGCTCCTCATGGCCGGCATACGCGAGCGCCTTGAGACCGCGCGCATCCCCCGCTGTCTGACCGGAGTGCCCACGGGCCTGATCCTGGCCGGGCTCATGTCCTTAAGCTTTATGGCCTTCCAGGGCATGGTGGGGAACTAGCCATGGTACTGATCTCATTCGTCACCGTCGCGCTTCTGGGCCTGATTGCCGCCACGCTGCTGACCGTGGCCTCCCGTCTGCTCTATGTGCAGGAAGACCCGCAACTGGAGGAGGTTACCGCGGCCCTGCCCGGCGTCAACTGCGGCGGCTGCGGCTTTGCCAGTTGCGAAACCTATGCCGCGGCCGTCCTGCGCGATCCGGCCATTTCCGCCGGCCTGTGCGTGGTGGGCGGGGCGGAGACCGCCAAGGCCGTGGGTGTTCTGGTCGGCAAGGCCGTGGACGCCATGGAACCGCGCTTCGCCTTCTGCGCCTGCTCGAAAGACGAGGGTCAGGTCAAGCCCCGCTATTTTTACGCGGGCATTGACTCCTGCGCCGCCGCCTCAAGCCTGGCCGGCGGGCCGGACGAGTGCCGCTACTCCTGCATCGGCCTGGGCGACTGCGCCCGTGCCTGCGTTTTTGACGCCATGGTCTTCATAGACGGCAAGGTGCAGATACTGGCTCCCAACTGCGTGGCCTGCGGCGCCTGCGTGCGCGTCTGTCCCCGTAGCGTGATTGAGCTTATCCCCAGACGCAGCCGGGTCGTGATACACTGCTCGACGAAAAACGCGGGGAAGGCCGTCATGGACGTCTGCCGGGTGGGCTGCATCCAGTGCATGAAGTGCGTCAAAAGCTGCCCGGCCAAAGCCATCGCCGTTGAAGACGGCCGTGTGCATATCAACCAGGCGGCCTGTCTTTCCTATGGCCCGGCCTGCCTTGAGGTTTGCGTGCCCGCCTGCCCCCGTTCCATATTGCGCCTGCGCCACTCGAACGTGCAAACGCTGGCCAGTCCGGCGCACGCGGTTTGACGTTAGAGCATTTTACGTTGAAATGTTTGCTTGGCGGCGAGCAAAGCTCGCCCACAACCATTTTACGACAAGGGTTTGGAGACAAATCCTTGTGGGGCGGATGAACCTTTTCAAGGTTAATTCGCTCCAGGCGGAAAGGATTTTATGTACAACCAACCGATAGGGCGCCGCCATTTTCTGGCCGGCGCCATCGCCGTTACCGGCTTTACCGCTGCCGCCGGCATGACGGGAGGACTCATGACCTTTTTCCCCGCCCAGGCCGAGGCCGCGCAGCCGCTTGTATCGCGCACGCGGCTTCTTTTGGGCACCGTGGTGACCATTGCCGCCTGGCACGCGGACCCGGCCGCGGCTGAAGATGCCATTGAATCGGCATTTGCGGAAGTCTCCCGGCTTCAGAGCATTTTCGACCGGCACGACGCCGCCACGCCCATGTCCCTGCTCAACCGACAGGGTGTTATCGCCGAGGCGCCGGCCGAACTGCGCCTGGTGATCGCCGAGGCGCTGCGCATCGGCGATCAGAGCGGCCACGCTTTTGACATGACCGTGCAGCCCATTGTCGACTATCTGCGCGCCCATAAAAATCCCGAGGGCGAAATGCGCATTGATCCCAAGGAATTCGCCGAAGCGCGCTCTCTGGTGCGGCCAGACGGCGTGCGCCTGAGCAATTCGGGTATCCGTCTGGAAGCCTCCGGCATGGGCGTGACCCTGGACGCCATTGCCAAGGGCTATATCGCGGACAAGGCGTCGGAAGCGTTGTCCGCCAAAAACGTGACCAGCCACCTGGTCAATGCGGGCGGGGATATCCGCGCGCAGGGCGGCAAGGGGGAAAATCCCTGGATGATCGGCATTGAGGATCCCAAGGGCGGTGGCAGGCCCATCGCGGCCCTGCCGTTGCGCAACAGGGGCATTGCCACCTCGGGCGGCTATGAGATGTTCTATGACCGCGGCCGCCGGCATCACCACCTGATTGACCCGGCCACCGGCCAAAGCCCGGCGGTGCTCAGCGTTTCCGTCGTCGCCCCCACGGTCATGGAGGCGGACGCCCTGGCCACGGCCCTGTCCATCCTGCCGGTGGACGAGGCCCTGCGTTTCATTCAGACCCTGCCCGGCCGCGAATGTCTGATCGTTGAGGCGAACGGGGCCATGCGCGCTTCTCGGGGCTGGGGCTAGGAACACGCTGGTTTTTTCCGCCTGGCGTCGTTGCTCGTCCTTTTTGAAGAGGGGCGGGACGGAAAAGTCCCGCCCCTCTTCAAAAAGAATTCGCGTCTAGCCAGACGAAAAAATTCAGTGTGTCCCAGGCGTTGCATTGACAGAAGAAGGCCCAGAAGGCGGGAAAAGAAAAAAATGCTCTGAAAACAGCCCCCGAGGCGGGCCGAACCGCAGAGCCTCCGGGAGGAGAATGAACGTCCGGACCCATCTGTCCATTGCCAAAGAACTGTGCGGCGAACCGATTGCCCTGTCCGCCGGGGAAAGCCGCGTGCGTATGACCGCCACTCCGGCCATGGCCGCCGATGAAGCCGGCCTGGTGCACGGCGGCTTTGTTTTCGGCATGGCGGACTATGCGGCCATGCTGGCCGTGAACCACCCTTATGTGGTGCTGGGCGGCGCGGAAAGCGCCTTCAGCAAACCGGTGCGGGTAGGCGAAACGCTGGAGGCCCACGCCGTGGTGAAGGAAGAAGCCGGCCGCAAGCGCCGGGTGGAAGTCACGGTGCGCCGGGGCGATGTCGTGGTGTTCACTGGAATGTTTCAATGCTTTGTGCTGGACAAGCACGTGCTGGCGTAGGGGCAATCCGCCGGTTCCAGGGCCAAAAGCCCCGCCGCTTTTTGCGGAAATAACCGCATGACAAGTCCCAGCCCGGGCTTTCCCGGGCTGGGATTTGTATGAAAGGAACTTCCCGGCATAAAACCGGTATCGCTGGACTATGCCAGTTTTCCGCCCTTGGCGTGGTATTTCAGGATGCCCTCGGCGCAACGGTAGGCCAGAGCGCCCACGGTGCCGGTCGGGTTGCAGCCGCCGTTATGGGCGAAGTTGCCGGCGCCGACCACGAACAGGTTGTCGCAATTCCAATGCTGGAGGTAGGAGTTGACCACGCTGGTGGCCGGGTTCTTGCCGGCCACGGTGCCGCCGGTATTGTGCGTGGTCTGGTAGGGGACGATATTGTAGTCCTTGGCACTGGGCTTCAGGCTGTAGGAGACCGGATTCATGGCCTTGACCACCATTTCGATCTTCCCGGTCAGGTAAGCGAACATGGCCTTGTCCTGGTCCGTGAAATTGTAGGTCATGCGCAGCAGCGGCAGGCCGTAGGCGTCCTTGTAGGTATTGTCAAGAGACAGGTAATTGTGCCTGTAGGGTATGGACGCGCCCTGCGCCCCCACCCCGAGCGAGCGGTTGTAATTTTCGATGGATGCCTTTTTGAATGCCGCCCCCCAGCCCGGGGTGCCGGCCGGGACGGCGTTGTTTTCTATGGGCCGCTTGCCGGCCTGGAGCATGGAGATCAGGCCGCCGTGGATGAAGTTCAGGCTGGCGTGGTCGAAGTTGTCGCTGTTGAAGTCGTCAATGCCTATGGCCAGGGCGCCCGCGCCGGCATAGACGTTCATCGGGTCCTTGAGGAAGAGGGTGGCGCCGGGCGTGATCTGGTAACAGTAGTTTCTGCCCAGAGTGCCCTTGCCCGTGGCCGGGTCGTACTGCTGGCCGATTTTGGCGAGCATGAGCAGCTTGGCGTTGTTCATGACGTAGCTGCCGAGCACGACGATATCCGCGGGCTGGATGAATTCCTCGCGGGTGAGCGTGTTCACGTAACGCACGCCGGTGACCTTGTCGCCTTTTTTCAATATCTCCACAACGTTGGCATTGCAGCGGATTTCATAGTTGCCGGTTTTCAGGGCTGGCGGGATGGAGGTGTTGCTCGGGCTGGCCTTGGCGTCGTATTCACAGGCGAAACGCTCGCAGAAGCCGCAGTACATGCAGGGGTTTAGCTGCGCGCCGTCCGGGTTGGTGTAGGCGTCGGAAGCGATGCCCGCCGGCAGCACGTAAGGGTGGCAGCCTACGGCCTGGGCCGCCCGTTCGAAATTCTGGAGGATGGGCGTTTTCTTCAGGGGCGGCAATGGATAGGGTGAGGAGCGCTTGCCGTCAAAGTGCCCAGGCGTGCCGGAAACGCCTATGGCTTTCTCGAACTTGTCGAAATAGGGTTCCATCTCGTCATAGCTCAGGGCCCAGTCCTGGAGCAGGTAGTCTTTGCCCAGTTTGTTCTTGCCGTAGCGCTCGTCCGTGAGGGTTTTTATCCTGAAATCATAGTCGGTAAACCGGAAACACAGGCCGTTCCAGTGGGTGCCCGCGCCGCCCAGGCCGTCGCCCAGCAGAAAGGAGCCAAGCCGCCGCATGGGCAGGGCCTTCATGCTCTCGTTGTTTCTGAAGGTCAGGGTTTCCTTGGACAGATCCTGCATCAGGCCATAGTTCACGGCATAGCGCCATTCGTCGTGCATTTCCCAGAAATCCTCAACGCCGCGTTTCGAACCCCGTTCCAGGCCCACCACGCTCAAGCCGGCCTTGGCGCATTCCACGGCGGCAATGCCGCCGGTGTAGCCGACGCCCACAGTCACCACATTCACTTTTTTCATTTCTTTCGCCATGGTCGCCTCCTACATGTTGGCCAGGGAAATGGGGTCGCGGACTTCGAACTTGTCGCTTTCAATAATGTCCACGTAGGCCATTTGCGCGCCGGGGTAGCTCTTCATCTTCCAGCCGTTCATGGCGTTGTTGCCGCCGTAAATGGGGTCGGCATAGGCGCCGGCCAGCACGGCCGACCGCAGCACTCCGAAGAACAGAGCGGAACTGAGGCCCTCGGCCGGTATCTCTCCGGCCTCGCATTTTTTCAGGATCTGATCTTTTTGATCATCCGCGATATCCGGGAAATTCT
>JAVBVM010000023.1:0-20315 GCA_031554295.1 Desulfovibrionaceae bacterium | reverse complement strand
CTGCTGCTGGAAAAGCTCGCCCCCAGCGCGGATGCCTTCATCGTTTACGAAAACGGCAACGGCGACGGCTGGTTCACCAAGGCCGCCGGCAGCAAGCCCCTGGTGCTGGTCCCCAAGACCGTCGAAGTGGTCAAAGTGCTTGAGGGCATGAAACCCTAGCTTCCTGGCGGAAAGCACCCCGTCCTGGGCGCGTCTGCAAGCAAGACCCGGGACGGGGCGCAAAGGCGCGCGTATGCGTGAAGCATGCGCGCACTATATCAAAATAAGGCGGATACAATGACCGAACATCTGCATGACTCCCACATGTACACCACCGCCGGCGTCGCCCTGGGGGTGATGATTGTCGCATTCATCATCATCTCGATCATCGGCAAAGTCACCAAGCAGAGAATTCCCTTGGCCATCAATCTGTTCGTCTGCATGATCGCGGGCGCGGCGGCCACGGGCTTCGGCTTTCCCCTGCGGCACCTGTTCGAGGGCCCGGTTTGGTATATTTACATCAACCTGGTCATCTTCACCGGTATGATCTTCCTGAACGGCATGCGGGAAGCGGGAAACCTGAACTGCATCGCCTGGGACATTCTCACCAAGTTCCGCAATTATCCTTCCATTGTGCTTATTCTCATCATGGCGTTGCTCTTTTTCCCCGGCATGGTCACCGGCGTGGGGACAGCCGCGGTCTTAAGCACCGGCATGGTGGCCGTGACCATTTTGAACGTGGTGGGCATCCCCCGCGTCAAGGCCGGCGCGATCATCGCCATGTTGACTACCATAGGCGCGGCTGCTCCGCCGGTCAACCTGCCGGCCATCATCATCGCCAGCGGCATCAACATGCCCTACGAGGGCTTCACCAACATCCTCTGGGTACTGACCATCCCCACGGGCCTGTTCACCGTTTTTTACCTGGGCTACCGCAGCTACAAAAAGCCCACGCTTGAATACATCGCCCAATCCATGGAAAAACCCGCGCGCAAAGGGGCCATCACGCCCTATGTGCCGCTGTTGGTCGTAATCATCCTGTTCGTGCTCATCCGGGCCTTCCCCGGCAAGTTCCCCGACCTGATCACGCCGCTGGTCTTCATGATCGGCAGTTTGATTACTCTGTTCACCGGTAAAAAATACCATTACGTGAAGGCCTGCAAACAGGCGGTAAGCGGCGGCATTTTCAGCACCGTGGCGCTGATCTTTGTGGTCGGCACAGTGGTGCAGGTGACCACCCTGACCGGCGCCAAGGGCCTGCTGGTGCTCGGCTCCCTGACCATGGGCACAGCCTCCCTGTGGCTCATGTATCTGGCCGTGGCCATCACTCTGCCGCTGTTGGGCGGGGTGCTTACACACCTGGGCGCCTCGGTCATCCTGGGCATTCCCTTCACACTGGCCCTGCTCACGCAAAACGTCATTGTGGTGGTGGCCGCCCTCTCCATGATCTGCGTGCTGGCCCAGGTCATCCCGCCTTCGGCCCTGGGGGGCTACTTCGCCCAGGCCCTGGTCGGGGAACCCAACTACGGCGGCATTCTCAAGCTGTGCATTCTGCCGATCATCGTCTGCATCATCTTCTCTCTGATCGTGCTGCACTTCGCCAACCCGTTCGCGGCGCTCTTTGTGCCATATTAAATAAAGGAGCCGTCAATGCCTCCAACGTATATCATCATTATGGGGCTGTATACCCTGATTACAGCGTTCATTCTCTATCTGATCATCGCGAATACGCTGAAATCGAGAAATATCTGGGAGCAGCTCCTGGCCGTCTTCGTGATTGTTCCCTTTCTCATGCGCTTCTTCTTCATTAAATAACGGGAGGGAACGATATGGCAGTCAATCATAAAATGACGGGATGGGGAGTACTCGCGCTGTGCGTGCTGATCTCCATCATCCTGACCTGCAATTACGTTAAAATGTGGAAAGACGATATCATCGTGCCCGGCCCGGGCGTGACCTCGGTCAAATGGCTGAGTGACTACGTGCCCATCCTGAAAGGCACGCAAGGCGACACGCGCGTATTTATCCTGGACAGCGGCGTGCCCGGCTCGAACATTCTGGTGCTCACCGGCCACCACGCCGACGAGCCCGGCGGCTGGATGAGCGGCATGGTACTGGTGGAGCACGCCAAGGTGACCGCCGGCAAGCTGGTGGTGATCCCGCAGGCCAACAACAGCGGCTTTACTCACGATTACCCGCAGGAAGCGCACCCCCAAAAGATCACCATCCCCAGGCCGGATGGCAGCGCGCGCACCTATCGCCTTGGTTCGCGTACCGGCAATTCGGCCGACCACTGGCCGGATCCGGAAGTGTTCATCCAGTATCCTTCCGGGCAGAAGCTTTCGGGCGATGAAGTGCGCAACCTGAACCGCGCCTACCCCGGCCGTCTGGACGGCACTTTTGTTGAGCGCACCGCCTACGGTATCCGCCAGGTGGTGCTGACCGAGAAAATCGACCTGCAGATCGACATGCATGAAGCCCAGCCCGAATACCCGTTCGTCAACGCGGTCAGCGCGCACCCGCGTGCCGAGGAGCTGGCCATGATGGCCGCGCTCGGCATGCAGATGCATGACTTGGACCTGGGCGTGGAAGTCTCCCCGCCCACCTTCCGGGGCTTGAGCAACCGTGAAATGGGCGATCACACCCCGGTGCTGGCCGTAACCGCCGAAACCCCAAACGCCATACAGGGCAAAATTCGTGGCATCACTGACGAGCTGCTGCCCGTGCAGGGCAAGGACGAGTTCTATGTGGCCGCCGACAAGCTTGGCAACCTGTTCGTGCGTTGGACCGAAAAGGGCTGGCCGCTGGAGCGCCGCGTGGGCCGCCACCTGACCATGCTCGGCGAGTTCGGCATCGCCTTAAGCGACATGTCGGGCAAGCCTTTTGAGGCCGAAGGCATCCCCGATTACGCGGAGGTGACTAAAAACGGCGTGGGCTATTACCTGAATCCTCCGCCGGCCGAAACCGAAGTGCCCCTGCGGGCCATGCCGGGCTTCTGGCGACTGTTCACGCAGAAGAATTAATGTGAGGGAATATAAGCCTTTTGAAATTGCTGACAGAGTTCAAAGGCCTGGATTTCCACGTTCGCGGAAATCCAGGCCTCACTGTTTGGCGGGACATGCCGACGGTCGAAAGTAGGTGGTTATCATCATGCCGCGCAGAGATCTGAAAAAAAGATACACTATATAGCATTTCAAATCTTTACCACCGCAAAGAACATTGATAACATTCAGAAAAGCCGACTTGATTGACCCAGACGTGTTCGCATGCGGCTATAAAGTCTGCTGTGACGCATACTTCGCCGCAATGCAACAACCCCTACTTTGGAGGATTCACATGAACGCAAAAAGGCTGTTGTTCCTCTCCGCCATGCTCAGTGTCCTGGCATTATGTATCGGCTGCTTCACAACCAGCCAGGCGATCGCGGCGGACGCTTCGCGGGCGGAATTGACGCAGGAAGCCCGCACAGCGCTGAATAGACTGTATGCCGAAACGCCCGAGGCAAAAAAACTGGGCGAGCATGCCGCGGGTATTCTGGTCTTTCCGGACATCCTCAAGGCCGGCCTTATCTTAGGCGGCTCGGGCGGCAACGGGGTTCTATTCTCCGCCAACGGCAAGGTGATGGGCTATTACAACGCCGCCTCGGTGTCCTTCGGCCTTCAGGCGGGCGCTCAAAACTATGCCGAAGTCATGTTTTTCACCTCGGAGGCGGCTCTCAAGCATCTGGACACCGCCGACGGCTGGTCGGTCGGCACGGGCCCCACAGTGGTGCTCATTGACCAGGGCGCGGCCAAAGAATTCACCAGCACCACACTGCGCGACGGCGTATATGCCTTTATTTTCGGCCAGCAAGGGCTGATGGGCGGCATCGGCATACAGGGGCAGAAAATCACCAAGCAGAAACCCTGAAGAGAACCCAGGCAGTTTGCCGTGATATTTCGTCAGGCGGCGTTTTTTGCCTTGGTCACGCGGTATGATAGTTCGCTCCGCGCGGGATTTGCCTGAGGCTTGAAGATTCGCCCGGCGGCAGACGGCAGATACCTTCGTTATTAGAAAAACAACTATGAAGGGGCTTCATACCCCCTTCCTGATCCGCGCCTCCCAAAACAAAGCCCCCAGGCACCGATTGCCGCGAACCGCACGGAATCTGAGTCGCTGCAAATTTTGCCGTCGGGGGTCACGCATGCAAATATCCTCGATTCCCTATCTGTATCAAATGGACCTCCTGGCCAAGGAGGAGCGGGCGAAAAAAGGCGCGTTTGACACAGCTCGTCCAGAAACGGCTCCGGGAATCGATTGCAGGATCTGCAGAAATCGAAAGCCCAGGCCGCAGCCATGAAAGAATCAAGCCGGTCTGAGGCGTAAAAAAGCCCGTGGGGGCTCAGGCTCCCTTTTTCGTTCTGTTGGCGCCGATCACGCCCGCCACAATCAGAGCCGCGCCCGCAAAATGATACCAACGGAGCGTCTCGTCCAGAAAAAACGCTCCGGCAAACAGGGCGATGGCGGTCGGCAGATTGCCGAACACGCCCATTTTCGAGGCGCTGATCTTGGATAGGGCGTAGTTTGAAAGAAACGAGGAGCAAAAGGAAGAAAGCACTCCCAGATAGATTACGGCTGCCAGATAGGACGGATTAGCCAGGGGAGCGAAAAAGGCGTTCAAGCCGTCAGCCGCCGCGTGCCGGATAAGACATATGCCGGTGAACACGCAAAAGCCGAGCAAAGCCATGGCAAAGGTCATGTTGTAGACGGAAAAGCGCCGAGAAAACCGGCGTGCCAGCACATTGTAAAAACCGCCGGACAGGGTCGAGCCCAGCACTAACAGAACGCCGGACACGGCATAGCCTTCGGCGCGCACGCCCTTCATTACGGAAACAAACAGCACCCCGGCCACGGAAAGCAGAATGAAAAAGATCTGGGTCGCGTTTGAACGCTCGCCCAGCAGCGGCATGGCTAGAAGCAGCGTAAAAATCGGCGCTGTGGCCTGGATGATCCCGGCCTCGGAAGAGGCAATGAAGCGCAGGCCGAAGGTTTGCAGGGAAAAAAACAGCAATGGGTAAAACAGCGCCACAGGCAGAATTCCGGTAATATCTTTGCCGTGTATGCTGATGCGGGCCTTGCCCAGAGCCAGAGGAATGACAGCGGCAACCAGCGCCAGAGCGAAGCGGTGCGCGAGCAAGTCCAGCGGAGCCGCCGATTGCAGCGCAATTTTCACGAACATGAAAGACAGGCCAATAATGACCGATTGCAGCACTGCCGCAAGATATGCTTTGCCGGTTTCGCTCATTTTTCACCCAAATTCGCCAGAGTCCCTCCCTGCATACGCAAGATGCAATACCCTGTAAAGGCAAGCGGATTCCGTCCGGTCAACGGACTTGATCGCTCCCGGATTGCACGCTATGCTCGCCAATGGAGGAAACAGCGTGAATATCAATATACCCGGCGCCCAACGCCGCTCTTCCTGGCTACTGCCGCTGGTCATCGGCCTGATCCTCGTGGAATTCTGGATCATCGTAAAAGTGGCCACCTACATCGGCGTAGCCGCGACTATCATGATCCTTCTCTGCACCAGCTTGATCGGCGCGTCACTGACGCGTTCCCAGTGGCAGAGATTTGCCTTGCGCATACAATCAAGCCTGACCGGGGGCGTGGCTCCGGAAAACATGCTGAGCAATACTTTGGGGCTGTTGTTGGCCGGCATCTTCCTGCTCATCCCCGGCTTTTTGACCGACCTGATCGGCCTGGCCCTGCTCATCCCGCCTTTGCGTCACGCGGTAGCCCGGCGCTTCATGAAACGCGCGTTTGGCGGCGCCTTCACCAATATGGGCGCCGGCCAAGCTTTTGGGGGTATGTCCGGCTTCGGCCAAAGCCAGGACGGGAGCGGCCCGACTTTCACCGTGCATACCTGGAGCTCCAACGGAACCACCACCCACTCGTCTTCTCAGACTTTTGGGGGCGAACAAACGTTTGATAACGTAAGGCGCTCTGAAGAAAAGGTCTTTCTGGACGAGAACGGCACTGAAATAATCGACGTCACCCCAAATGAATCCGATCCGACGGAACGCGGTCCCTCCAAGGACGCATAATCTATGAGTTCCTCCTTTCCCGGCGTCCGTAAAGCGGGCGCGTCGCGCAACTTTGCCAGCCGTTCGCCCGGCGGAACGCCCGCGCGGCTCACAGGCAGTTCCATGCATGCGATGCGCCGCCGGATGGCTCAGGAAAACAGCCGCGCCCGGCCACGCCTGCATGCGCTGCCCCTCCTGCCGCCCTTTTGGACGCCGCTGCATCAAGACAGCCCCGACGCTCCCGCTGTCCCGAGCAAACTGCCGCCGGGCCTGAAGTTGCGCGTCGACGAAGCCGCCGCGCTGTTCCGCCTGGCTTTGAGCGCCAAAGGGATACCACATCGCGTGCTCACCGAACGCGACCACGTCAACGTCTATGTTCCGGCGTTCCTTGTCCCCCTGGCCCGGCGCGAAGTGCTGGCCTGCCTGGCGGAAAGCCGTCCGAAACAACCACGCCCTCCCCTGCCCGTGCACAATAATTTTTTCGCTGTGCTCCTCTGCCTGCTTTGCCTGATCGCCTGGCATGCGGTGACGCGCGGCGTAACGCCGCTTTTCCCCTCCCTGGGCGCGGAAGACTGGCTCAGCATCGGCGCGGCCGACGCCATGCGCATGGCCCACGGCGGGCAATGGTACCGCGCCCTTACGGCTCTGACCTTGCACAGCGACAGCCCGCACGTGCTGGGCAACGCGCTGTTCGGCGCGATATTTCTGGTCCCGCTCTGCCGCCGCGCCGGCTTCGGGCCTGGGATCTTTCTCTGCATTCTGGCCGGAGCGCTCGGAAATATCCTGAACGCCTGGTTCCAGCCGCCCCAGCATGTGAGCATCGGCTTTTCCACCTCGGTTTTCGGAGCCGTGGGCGCCCTGTGCGGGCTGTACGGCGCAAGCGCGCAACGGGCCCGGCTCTGGGTGGTACTGGGCGCGGGCCTGGCCCTGCTGGCCCTGCTGGGCAGCGAGGGCGCGCGTACGGACATTATGGCGCAGTTAGTCGGTGTGCTCTGCGGCGTTGTCCTGGGTATTCTGCTGGGCACGCCCTTACGCCGCCACCCGGAGTTTTTCGCCAGCCGCGGCTGGCGGCATATTAGCCAGGGGCTTGGGGCAATAGCGATTCTAAATATTGCCGGCGCCTGGGCCTATGCCCTGAACCTGCGTTTTGCCGCCATGTGAGAAAGGAGACGGCATGCATATCTGGGCGATTCTTCTGGCGGCCGGGCACGGCCGCCGCATGGCCGAGGCGGCCGGCGGGCCGAAGCAGTTTCTGCTGTTCCACGGCGTACCGCTCTATTGGCACGCGGCGAAAACCTTCGCTTCCGTCGCCCGACTGCGCGGCCTGATCTTCGTCTTCCCGGAACACTGCCTGAACGAGGAGCGGGAACGCCTGAAACTATTGACCAGCCGCAGCTTTGGCCTGCCCTGGCGCGTCACGGCCGGAGGGGCCGAGCGGCGCGACTCCGCGCGCAACGCCCTGGCCGCCCTGCCGTCGGAATGCGACGCCGTGCTCATCCATGACTCGGCCCGTCCCTTTGTCACGCCAACTCTGACCAACCACGTGATCGACGCCCTGGAGGACGGCGCGCAAGGCGTCATTCCCGGCCTCGCGCTCACCGATACCATCAAGCGCGCTCATGACGGTCTGGTCGCTGAAACCCTGGATCGTTCCTCGCTCTTTGCCGTACAGACCCCGCAGGGTTTTGCGCGCGGCATTCTTGAGCAGGCCCACGCCAAGGCCCTGGAAAACGCCTGGAGCGTGACGGACGACGCCGCGCTGCTGGAACGTCTCGGCCTCCCGGTGCGCCTGGTGCCGGGCGAGATGGAAAATAGAAAAATCACCACTCCGGAGGATCTGCGCATGCTTGCTTCGCGCGAAACCGCGCCCGCCCGGCTGCCTGTCACCGGGCTGGGCTACGATGTGCACCGCTTCGCCAGCGCCGCCGAGGAAGGCAAGAACCGCCAGCCGGCACGCCCCATGCGCCTGGGCGGCGTGCCCATCACCAACGGGCCCGAGGTGCTGGCCCACTCGGACGGCGATGTGCTGCTGCACGCCCTGATGGACGCCCTGCTCGGCCTGATCGGCAAAGGGGACATCGGCAGTTTGTTTCCGGATACGGACCCGGCCTTTGACAACGCCAGTTCCTCCCTCATGCTGGATTATGTGCTCGGCCTGCTCAACGAGGCCGGAGTGCGCCTCACCCATGTGGACTGCACCCTGGTGGCGCAGATTCCGAAAATCGCGCCCTGGCGCGATGAAATTCGCAAGAATCTCTGTCGCCTGCTCAATCTTGGACCCGCCCGCGTCAACGTCAAGGCCACCACGGAAGAGGGACTTGGTTTCACCGGCGAAAAAAAGGGCATCAAGGCCATGGTGGCGGCAAGCGGCCTGATCGCGGAATCCGCTCGCTGTCCCGGTACGCCGGCGGAATAAGCGACGCTTCATAAATATTCCGGGAGAGCTCGGCTGGCGTCAGCCGCTTTTCCCTCTGGCTGTTTATTGTTTCCCTCCTTTCACACTTGCCAAAGTAACGTGGAGGATCTATATCTCTCTGGTTGCGGATTTAAAAAAAGCGGTATATGTTCAGCCCCCATTTGCACTACTGTTTTTCGGAAATATATTTTTAGGAGACGGACATGAAAAAAGGCATTCATCCCAAGGTGCAGAAAGCGAAAATCACCTGCGCCTGCGGTTATGAGTCTGAGGCGCTTTCCACCAAAGGCACCCAGGTGAACGTGGAAATTTGCTCGAAGTGCCACCCGTTCTACACGGGCAAACAGCGCTTTGTGGACACGGCGGGCCGTATCGACCGCTTCCGCAAAAAATACGCGCAATTTGCCGACGCCAAACAATAAGACAACCGCCGGGCGCGTACTGCACGCGCCCGGCACGCTTTCAGGCCCGCGCCCGCGCGGGCGGTTTGGGTCTCCGGCCTTTTTGGAGACCGGCCTTTTTGGAGATCTGATGTCCCTGATATCCCCCAGCAATCTCGCCTCGCTTCTTTCCGCCTCTGAGGACGCGGCCTGCCCGCAGTCCCCGCAGGCCATGGTCGGCGGCCAGGCGCTTATGGAAGGCGTGATGATGCGCAACGGCGATCGCCTGGCCATTGCCGTGCGCCGTCCGGCCGGGGATATTGTGGCCGAATGCCGGTCCTGGTTCTCCATCAAGCGCGGTCCGGTCTTAAAGCGGCCCTGGATCAAAGGCTTTATCGTCCTGGTCGAAACCCTGGTCAACGGCATCAAGGCCCTGAACCGCTCGGCCGTGTTCGCGGCGGAAACCAAAGATGGCGAGAGCGGCGATTTGAAATCCTGGCAGTTGCTGCTGACCATGGGCGTGGCCATTGTTTTCGCCGTGGGTCTCTTTGTCGTGCTGCCGCACCTCTTTTCCCTGTTCATGCAGTGGATTGGGGTGAGCGGCGGCGTGGAAGGCCTGAGCTTCCACATCTGGGACGGCCTGTTCAAGTTCTGCATTTTTCTCGGCTATATTCTGGCCATTTCTTTCCTGCCGGACATCCGGCGCGTGTTCCAGTATCACGGGGCCGAACACAAAGTCATTCACGCCTTTGAGAGCAAGGGGACCATTACGCCCACCACGGCGGCCCTGAACAGCCGCCTGCACCCGCGCTGCGGCACCACCTTCCTCCTGTTCGTGCTGTCCATCTCCATCATCGTGCATGCCATTGCCGTGCCCCTGCTCTTCAAGATCTGGACGCCGGACAATGCCGTGCTGAAGCATGTGGTGGCCCTGCTCTTCAAGCTCGCGCTAATCATCCCGATCAGTTCCGCCGCCTATGAGCTGATTCGCTTCGCCGCCCGCTTGAAGGACGGCCTTGCGGCCGACATCCTGCGCATGCCCGGCCTTGTGTTGCAGCGCCTCACCACCTATGAGCCGGACGAAAGCCAGCTTGAAGTAGCCATCGTGGCTCTGCGTGAAGCCCTGGGCGCCGAAGCGCCCGAGAGCCTCGTCGCGCCCGCCTACACGCTGCTCTCCGATGGCGGTTGCCCGGCGAACGCCGAATCCGCCGTCTCCTAACTCCCTACCCGACGAGCCGCCATGTTCGCAAAACTTGAAAGCCTGGAAATGCGCTATCTGGACATCGAGCATCAACTCATGTCCCCCGACGTGATCAACGACCAGGACAAATACCGCAAGCTCAGCAAAGCTCACGCCGACCTGAAGGAAATCGTGGATCAGTTCCGCGCCTATAAGGACCTGATCGCCCGCGAACAGGAAAACCGCGCCCTGCTCAATGATTCTGATCCCGAACTGCGCTCCATGGCCCAGGAGGAAGCGCGCGATCTCGGCACCGCCCTGGAAACGACCGAGAAAGATCTCAAGCTCTCGCTCCTGCCGCGCGACCCGCTCGACGCCAAAAACATCCTGCTCGAAATCCGCGCCGGCACCGGTGGCGAGGAAGCGGCCCTGTTCGGCGCCGACCTCTTCCGCATGTATTCCCGCTACGCCGAGCGCCAAGGCTGGAAAACCGAAATTCTCAGCGTCAGCGAAGCTGACGCCGGCGGCTACAAAGAAATCATCGCCCTGATTTCCGGCAGCCGCGTTTACAGCCGCCTGAAGTTCGAATCCGGCACCCACCGAGTGCAACGCGTGCCCGTCACCGAATCGCAGGGCCGCATCCACACTTCCGCCGTCACCGTAGCCATCATGCCCGAAGCCGAGGAAGTGGACGTGAACATCCGGCCCGAAGACCTGCGCATCGACGTTTACCGCGCCTCAGGCGCCGGCGGCCAGCACGTTAACAAAACCGAATCGGCCGTGCGCATCACTCACTTGCCCACCAATATCGTCGTTACCTGCCAGGACGAAAAATCCCAGCACAAAAACCGCGCCAAGGCCATGAAGGTCCTCTCCTCCCGCCTCTACCAGGCCGAACAGGAACGCCAAAACTCCGAAATAGCCGACGCCCGCCGCGCCCAAGTCGGCTCCGGCGACCGCTCCGAGCGCATCCGCACCTATAACTACCCCCAGGGCCGCGTCACCGACCACCGCGTCAACCTTACCCTCTACTCCCTCGATTCCGTCCTCGACGGCGAAATCGATCCTCTGGTCGACGCTCTGGTCACCCATAACCAGACCGAAGCCTTGAAGGCGCAAACGGATATCCAGTAATAAAGAGAAAGGCAGTGCCTCCGGCGGCCAAAGGGGCATTGTAGCTCTGCTCTCTTCATCCGTACGGCTCGCAGACTCGCCTACGGCTGAAGGCCTTTGGAAACCCTCTTATTTTTATGATCTGTTTATGCGTTTTGTGAGGAGTTTGCGCTCCGCATGCGCGTAGGCTCCTGTGGCTCCGCTCGCCTCTTCCGATAACCCCACGCCTTTCCCAGGCCACCGCCCTCTTGAGGAAACCCGCGTTTCCACACCAGCCTCGCTAACTCATAGACCGGGCGGCGGCAAAGGCATGCCCGCGTGACGGAGTTCGCTCTATACAAAGTGAGTGCCTTTCCGCGATCTTTCTGGTAAGTGGAACAAAAGCCGCCCGGCCCGGTGTTACGGTGTGTGGTGTGGAAACGAGTGTTTCCTCTCAAAGGGCGGCGTCGAACAAAAGACAAAAGCATACCTTACTGAATGGGGTTCCAAGGGGCCCATTGGCCCCTTGGCCGCCGGAGGCCTGCCTTTCCATGCACACGCACCATTCGGCGCGCCCCCCGGAATCAATATCCCTCTATTTTTGGCAAGTCTGCCTGCTGGCTTTTATGGCGGGCATTGCTTGCCTGGAGTCGTTTGTGGTTGGCGGGGCGGCGCTGGGATGCTTGGTTCTGGCCGATTTGCCACGTTTGCGGGCGCATGCGGCGCGTTTTGTGGTGCTGTTGGTTTGCTGCGGCGCGGGGTATGGCGCGGCTGTGTTCAGCGTACCGGAACGGCCGGATCTGGCCGCGCCCGGCTTTGAAGAGTTGCTGCACGGCAAGGCGCGTATTGAAGGCCGGGTGGCGCGGGTGGAAGGTATGCCGGATTACCGGTTGCGGGTGTTTTTGGAGGCGGTGCGCCTGGCGGATGTGGAAGGCGCTTCGCCCGCGCCGGGGCTGGTAGCGCTGACCTGGCAGGACGCGCCTGTTCGGCCGCTGCCCGGCCAGACGCTGTCGGCGGAAGTGCGATTGCGGCTGATCGGCGGCTTTAAAAATCCCGGAACCTATGATTCCGAGGAGTTTTGGGGCAATCAAGACGCCTGGCTGCGCGGCTGGATGCGCGGCCTGGAAGGTAAACCAAAAATCAGCGGCGAAGGAAATTTGGGGACGCGGTTGCGGGAAAATATCCGTTCCCGCCTTGTCGAAGTGCTGGCGAGCCGGGATGCGACGCACGCGGTGGAGAATGGGCGGGCGGCTGCCGGGCATGGAAGGGCTGAAGCGGGGGAACGCGCGGTTTCCAGGAGTTTCCCTGTTCTTTCGCCGGGCGCGGCGGCGGTGCCCGCGCTGCTGCTGAACGATCGCTTCTACCTGCGGACTCAGGATATGGATATTCTGGCCCGGGCCACGCTGGTGCACAGCCTGGCTCTGTCCGGCATGCACCTCGGCTTAGCCGGCCTGCTCGGGGCCTGGCTGGCTTTGGGCATCGGCTGGCTGTGGCCTGGGATATATACGCGCGTGGCCAGCCGCCGCCGTCTTGCCTTGCTTTTGGCGCTGCCTTTCGCTCTCTTTTACATTTGGCTGGGCGGCGCGCCTGTGTCGCTGGTCCGGGCTGGGCTGATGCTCTTTTTCGCGGGCGCTTTCGCCTGGACTGGTCGGCCGCGCGCTTTGCTTGACGGGCTGTTTCTGGCGCTTCTGTGTCTGCTCCTGTACAGCCCGCTGTCCTTGTTTGACCTGCGCTTGCAGCTTTCGGCCATTGCCATTGCCGGCATTGCCTTATGTCTGCCGCTTTTAAGCGTGATCAGAACCTGGTGGGACGGGCTGCGGATTCGCCGGGCGGCACGGCGCCGGGGACGAAGCGTCGCGCATGCGCGGGAAGGCGCCCACCTGCGCGAGGGGCGCTTAAGCCGTTTCGGCTGGGCAATATTGAATCTTTTTGTAATCACCATGGCCGTCCAAACCATTCAGATGCCCTTGGTCGCGCACGCCTTTGGCTTCATGGGTCTGAGCGGGGCGCTGAACATCATATGGCTGCCCCTTCTGGGCGCCATTGCCATGCCGGCCGCCGCACTGGGGCTGGCGATCATGAACATTCCCGGCCTGGGGAGTCTTGCTTACTGGGCATTTAAAGTCTGCGCGCTCTGCACCGGAGGGCTTGGTCAGGCGCTGGCCTGGCTGGACGCGCACGGCGCGCTGGCCGCGCCGCAACTGCTCAGGCCCTTACCGGGCGAATCTTTGGGCTATTGGGCGCTGATTGCGGCGGCCGCCCTGCTTTGGCAAGCGCATGCGCACCACCAGCGGAACAGCGCGAAAACGTTTTCCCCACCCCGGCACGGCCTGGCGCTGCTGGCGCTGGGAGTTTGTTTTCTCTTCTGGCCCGTGACTTCCCGCCTGGCCGGCTACCTGGACAAAGGCGTGACGCTCACCTTGATTGACGTCAGCCAGGGCCAGTCCGTGCTGCTTGAGCAGGGCGCCCACCGTCTGCTGCTGGACGCGGGCGGCGTCGCGCCGTCCGGTTTTGATACGGGCAAAGCGATAGTCGCGCCGGTATTGACGCTGAACCGCCCGCCGCGCCTTGACTATGCGGTTTACAGCCACCCGGATGTGGATCACGCGCGCGGGCTCGTGTATATTCTGGAGCACTTCGCCATTGGCCGGGCGGCCGGAAACGGCGGTACGCCAAGCCCGTTGCTGCTCAAGGATCTGGAGAAGGCCTTCAGCGTTTTTGGCGTTCCGCCGGAAAGCTGGCATGCCGGGCAAACGTATCCGCTTGCTCCGGGCCTGGAGCTTGAGGTGTTGTATCCGCCGGCGCCGGGCATGGAACAGACGGGCCGGATGAGCAAAAATAACGCTTCGCTGGTCTTGCGGCTGGTAAAGGACGGCCAAGGCCTGGTCCTTGCGCCGGGAGACGCGGAGCGCCGGATTCTGCGCGAGCTGGCGAGGTCCGGCATCGATCTGACGGCAAAAGTTCTGATCGTGCCGCACCACGGATCGGCCTCGAGCCTCTGCCCGGAACTTTATGACGCGGTCAAGCCGGCAATCGCCGTGGTGAGCTGCGGCGCGGGCAACCAGTGGGGTTTTCCCAACCCGGCCGTGCGCGCGGCGCTTGCCGAACGCGGGATACCGCTGTTCAGCACCTCGGATTTCGGGCAAATCCGCGTTCGCTTCAATGCGGATGGAAACATCGCGCGCTTGTCCGCGCCGGGGAAGGATTTTCCCGGCGCGCGGCAGCCCTGAACGCTTTTAATGGAGGACTTTATGCCGAGTGAAAAAAATACTCTGGAACAGATTCTGAAAGCCAGGAAATCGACCCGGAGCTTCACCGAGGAGTTCCCGTCCGAGGGTGATGTACAAAAAATCCTGCAAGCCGGCCTTCTTGCCCCTTATGGCGGGGCCACGGGAATTCCTCTGGAGCAAATTCGCCGGATCTTTGTCTTCAGACAACAGACTGACGGCATGGCCCAGGCGCGGGAAATACTGCGCGATCAACTGCAAGCCAATGCAAAAAAGCTCAACCGCATGCTTCGGCTCCTCCCGTTTCTGCGAAAAAAAATGGGGCCGTTCGCCAACAGAGTAAGCTCCCTGGCCCAGAGCGGCGTTCCCGCTCTCAGCATTGCCCCTTATTTGGTCGTAATTGCGGAAAAGCGGGGCTTCCCGCCGGTGGAGAAGCAATCCATGGCCCACGCCCTGCAAAATATGTGGCTGGCCGCAACGGATTTGGGCCTCGGCTTCCAACTGATTTCCGCGCTTTCCACCCTGACGGGGAACGAGCGTTTCTTGCGCCTGCTGAACCTGAATAAAGGGGAATACGCCCTGGACGGCTGCGCTTTCGGCTACCCGAAAAGCGCGGTGGAACGGGAACGAGAGCTGGATACCACGCGCTTTGTCACCTGGATCAAATAGGCCCGCCGGAAGGGCGGGCCTGAAAAAGCAATGCCGGATGAAGCGTTACTTGCCGCAGTCGCTCAAAAGCACCCGTTCGGGCGTGACGTCATTCTGCAATATTTGCAGGCCCACGCGCGCCTTATGGTTGATCAGGATCGGGCCGGTGAGATTGAGGGCGGTATTCTGAGGATCTCCGGTCGGGATGCTTACGGTCACCAGCACCGCCAGATCTTCCTCGCTTTTGCTTTGCAAAATGGCCTGTTCAGCCGCACCCACGCGGATCATATAGTTGGTGAGGAAGCAATAGGGATCGGCCACCATCAGGCCCAGCTTGGGATCATCCATGGACTGGAGCACAAGGAACGGCGCGCCCTCGCGGATTTGCAGCAGGGTGAAGTCGCGGCGCTCCTCAAAACCCATCAGCCCTTGCGGGAAATGGATGGTTTTGTCGGCATCCACCGGCCGCTTGCCCAAACGGGTTTCAATTACTTTTTGTTCGGCCATAGTTGCGTCACCGCCATAAGGTCCGCCGTGCCGGCCTCCAGCGACCGGCGGTTTTCTTCCGCCACGCGCAGGTAGACCTCTTCACGGAACACGGTCATATCACCCGGCACGGTCAGGCCGATTTTCACCTGCTTGCCGTGTAGGCTCAAGATCGTAATTTTTATGTCGTCGCCCAAATGCAGGCTTTCGCCGGGGCGTCGGGTCAGTATAAGCATGACAGCCTCGTGAGCGAAACTTTACCGGATGCCGTCGCAGTTTCGCGAACTACGCCAGGTTAGTCAAGCGGATATTATAACATGTTTACCAGGCTCATCTGCATGATCATGGAGGACGACTTCAGCACCGCCTGATAAGCGAACTGCTGCTGGGCCATCTGGGCCATGAGCACGGAGACGTCCACGTCCTCAATCTGCGACGTGCGCGAGGCAATATTGTAGTTTTCCTCTTCCAGAATGCCGGCGGTGATTTCCAGACGGTTCTGTTTGCCGCCGATCTTGGCCATTTCCTTGGTCAATTCTTTCATGATCGTTTCCAACTCGGGCAGGCCTTCCTGCATGCCCTGCTGGCTGTTGGTCTCGGCCGCCGCCACAATGCGGCCGACCACCTCGAACATGTTCGTGCTGCCGCCTCCGCGCACGGTCGTCGCCCAGGCGTCGCCCGGAATCTGGAACAGGCCGCCGAAGATATCCGAACCCACGTTATTGACCTTCACGTATTGGTCGTCGGACACCATGAATTCAAGGTCGGCCCGGCGCGGCTTGATCACGAACTGGTCACCGTCCGCCAGGGATGTGCCGTTCAGCACCAGGAAACCGCCCGGCACTTCAAGCTGCATGGGTAAAGTAGTGGCATCGCTGTCCTTGCTGGTCCAGTTGGCGCCGCCGTCAGTGGAATAGGAATAACGCACGCCCGCGCCGGTCACCTCGTCGATGCGCACAGCCACGTCACGGTGAAAATCACCCCTGCCTTCAGCCAGGGTGATGCCGGCCGCGTCGTACACCACATCCACCGTGCCGGGCGAGTAGTTGTCATCGCCCTTGTAGACGGCCGTGGGCCGCACGTAGAGCCAGGTGCCGTTGCCGTCGCGGGTCAGGTCGTCGTCGCGCGTCGGGTCGTCGGGATCCGTGGCCTGGACGTCCACCGTGGTGGCCGGAGCCTTGGGCTGGATTTCCACCTGCACGCCGTTCAGATCCAGGACATTGGAGCCGGGCGTGGTCGCGCCGTTCGTCCAGGTTTTGCCGCCGTCCTTGGAATAGCGGAAATTCACGGCCGCCGTGGAGCCCGCGCCCACCTGCCCATCCTCCAGAAACTGGACAACCGTGGTGTAGTCCGCGTCGCCGGTGACCTTGTACTGCACGTCGGCCCAGTTCTCGTCGTAACAAGTGACGTTCAGGGACTGCACAAAGGCGGGCTGGTCGTATTTGTGGCCGGAGAAAATATGGCGGCCGTCAAATTTAGTGTTGGCGATGTTCACCAGTTGTTCGAAGCATTCGCGCAGTTCCACGGCCAGTTGCTCGCGCGTGCCCTCATAGGTGCCGCTCGAGCCTTGCTCGGTCAATTCCTTGATGCGTACCAGCACGGTCTGCGCGCTCGTCAGGGCCTGGCTCTGCTGCGAAAGCCAGGCGTTGGCGTTTTCCGCGTTCTCGGTATATTGCTCATTATTGGCCTGAGCCGTGCGCAGGGTGAGAATGCGCGCCATGCCGATCGGGTCGTCCGAGGGCTTATTGATCTTTTTCTGGCTTGCGGCCTGCGTGTTCGAGTCCATGAGCTGACTCAAGGTCTGGTTCATGTTGGACACGGAATTGTTGTACATTCCTCGCTGGGATACGCGAATAGCCATAGTGTTCTCCTCAAAAACTCCGCGCTACTGCTTTAAGCCGAGCAGCGTCTGGAACATCTGGTCCGCCGTGGTGATCAGCTTGGCGGCGGCCGTGTAAGAATGCTGGTACTTGATCAGGCTGGCCATTTCCTCATCCAGGTTCACGCCGGCAATAGAGTCCTGCCGGGCGTTCAGGTCGTCGGCCAGGGTCTTGTTGTACGAATAGGAAAACTTGGCGTTGGCCGTGTCCGAACCCACGCTGGCCACCAGCCCGGCGTGGAATTCGCTCAGGGACTGAGTGGTGGTGCGGCCGAAGAGCAGATGCATGGTCACGGACTTTTCCGAAAGCTTGGCGATTTTCAGGGCCGTATCGTTGTCGCCCACGTTGCTTTCGTTGCCGCCGTTCACTTCAGCTGCATTGATGCGGTCGGTGTTATTGCGCACCACGCTGTTCACCGCGATGTCACTTGAGCCGGTACCGCTGAAAAAGGTGTTGATGCCAAGCCCGGCCAGCAGGCCCGTGGTGTCGCTGCCGAACTCAAATTCCACGCCCGCGGCGGCGGTGATGGACAGTTTGTGGTTCACCACAGTGGCCGTCAGGGTGCCGCCAAAAGAAGCGTTCATGGCCGCGGCCACGTTGTCCAGCGAGTGCACGGCCGGGTCGAAGTTGGCCACGCCGGGAGGGGTGATGCTGCTGAAGTCCAGGGCCACGCCGCCGTTGTTCAGCAGGGCGCCGGTGGTCTTGTCGTAGGCATACACGGTCATGCTGCCGCCGCTGAGGAACTTGGACCAGGCGAAATCCGCCGTATCCGCGCCAAGCGGCACGTTGGTTTTACCCACATAAGTGTCGCCGTCCACGGCGCTCAGGTGCGTGAGGCCCGAGCCCTGGCTGTGCAGTACGTTCGTTTCCCAGATCACGGACTGGGCCAGCGAATCCAAGGTGTCGCGGTACTTGCCGAGATTCTCGTCGCGGAAGGAAAATAAACCGGCCAGCGAGCCGCCGGTGATGCGGCGGTCGTTGTCCGAACCGTCGCCCATGACCATGGGCGTGATGTTCAGGTGTTCCGTGGTCGGGGTGACCCAGTACAGGGCGCTTTTGGGCACCACATTAAAGCGGTCGCCCACGATCATGTTGTTGCCGCTGCCCGCGTCAAAGTAAACGTCGATATTGCCGACCTTCACCTTGTCGTTTTCTGGCTGGGCTTTAATGATCATGTCCGAACCGTCGGGGTTCTTCAGCCAGCTCTTGCCGCCGTCAATGGAGACCTTAAGTTCGGCCGGGCTTGCCCCGCCCACGCCGCCGGCCGTAACCACCTCGAAGGTATATTCATAATGGTCGGAGTTCAGGAACTGGATATCGCCGTCAAAGGTCGAGCCGGGGCGCAAGGCCGAGGAAGACTTGGGGCCTTCAAAAGCCAGGGAAAAGTTCGTGGCGCCGTCAACCAGGGTGTAGCCGGCCTTGGTGTTCAGGGTGAACTGGCCCACGCCCATGTCCTGCACGTCGAGGTCGATAATCTCGGACAGCTGGCGCACCAACAGGTTGCGCTGGTCGTACAGGGTATTGGCGTTGTTCACGCCCGGGTCGTCAAAGACCATGATCTGCTTGTTGATCGCGCCGATTTCCTTAATCAGGCGGTTGGCAGTATCCACGTCCTGCTGGATCAGCGTGTCCATGTCCTTCTGCCAGGTCAGCATCTTGTCTTCCGCGTTGCGGATCAGGCCGGCCAGATTGTCGGCGTCGGACAGCAGGGCTTCGCGCACCGCGCCGTCATCCGGGCGCATGGACAATTCTTTCCAGTTCTTGAAAAAGCTGTTCATGGCCGAGTTGATGCCCGGCGTGTTGGATTCGTTGAACAGGCTTTCCACGTACTGCAAATAGTTCGACTGCGTTTCATAGCGCTTTTCCGAGGCATGCTTGCCCAAGTAGTTGCGCTCGATAAATTCGTCGAAATAGCGAATAATCTGGGCCGCGTAAGAGCCTTGCCCGATTTGCCCCGGTTTGTGGTCCAGCGCCGGATATTCCTCAAAGACCACCTGCTGACGCGAGTAGCCTTCGGTATTGACGTTGGCAATGTTGTTGCCGACGGTCTGGATGGCGGCCTGGTTGCCCAGCAGGGCCGACTGGCCGATGTACATGAGCGAGTTAATGCCGGACATCACAGCCTCCCGTGGATGATGGACGCCTCAAGGCGCGGCTTCACGCAGGCTCCGGTACGGTCGTATGTGTTCTGAACCTTGGGCGGCACCAGGCGCGAATGCAGAAAATTCATGGTTTCGCGGTTCTGGTCGTGCAGGGCCAGCGCCAGTTCGGCGTTACGCGAACCCTGACGGGCGCAGCGCTGTTCCAGGCGATCAATATCCTTCAACAGCTCCCGCACCTGATCGCCTTCCTCCTGGGGCAGAGCCTCGGCGAAAACAAACAGGCGCACGCCGTTCATCATTTTGACCATATCGCCGCGCTCGTCGGCTATTTGACGGATCAACTCATGCAATGAGAATTCAAGAGCCGAAACCTCCTCAGGCTTACGCAGCGCCAGCAGGGAAAATTCTTCCTCCAGCAGCGATTCCAAAAGCTCAAGGGCCTTCATCTGACGGACAAGATTGCCGCGCAACAGGTCAAACATGGCTCTTCCTCCTCACTTCGCTATCATTCCGTATATACTCAAGTTTCATCTGAACTCCGTCGAATTTCCGGCGTTCTTGCCGGAGAACCTGCCGGGTGCTTTGCAATATGCATGCCTGAGGATATCGGCCACCTGGCGCGCCCCCGCGATCGCGCATCCCCCTCAATCCGCGCCATTGTTGCGCTCTGGCCGATTTTAAAGGCGGAAACGGCGTTTTACGGTATTCGACAACACGCTTCCTGGCAGGGCAAGATCACTTTAACCTTTTGAAAAAATAGGATCGACAAGCGGATCGAGTTATGATCAAGTAATTCCAGCCCTAAGGAGGTTGGAATGGCGGATTTCATAACACATTTCAGCATAATCGAAGACCCACGCATT
>JAVBVM010000003.1:0-14130 GCA_031554295.1 Desulfovibrionaceae bacterium | reverse complement strand
TGCAAAGTGTATTCGCCGCGCATGCAGGCATCCGCCAATTCCGTGCCCAACTGGGGAACGAAGGTGCGCAGGCGGATGAAGTCCGGCTTCACGGCACTAAGGACGCGCGCGCTGCCCAGGGCGTGCCGCTCGCTTTTTTCCACGCCGCCCAGGCCGGGCATGACGTAAAAGCTCACTTCCATGCCGGCGTTTTTGACGTTCAGGCCGCCCCGGATCTGGGTGTCGGCGTCCGCGCCTTTCCGGATGTAGGCCAGCACTTCATCGTCGCCCCTTTCCATGCCGCAGTGAATGCGGGTCAGGCCCGCCGCGGCCAGGGCTTTCATATCCTCCAGGCTTTTTTTCGCCAGATACTGCGTGGCCCCGTAGCTGGTCACCCGTTCCAGGCTGGGAAAGCATTCGCGCAAATATTCCAGCACCTCGATCAACTGGCTGGCGCGCATGATCACCGTATTGCCGTCGGCCAGGAAGACCGAGCGGATGCGGCGCGGCTCGTGCAGCTGGGCCACGGCCATATCAATATCCTCGAGGATGTCGCTCACCTTGCGGATGCGGAAGCGCCGGTCCTTGTACATGCGGCAGAAGCGGCACTTATTGTGCGGGCAGCCGATGGTGGCCTGGAGGATGAGGCTTTTGGCCTCGCTGGGCGGACGATAAACAATGCCTTCGTATCTCATGCGTGATTCCTGAAAAAAGTTTGTTCTCTGAAGGTAGTCAGTCTTGACGCGCTGTAAAGTCCGGCCTGTCTCACGTCGTGCCGCGCTTGCGTCGTGAATGTGGCGCGTCCGGCGGACGGGCGGCTTGTTTTCGCCTTTACGCAAGACGCTGCGGAGGCGGGACAAAAGCCGCCCGGCCAGGGCATGCGGGGCCATGTGAAAACGGGTGTTTCCCCTTGAAGGGCGGCGACATAAAAGGAATAAAACAATGTCCCCTCTATACGGGGTTCCCAAGGGGCCCATGGACCTCTTGGCCGCCGGAGGCGTCTCTTCCTAATCCGCCGCGATGGCGCTGCGCTGCGCTTCGAGTTCCGCTATTTCGGCTTCAAGGACGGCCAGTTTGTCCATGAGGCGTTCGCCGGCGGCCTGGAGTTCTTTGAAGCGCAGGAGCAGACGGGTGGCCTCGGCGGAATCGGCGTAGACCACGGGGTCGGCCAGCTTGGCTTCGGCATCGGCCTGTTCGGCGAGGGCGGTGTCGAGTTCGGCTTCGAGCTTGGCGTAGGCGTCCTGCTTGGGCTTGATCCGCTTGTAGAGGGCGTTGCGCCGGTCGGCCTGTTCGCGTTTCAGGCGTTTCTGATCGTCGCGCGAGAGGCTGGCGGAGGGGGAGGAGGATTCGGTCTCTTGCGGGGTGAGGAGGCCAGCCTTGTGGGCGGCCTCGTATTCGGCGAAACCGGATTCGTAGCGGACGATGCCCCCGGGGCTGAGGAGCCATGCCTCGTCGGCCGCGTTGGCGAGCAGCCAGCGGTCGTGGGCGACCATCAGCAGGGTGCCGGTGTAGGTTTGCAGGGCTTCGATCAGGGCTTCGCGGCTTTCCAGGTCCAGGTGGTTGGTGGGTTCGTCCAGGATGAGGAAATTGTAGCGGCCGAGGAAGAGCGAGGCCAGGATCAGGCGGCTTTTCTCACCGCCGGAAAGGGTGCCGACCAGGCGATCGAAATAGTTCTGGCCGAGCAGGAAGAGGCCGAGCACGCTCATCAGTTCTTCCTCGGTGGTGCGCGGGTCGGACAGGCGGCGAATTTCCGCGAGCACGGCGGAGTCCGGGTTGAGCGTGTCCATCTGGTGCTGGCTGAAGAAGCCCATGCGGACCAGGCTTCCCATGACCACGTTGCCGCCGGATTTTTGCAGGCGGCCGGTCAGGAGCCTGAGCAGGGTGGACTTGCCGCAGCCGTTGGGGCCGACCAGGGCGATTTTCTGGCCCCGGTAGAGGGAGAAGGACAGGGGCGGCCAGAGGGTGGTGCCGTCCGGAAAACTGAAGGCCAGGTCCGCGGTGTTCAGGATCAGCTTTTCGGCGCGGCTGGGCTCGGGCCAGGAGAAATCCAGCTCCTTGCGCCTGGGTTCGGGGGTCAGGCCGTCCAGTTCTTTTTCCAGCCTCTTGGCCATCTTCTGGCGCGAGGCGGCCTGGCGGGCCTTGGTGGCCTTGACGCCGAAGCGGCGCACAAAGTCCATCTTGCGCTCGATTTCCGATTGCAGGCGCTGGGCCTCGCGCTCGCGCTGCCCTTCCAGCTCTTCCTGGCGTTCGACGAATTCGCTGAAGCTGCCGCGCCGGAATTCCGGCTTGGAACCGCCCAGGTAGAGCACGTGCGTGCCTACGCGGTCCATGAAGATGCGGTCGTGCGCCACGAAAATGAGCACGCCCTTGTAGGCGAGCAGAAATTCTTCCAGCCACTCCACCGCCTCCAGATCCAGGTGGTTGGTGGGTTCGTCGAGCAACAGCACGTCCGCGCCGGCCGTGAGCACGCGCGCCAGCTTGGCGCGCTCGCGCCAGCCGCCGGAAAGCTCGGCCAGGGGCTGGCTCCACTTACGGCTGGAAAAGCCGAGACCGGAAAGCACGGTGCGCGCCCGGTGCTCGGGGTTGTAGCCGTAGACCTGTTCCAGTTCGTTCTGGCGGGCGCTCAAGGCGAGCAGGGCGTTCTGGTCGTTGGCGGCGGTGGCTTTTTCCCACTCTTCCCAGAAGTCGTGCCAGGCCGGCAGCACTTCCAGCACCCAGTCCAGCAGGGGCGTTTGCAGAATATTGCTGTCCAGCTCCTGCTCCACATAACCGAGGCGGGCGCCGCGCTGGAGAATCACCCGACCGGAGTCCGCCTCGTCCAGGCCGGCCAGCATGCGCAGCAGGGTGGACTTGCCGCAGCCGTTCGGGCCGCAGACGCAGAGACGCACGCCCGCTTGCAGATCAAGCGAGAAGTCCTTGAATATGGTCCGGCCGCCATAGCTTTTGGACAGAGATTGGATGGTCAGGTTCATTCAGGCTTGTCCGTAAATAGGGTGTTCGCGGGCAATGTCCGCGTCAAAGCGCGCTTTCGCCTCAGTCGAGCGCCATCAGAGTGGGCTCCTTCGGCAAAAACGCGCTTTTCCTTGCCCTTGCCCGGCTCCCTTTATTTCTGAACAAGCCTTTATTCAGCATTGTCCAAATCGGAGGCGGCGGTGGCGTCGTCAATTTCCCGCGAGTAGTTACAGCCCTTTTCCGGGCAGGCGATGCGCTCGCCCTTGGCGCGGGTGCTCTTCCTCACCAGCAGGGGCGAGTCGCAGACCGGGCAGGGGCCGGGCACGGGGTAGTCCCACAGGGCATAGTCGCACTTGGGGAACTGGTCGCAGGAATAGAAGGTTTTGCCGCGCTTGCTGGTTTTTTCCACGATGGTGCCGCCGCAGCCGGGGCGCGGGCAGGGCACGCCGGTGGAAAATGAGGCGGCGTAGGTGCAGTCCGGGTAATTGGCGCAGGCGATGAAACGGCCGCCCGTGCGCGCTTTCTTGACGACCAGGTCGCCGCCGCACTGCGGGCAGGTGCCGACCTTTTCCAGTTCCGGCTTGACCTTTTCCTCGACCACGATATTGCCCTGGTCGTCGCGCTTGAAATTGCGCGTGGTGCGGCATTCCGGGTAGCCGGAGCAGGCCAGGAACGGCCCGGCCTTGCCGAACTTGATCAGCATGGGCTTGCCGCAGCTTTCGCAGTCCACGCCGCTGGGCAGGCCGCCCTTGACCCCGCCCATGTCCTTTTCGGCCAGGGCCAGGGCCGGCTTGAAATCCTTGTTGAAATCCTTGAGCAGGCGCACCCAGTCGGTTTTGCCGTCCGCCACTTTGTCCAGGGAGCCTTCCATCTGGGCCGTGAAGTCCACGTCCATGAGCTCGGGAAAGTGCCGCACCAGTTGATCGCTGACCGTCATGCCCAGATCCGTGGGCACGAAGTGCTTGGAGGCGACGCGGGCATAATCGCGTTCCTGCAGGGTGGCAAGAATGGCCGCATAGGTCGAGGGCCGGCCGATGCCGCGCTCTTCCAGCTCACGCACCAGGGAGGCTTCGGAATAGCGGGCCGGCGGTTGGGTGAATTTCTGCTCTTTTTCCACGCCCGGCGGCAGGAGGGTGAGCTTTTCGCCTGCGGCCAGCTCGGGCAGATCCGGCTGATCGTCGCGCAAATAGGGCGCGGCCGCGAAAAATCCGGGGAAGAGCAGGCGTTCGCCCTTGGCGCGCCACAAAGTTTCGCCGCGGTTGATTTCGACTGAGGTGTCATGGAACACGGCGGCGGCCATCTGCGAGGCCACAAAGCGCGACCAGATCAGGCGGTAGAGTTGGTACTGCTCGCCTTCCAGCACGCCCTTCAGGGAATCCGGGGTAATGGTCACGTCAATGGGGCGAATGGCTTCGTGCGCGTCCTGAGCGCTGCCCTTGGTCTTGAATTTACGGGCGCTGGCCGGCAGGTACTCTTTGCCGAAGGCCGAGGCGATATACTCGGCCGCCGCTTTGCGCGCTTCGTCCGCGATGCGTACCGAGTCCGTACGCATATAGGTGATCAGGGCCAGCGTGCCCTGCGGGCCGGCGTCCACGCCTTCGTACAGGCGCTGGGCAATGCCCATGGTGCGCTTGGCCGCGTAGCCCAGGCGCTGGCTGGCCGCCTGCTGTAGGGTGGAGGTGATGAAGGGCGGCTGCGGCTCGCGTTTGCGCTCTTTTTGCTGTACATCGGCCACCAGGAAATCGTTGTCCTTGAGCAAGGCTTCGACCTTGGCCGCGGCTTTGGCGTCCGGGATATGGGCCTTCTTGCCCTTGATCTGGGCCAGATCGGCCCTGAACGGCTGCTGGTTGCCGCCGGCCAGGGTGGCCTTGAATTCCCAATATTCTTCGGCCCGGAAGGCGAAGCGTTCGCGTTCGCGGTCCACCACCAGGCGCAGGGCCACGGACTGCACTCGGCCGGCCGAGATGCCGCGCTTGATTTTTTTCCAGAGCAGCGGCGAAATTTTATAGCCGACCAGGCGATCCAGCACCCGGCGGGCCTGCTGGGCGTCGAACAGGTTGCGGTCGAGCGGGCGCGGGTGCTCTAATGCCTCGCGCACGGCCCGGGCGGTGATCTCGTTGAACTGGATCCGCTGGATATGCTTGTTCTTGTCGCCGATCAACTCGGCCACATGCCAGGCGATGGCCTCGCCCTCGCGGTCCGGGTCGGGCGCCAGGTAGATGTTCTCGGCTTTGGCCGCTGCCTCGCGCAGGGCGTTGACCACTTTTTCCTTGCCTTCAATCACCTGGTATTGCGGGGCGAAATCGTGCTCTTCGTCCACGCCGATGGCGTTGGCGGGCAGATCGCGCACATGGCCCACGCTGGCCTCAACCGCGTAGTTGTTGCCGAGAAATTTTTTTATGGTTTTTACTTTTGCGGGTGATTCCACAATGATCAAATCTTTAGCCATGCACTCTCCTGTTCGCGCGCCGGGGCCGGGTTTGACACGACGGTCGGCCGTACCATCGTGGAAAAGATACGTCAATTGGCCGACCAGTCAAGGCGGGCGATCGCATTCCGCGGGAAAAAATCTGAGGCTATGCGCCGCGTGGGCGGCGCGCCGGGCGTTTGCGGGGACGTTTCAGGCGTTTACGCTCCCGCCCGTCTTTCGCCGGATCGGGCGCCGGAAGCGGCGAACGGCCGGGCGTTGCGTATTCCACATACATATTCAGGGCCACCCCGGCGAAGGTGAGCATCAGCGGGCCGTACAAAAGTCCGAGCACGCCGAAGAAGCTCAAGCCACCCATGATGGCCAGGAAGAGCAGGAGAATCGGCATGTTCGTGCCGCCCTTCAGGAACAGGGCGCGCAGAATGCTGTCCGAGCCGGAAACAATAACCAGACCCCACAAGGCAATGAAGATCGGCTGCCATGTGTCGCCGGCGAAATGCAGATAAGCGGCCGCCGGCGCCCAGATCAGGGCCGTGCCGACCAGCGGCACGAAGGCCGCCAATATGCAGCACATGCCGAGCACCAGCGCCGGCAAGCCGGCGATGGCGAAGCCGATGCCCGCCAGTACGCCCTGGCAGACGGCCACCAGGCCGCCGCCGACAAAGACGGCGCGCGCGATGGAGCGCAGGGCGCGGAACAGGCGTATTTCCTGTTCATCCCGCAGAGGCGACAGGCGCTTGATCCAGGCGATCATGGCCCGCCCGTCGCGCAGCAGGAAATACAGGATGAAGAACAAAATCACCAGGTGGGCCACCAGGAACACGAACTCGCCCACCACCGTCGTGGAGGCGGACAGCACGTTTTGCCCGAGCCGCGAGCCCAGCCGGCGTAGTTGGGCGGAGATGTCCAGATCGTGCAGGTTGCCCAGGCTCACGCCCAGAGTTTCGGAAATCCAGTCAACGCCCGCTTGCAGGCTGTTCATGCCGCGTTCGATAATGGCGTTCACTCGGGAAACTCCGTCCACGGCGGCCGAGCCGCCCTGGGCGTCGCCCCCGCCCGTGTACAGGGTGCTGGCGACGCGGGCCAGTTCCACGGCCTGCGGCACGATCACCGAGAAGAACACGGTCAGCAGCAGCAGAACGGCCACCACGAGAATCAGCAGGGTACAGGCGGCGGCCAGGCTCGAATTGCGCACGTGGCGGGACACCCGGGCGTGCAGGGGCCAGGCCAGCCCGGCCACGATAATGGCCAGGATAATGGTATGGATGAACGGCCGCGCCAGTATCCAGGCGCACAGAACGGCAGCCAACGCCAGAAAGTAAAGGCCGGTGCGCATGCGCGCGGAGTATTTCGCTTGTTGCATAATAGCCTGAAACCTGTCGCACTTTCAGCAATCTGTCAACATCGGTCTGATGGACTCCGCTGCGCTGGACAGTGAATATTGTCTAGGACGCTCCCATGATCGTTTTCCAGGCAAAGCGCGTCAGAAAGCTTTCCGGCGCGTTCGCCTCCATTTCCTGGAACATGGCCCAGGGCACGGTGAAAGACAGAATGTCCTTGCCCAGGATTTTGCGCAGATAGAAGCGGGCGGAAATGTCCGTCAAGCCGATGATGGCGTGGGGAGATTCCTGCTCGGCCTCGTCAAACACGTAGAGCCCGAAACAGTTGCAGCCGGCGCCAAAGGGGATGCGCACGCGGTCGGCACCCGGGCCGGGGAAGTTGGCCAGCACCACCAGGGCCGAAAGTTGATCCGGGTCGACCAGAAAGGCCACGGCCCTGGGCGTTTCGCCGGCCTTCAGATCGTTCAGCGGCTTAATCACCGCCCAAGGACCCGTCGGTTTGGCCTGGGGCAGGCTGTCGGCCCAGGCGGCCACCAGTTCGGGGCTTTTCAGGAAACCTTCGCCTTCGGAAAATTCCTCCAGCATGATTTTCGGCGCGCCGCCGTCCTTCAGCTGCTGGTATACGGCCCGGCCGAGTTCCCAGTCCTTGTTGCCGATGGAGAGGAAGCGCAGGAAACAGTCGCGGCCGCCCGGGAAATCCTTGCCGTCCATATCCGCCAGGCCAAAGCCGTTGGCCGCGCCTTCGCAGCGGCAGGTGTCCTCGTCCATGGCCGTGGTTTCGCCCATGGCCGCCCGCGCCACCAGGAGCATGGAACACCGCGGATTCATGTCCTTGGCTTCGGCCGGCCGCGTCTGGGAATGGCAGATGGCCAGGGGCGGGAATTTCAGGGACAGGGCTTGTTCGATATAGGTGCGCATACGGCCTCCTCCACTCAGATGATGTATGCGGGTTGCCAATTTGGCCGCCGGAGGCGTTCCTTATCCTACCGTCGGGCCCGGCTGATCAGGAAAAAGCGGGTGGCCAACCAGTCCAGGGTGAGGGCGGGGTTGACGGTATAATTCAACGCATCCTGGGCGTTGCTCAGGGCTTCGGTGCAGCGGCGCAGGTTTTGCGGCGAGAGCGTGGCCAGATGGGCGGCCAGGCCGGAGTGATGGCTTTCCGGATCAGCCAGCAGGGCGGCGCTGAGGGCTTTCTGGGTTTCCAGGAGGATGCGGTTGGCCAGGGCGGGCGTGATGTTGGCGCGTTTTTCCGTGCGCTCCATCCATCCCTTGCCGGTGGCGCAGAAGGCGGCCAGGGATTCCAGCCAAGGGGCGAGATCCTCGGGTGGGCGGCCGCGCGTGACTGGCCAGGCCAGGGTGACGGTAAAAGAGCGGGAAACCAGGGTAGGGAGGAGGCGTTCGCGTTGCGGGGCGGAGAGGACGAAGCAGGTGGCCGGCTGCGGCTCTTCCAGGGACTTGAGCAGGGCGTTGGCGGCCTCAGTGCCCAGGGCCTGCGCTTCGGCGAATATGGCCACGCGCAGCCCTTCGCCGCGCGGCGCTTCGGCCAGGGTGGCCCGCAGGCCGCGCACATCGTCGATTTTTATGCTGGCTTCGCGGCCGTCGAAGAAAAATAAGTCCAACAGTTCGTTGTTGGCAATGAGCGAGCAGGCGGCGCATTCCATACAGGGGCCGCGGCCGCTGTGCGCGGGGTCGGCCCGGCGCTCGCAGTTAAGCAGGGCCGCCCACCAGAGGCTGAAGGCGGCGCGTTCCTCCACCGTGCCGCCCTCGAAGAGCAGCACCTGCGGCGGGGCGGCGGCCAGGCGGCGCAGATGATTGCGGCCGCGGGCGTGGCGCTCGTGCAGGGCTGGCCCGAAAACCTCGGCCGGATTTTTCCGGGGCAAGGGTTCCGGGGCTTCGGTCGCGGCGCTTTTTTTCGCGCTGCTGCGTTTGGCGGGCGCGGCCATGGCTACCTGAAGATGGTTTGATCCCGATCCGGCCCCACGGAGATCATGCGCACGGGCACGCCGGTCAGCGTTTCAATCACCAGCACATAGGACTGGACCGGGGCCGGCAGATCCTCCCAGCGTGTACAGGCGGTGATGTCGTGGTCCCAGCCGGGAATGGTCTCGTAGACCGGCACGGCGTGGGCCATGCCGTTTTCTTCCTGCGGGGCCACGCGGATGCGCTCGCCCTGATAGTCGTAGGCCACGCAGACTTTGATCTCGGGCAGGCCGGACAGCACGTCCAGCTTGGTCAGGGCCAGCTCGGTCAGGCCGTTCACGCGCGCGGCTTCGCGCACCAGCACGGCGTCGAACCAGCCGCAACGGCGCTTGCGTCCGGTGGTGGCCCCGAATTCATGGCCTTTTTTCTGGAGGTACTCGCCGTTCGCGTCGTCCAGGCCGGTGGGGAAGGGGCCGGAACCCACGCGCGTGGTGTATGCCTTCACAATGCCGATCACGCGCGACAGACTGGCCGGGCCGATACCGCCGCCCGAGGCCGCGTAACCGGCCGTGGTGTTGGAGGAGGTGACAAAGGGGTAAGTGCCGTGGTCAACATCCAGGTGCGTGCCCTGGGCGCCTTCGAACATCACCTTTTTTCCCGAGGCGAAGGCGACTTCGATTTCCGTGGTCACGTCCGCCAGATAGGGCGCGATGCGGCCGGCAATGGAGCACAGCAGCGTGTGGATTTCCGCCGCATCCAGGGCCGGCGTCGCATACAGGCCGGCGAGCAGGGCGTTTTTCTCAACCAGGGCGTCTTCAACCTTGCGGCGCAGCATATCCGGCATGGTCAGATCCGCCGCCCGGATGCCCACTCGGCTGACCTTATCCTCATAGCAGGGGCCGATGCCCCGGCCGGTGGTGCCGATTTTCGATTCGCTCTTGAACTGTTCGCGCGCGTTGTCCAGGGCTTTGTGGTAGGGCAGGATCAGGTGCGTCTTGCGGCTGATTTTCAGGCGGGCCGGCGAGACGTCAATCCCTTCGGCCGCCAGTTTGTCGATTTCCTCAAGAAAAACCACGGGGTCGAGCACCACGCCGTTGCCGATGCAGCACACCACGTCCGAATGGAGAATACCCGAGGGAATAAGATGCAGGATATGTTCTTTGCCGCCCACGATGACGGTATGGCCGGCGTTGTTGCCGCCCTGGTAGCGCACCACCATATGGCAGGCGCGGGCTAAAAGGTCCACCAGCTTGCCTTTGCCTTCGTCGCCCCACTGGGCGCCGACGACAACGATTGCGTTGGATTGGGCTTTCGCGGACATGGTCTTTTCCTTTAGTCTTGCGGCGGTGAGGCCATTCACATTTCAGACGCCCGCGATATGGGGGCAGGAGGCAGGCCCCGCTTGCGGCGGGCGTGCGGTGCGCAAACGCTTTTCAATGGCAATGCGCTTTAACGAACTATATTGCCCAGCCGGCTCCAGCGCAGGCCGGAGTCAGCGGAGTCACTGGAGTCCCATGACCAGTATATGATCCAGGCCCGGCCGTGTATATAGCCGCGCGGCACAGTGCCCCAGAAGCGCGAATCCTCCGAGGCGTCACGGTTGTCGCCCATCACGAAATATTGCCCGGCGGGCACGGTTCGGGGGGCCATGTTGTTGCCGGCGGCCGGCCGGTCGGAGATGAAGCGCACATACGGCTCGTCCAGCGGCTGGCCATTGCGGATTACCTTTTTGTCGCGGATTTCAATGACGTCGCCCGGGACGCCGATCACGCGTTTGACATAATCGATTTCCGGATTGGGCGGGGACTGGAAGACGATGATGTCCCCATGCTTCGGGCCGTCGAATTCGATCAGGTACTGCTCGGTGAAGGGGATTTTAACGCCGTAGCTGAATTTGCCCACCAACAGCCGGTCGCCGATCTGTAGGGTCTGGAGCATGGAGCCTGAAGGAATCTTGTATGCCTGCACCACAAAGGTGCGCAGCAGAATGGCCAGGACAACGGCGACAAGAATCGCTTCAAAATATTCAAGGAACATACTTTTGCGTGCCATGGAATTTCCGGTTCGTTATCGGGAGCGGTTGCAGGGTTCTTAGTCGTCGCCGACCGTCAGCGCGGCGAAGAAGGCTTCCTGGGGGAGTTCGACGTTACCCATCCGCTTCATGCGCTTTTTGCCTTCCTTCTGCTTTTCCAGCAGTTTGCGTTTGCGCGTGATGTCGCCGCCATAGCACTTGGCCAGCACGTTCTTGCGCAGGGCCGAAACGGTCTCCCGCGCGATGATCTTCTGCCCGATGGCGGCCTGAATGGCCACCTCGAACATCTGGCGCGGAATGGTGCGTCTGAGCTTCAGGGTGAGAGAGCGGCCGTAGTGGTATGCCTTGTCGCGATGCACGATCACGGCGAGCGCGTCCACCACTTCGCCGTTCAGAAGTATATCCAATTTTCCCAGGGCGGACTCCCGGTAGTCAATGAACTCGTAATCCATGGAAGCGTAGCCCTTGGTGGCGGACTTCAGGCGATCGAAAAAGTCGAAGACGATTTCCGCGAAGGGCAGCTCATAGGTGATCATCACCCGGTTGGCGGAGAGAAAGCGCATGTCCTTCTGCTGGCCGCGTTTTTCCTCGCACAGCTTCATCACGTTGCCGACAAATTCGGCCGGCACGTGGACGTCAATGCGCACGAACGGCTCGTACAGGGCGGCAATTTTGCTCGGATCCGGCAGCTTGGACGGATTGTCGATTTCCTTCAGCGCTCCGTCCGTGGTCTGCACCCGGTAAATGACCGAGGGGGCGGTGGCGATCAGGTCCATGTCGAACTCGCGCTCCAGCCGCTCCTGGATGATCTCCATGTGCAGCAGCCCGAGGAAGCCGGAGCGGAAGCCGAAGCCCAGGGCCTGCGAGGTCTCGGGCTCGAACAGGAAGGCCGCGTCGTTCAACTGGAGCTTTTCAAGCGCCGACTTCAGCGAGTCATAGTCGGCCGATTCGGACGGGTACAGGCCGCAAAAGACCATGGGCTTCACTTCCTTGAAGCCCGGCACCGGCGTTTCCGCCGGCCGGTCGGCATGGGTGATGGTGTCGCCGACTTTGGCGTCGCCCAGCTCATTGATGTTGGCGCATAAAAAACCGACCTGGCCGGCCGAGAACTGCGGCACATCCATAATTTCCGGCGAAAACACGCCCAGCCGTATTACTTCATAGTCCCGCTGCGTGGCCATCAGGCGCACCTTGTCGCCCTTGCGCAAAACACCGTCCACCCTGCGGACCATGACCACCACGCCCTGATAGGGGTCGTACCATGAGTCGAAAATCAGGGCTTTCAGGGGCGCGTTCGGGTTGCCTTCAGGCGCGGGCAGCCGCTCCACAATGGCTTCCAGAAGCAGATCCACGTTCAGCCCGGTTTTGGCGCTGACGGCCAGGGCGTCGGAGCAGTCCAGCCCGACGATCTCCTCGATCTGTTTCTTGACCCGGTCCGCGTCCGCGCTGGGCAAATCCACCTTGTTCAGCACCGGAACCACTTCCAAATCGTTATCCAGGGCCAGGTAGACGTTGGCCAGGGTCTGCGCCTCCACGCCCTGCGAGGCGTCCACCACCAGCAGCGCGCCCTCGCAGGCCGCCAACGAGCGGGAGACCTCATAGTTGAAGTCCACATGCCCCGGAGTATCGATCAAATTCAGCTCGTAGACGCGCCCGTTTTTCGATTTGTAGGGAATACGCACGGCCTGCGCCTTGATGGTGATGCCGCGCTCGCGCTCCAGATCCATACGATCCAGGTACTGATCCCGCTTTTCCCGCTCGCTCACCAGGCCGGACAATTCCAGTATCCGGTCGGCCAGCGTGGATTTGCCGTGGTCAATATGCGCGATAATGCTGAAATTCCGTATATGTTCCTGTGTGGACATCCCGTTGCCTTTTATTCCCTTTTACTTACTGAAACTAGAAATTTTATGACGAAATGAACCGAAAGTCCAATTAAAAGACGCCGCCATAGGCTTGAGAGGCGGCGGGACCCATCTTTTCGGGCTCCTTCCCCCGCCCAGCGGGAGCATGCCCATGGCGGCGTTAAATTCCGGAACGGATTGTGCGCACGTCAATCCCGTAAATGTCCATCTTATAATACATGGTCTTGCGGCCAATTCCCAGCAACTGGGCGGCTCGGGAGACATTTCCCGCGGTTCTGCGGAGGGCCAGAATAATCATGTCGCATTCCGTTTCCTTGATTTTCCGCAATTCGCCTTGAAGCGGCACGGGGGCATCGGCCAGGGCCGGCTTTTGCGTTTCTTCCGGCGTCGGCTGGAACGCCGGAATATCTGATTGGAGGCTTGACCGGATATTTTCGGGCAACTCCGCAACGGTGATGTGATTGGACTGGGCAATATTCATGGCGCGCTCAATGGCGTTGCGCAACTCGCGCACGTTTCCCGGCCAGTTGTATTGCTCCAGCGCGCGCAATGCCTCGGCGTCTATGGACTCCACCGGAAAACCGTCCAGGCGGTAATTCCGGATGAAGTACTCGACAAACAGGCGGATGTCGTCGCGGCGATCCCGCAGCGTGGGCAGGTTGATGGGAAAGACGTTGAGCCGGTAAAACAAATCGCTCCGAAACGTATTGTCGCGAATTTTCGCTTCCAGGTCGCGGTTTGTGGCGGCGATAATGCGCACGTCAACGGGAATGGTGCGCTTTCCGCCAATGCGGGTGATTTCTTTGAGCTGAAGAACGCGCAGCAGCGAGGCTTGCAAGTCCAGCGCCATGTCGCCGATTTCGTCAAGAAAGATGGTGCCTTTATCCGCCAACTCGAACTTGCCCGGCTGGCCCTCCTTGGAAGCGCCGGAAAACGCGCCGCCCACGTAGCCGAACAGTTCGCTTTCAATGAGGTCCTTGGGTAGAGAGCCGCAGTTGATGGCGATGAAGGGGCCGGAGGCCCGTTTGCTGGCATTGTGGATGGCCTGTGCGAACAATTCCTTGCCGGTGCCGCTTTCCCCCAGGATGAGCACGGTGGAGTCCCTGCGGGCGGCAACATGGCCCGTCCTGCGGGCGGCGCTGATTTTTGGGGACTCTCCGAGAATGGAGTCAAAGGTGTACCGCGCGGTAAAGCCGCTTCTCTGGCTGACAACGCGGTTCACGTGGCGGGTGAACTCGAAGGTGAGCACGGTCCCGGACCGAATGCCGTTTGCGTCCGGCACGACGCAGGCGGTGACGGAAAGCGAGATGTTTTTATTTTTCGCAAGCGTTACGGCGATTTCCCGATTGTAAAAATTGCTTTCGATTAAATGCAGATCCGTATCTCCGGCGTCTGGCCGCATGATCGCGGACAAGCGCCTTCCGGCAAGCGATTGGATGGGCTGCTCCAAAATTTCGCAGGCACGGTTGTTGTTTTGGATGATGACCCCCTCATTATCAATCATGACAATGCCGGAAGCAATGGATTGCAAGGTGCTGCTCAGCTGGTTGTAAGCTCCGCGCAGCCGGAGCTCCTTCTCGATGCCGTCGGCCGCGGCGACGACCATGCCCAAGG
>JAVBVM010000149.1:0-16107 GCA_031554295.1 Desulfovibrionaceae bacterium | reverse complement strand
GGGAATCTGACCTTGCCAATCATGCTGAAGGCTGAAGGCGGCGGCGGCGGCCGGGGCATTTTTGCCGTGCATAACGAGGAGGAGCTTGAAGACGCCTTTGTCAAGGCTTCCACCATGGCCCAGGCATCATTCGGCAACCCGCGCCTGTTTGTGGAGAAGTTTTTGCCCAATGTGCGGCACATTGAAGTTCAGGTGATCGCCGACCAGCACGGCACTGTCTTCGCTTTTGACGAACGCGACTGCACCTTGCAGCGCAATCACCAGAAGCTGATTGAACTCACCCCCTCGCCCTGGCGGGGCATGACCGAGACTCTGCGTCATCAGTTGAAGGAATACGCCCGCATGCTGGTGCGCGCCGTCAACTACCATTCGCTGTGCACGGTCGAATTTTTGGTTACGGACGAGGGCGATGCCTATCTTATCGAAGTGAATACCCGCCTGCAGGTGGAGCACGGCATTACGGAATGCCGCTACGGCATTGACCTGGTGGAGGAGCAGATCGCCATTGCCTTCGGCGCGCAGTTGCGTTTCACCGAAGAAAACACCAAGCCCGTGCATCACGCCATGCAAGTGCGCATCAACTGCGAGGATCCGCAAAACAATTTCTCGCCCAACGCCGGCCTGGTCACGCGCTATGTTTCGCCCGGCGGCCCCGGCGTGCGCCTGGATTCGAACATCTCCGCCGGCTATGAATTCCCGTCCAACTATGATTCGGCCGCTTCGTTGCTTATCGCCTACGGCCAGGAATGGGACAAGGTGCTGGGCACCATGGACCGCTGCCTGGGCGAATACATCGTGGGCGGCGTAAAGACCACCATCCCCTTTTTCCGGCAGGTGATCCGGCACCCGCGTTTCAAGTACGCGGATTTTCACACCACCTTCATTGCCGAGGAACCGGGTCTGATGGTCTATCAGGATCTGGCGCCCGAGGCCGAACGCCTCTCGCGTCTGGTGGCCGAGATCTCCGCGCGCGGCTACAACCCGTATGTGCAGCTCGGCGTGTACCGCTCCATCGACACCCCGCGCGTGGGGCGCTTCACTCCGGCTTTGCCGGCCATTTCGCGCGCCGCGCAGAAGGAATCCTCCATGTACCCCATGGGCGATCGCGCGGCCCTGCTCGACCTGCTGCGTGACTCCAAAGGCGTGCACTTCACCGACACCACTCCGCGCGACATCACCCAGTCCAACAGCGGCAACCGCTTCCGCCTGGCTGAGGATGCGCTGATAGGGCCGTACCTGGACAATTGCAACTTCTTTTCCATTGAAAACGGCGGAGGCGCGCACTTTCACGTGGCCCTGCTGGCCAACATGACCTGGCCGTTCACCGAGGGCAAGGAATGGAATCGCTTCGCCCCCAAAACCCTGAAGCAGATTCTGGTGCGTTCCACCAACGTGCTCGGCTACAAGCCGCAGCCCAGGAATCTGATGCGCCTGACGGCCGAGATGATCTGCGAGGATTATCACATCCTGCGCTGTTTCGACTTCCTGAACCATGTGGCCAATATGCGGCCCTTCGCCGAGGTGGCCCTGAACCGTAAGGACGTGGTCTTCCAGCCCGCCATATCGCTGAGCTGGAAGCCGGCGTTCACGGTCGAGCACTATATGGACGTGGCCGCGGAAATGCTGGCCATGTGCGGCTCGGTCACCGGCATGAGCGCGGACAGCGCCTCACGCTTGATCATCCTCGGCCTGAAGGATATGGCCGGAGTATGCCCGCCTCGCTTCATCGCCGCTTTGGTCGGAGCCCTACGCAAACGCTGGCCCCAACTGGTGGTGCAGTACCATCGTCATTATACGGACGGCCTGTTCGTGCCTTCGGTGGGGGCGGCGGCCAAGGCCGGCGCGCATATCGTGGATACCGGCATGGGCGCGTCCGTGCGCTGGTACGGCCAGGGCGACGTGATGGCCACCGCCGCCTACATTGAAGACGAAATGGGGCGCGAAACCTATCTGAACAAGGCCATGTTGCGTGACTGCAACTTCGTGCTCAAGCAGATTATGCCTTATTATGACCGTTATTGCGCGCCCTATTTCCAGGGCATCGATTACGATGTGGTCGAGCACGGCATGCCGGGCGGGGCCACCTCCTCCTCGCAGGAAGGGGCCATGAAGCAGGGCTACATCCACCTGCTGCCCTATATGTTGCGTTACCTGGCCGGCACGCGCAAGATCATCCATTACCACGACGTTACGCCCGGCTCGCAGATCACCTGGAACACCGCTTTTCTGGGAGTGACCGGCGCCTACAAGCGGGGGGGGGAGCAGGAAGTGGAATATCTGCTCCAGGTGCTCGACGCGGTGGCCAAAGCGCCGGAAAACGAACTGAACGAGGAAATGAAAAAGGCGCGTTTGCTGATCTACCAGGATTGCAACGACGCCTTCCGCGAGCTGCTGCTCGGCAAATTCGGCAAGCTGCCCCTGGGATTCCCGGATGACTGGGTATATCAGAGCGCCTTTGGCAAAGAATGGAAAAACGCCATTGCCCGCCGGACCGAGCGCTCGCCCCTGGAGTTCCTGGAAGACGTGGACGTCGTCGCCGAGGAACAGGCATTTGCCGCCCTGACCAAGCATAAGCCGGACGCGGAAGAGTTGGTGGTCTACCTGAATCATCCGGGCGACGCGATCAAGACCGCGCAGTTCGAGTCAAACTTCGGCGACCCCAACCGCCTGCCCCTGGATGTTTGGTTCGAGGGCCTGGCCGAGGGGGCGGAGCTGAACTTCCTCGATTCCAAGGGCATGCCCCACCAGATGACCATTCTGGGCATGTCGCGCCTGAATGAGGCGGGCATCAGCATTGTGCGCTATTCGCTCGACTCGGAAATCATGACCTATGAGGTGCAGATTGCCCAGCCCGTCAGGGCCGGCGGCAAAAGCGCGGAACTGGCCGACAAGAGTAATCCGATGCAGGTGGCCGCGCCCAGGGGCGGCGATTTGTGGGTGATGTACGTTGCGCCTGGCGATATCGTGAAAAAGGGCGAAGAACTGTTCAATATCTCGATCATGAAGCAGGAGAAAGCCGTGCTCGCGCCGTGTGACGGCATTGTGAAGCGCGTGCTGAAAACGGCCGATTACAAGGAAACAAAAAAAATGCTGCCGGTGCGCGAAGGCGAGTTGATCGTCGAACTCGGGCCGGTGCCGCGCTTATGCTCCAACCCCGCGTGCGGCCACCCGCTTTCCGATGCGAGCTATACCTTCTGTCCGTTCTGCGGGGTGAGTCTGTAACGAACCTGATCCGGCCGGGCAGCGCCTTTTCTCTTGATCTGGGGCCGGGATCCCCGCTAAACTAAGATCCAGATGCGGTGACAATGCCGGTTTACTAATTGTCGATTATTGAAGGGGAAGAATCATGGCAAAAAGTTCGGCTGGGAAAACTGATGGCAAGGCGCCTGAACAGGCTGCGCCCGAGCTTTCCGCGCAGATGATTCTTACGGGTGCGGATATTGTCCGCATCGGCGTTGAAGCGGAACTGTTGGTGGGCGGAAAAAACTATAATACGGCGCTGATTAGCCAGATTCCCGGCATCAGCGCTCCGGAATTCCGGGCGGTGTCTTCCATCGCCTTCCACAAGCTGCTGGACGAGACGCGGGTGAACGCGGCCGGCGTGCGCGCCGTGGTGGACCGCGAGTATACGCGTATCGAATGGAACGACCCGGAAATCAGCGGTGACCCGGAATTTTTGCATAAATTTGTGCGCAACTTGGGCCGACAGATCAACGCTGAGCAGAAGAATCAGCCGGAAAAAGCCCAGATGAAGCTGCGCAGCTTTGTCAACAACGTGGTGGAAGGCTTCGCCACTTCGCCCGAAGGCATCGACCAGTTGCGCAAGCGTTCGGTGTTGGTGCAGGCCGGCATCCTGTCCGTGGATATCCCGGCGGACGTGGCTGAAGCGGTTATGGGCGCCTACCGTGACATCTGCAAGGAAGCGGGTGAAGAGGATGTGCCCATTGCCGTACGCTCGTCCGCGGCCGGAGAGGATTCGCGCAAGAAGGCATTTGCCGGCCTGCAGGATACCTACCTGAATATGGTCGGCGAAAAGAACGTGCTCACCGCCTACCACTGGGACTGCGCCTCGGCTTATAACCTGCGCTCCATGACATATCGGCGCGAGGCCATTCTCGACGCCCTGACTCTGGCTGAAGCCACGGGCGACGATTCCATCGCCGAACAGGCCAAAAAAGAATGGGCCATCGAGCATACCTCGCTCTCCGTCTGCCTGATGCGCATGATCAACCCGGTCAGTTCCGGAACGGCCTTCAGCGCGGACACCGCTACCGGCTGTCTGGGCACGGCCCGCAAGGAATTGGTCAGCATCGACGCCAGCTACGGCCTGGGCGAATCTGTGGTGGGCGGCATGGTCACGCCCGACAAGTTTTATGTGTTCCAGCGCGATGACGGCGCTGAGGTGGTCATCCGCCAGATGGGCGTGAAGGATCGCAAGATCGTTTATGACGACAAGGGCGGCACCAAGAAGGTGGCGGTGCCCGAAGCGGACTTCCTGCGCTGGTCGCTGTCGCTGGCCCAGGCTGAACAGGTGGCGCGCGGCGTGCGCAACATCAGCAAGGCGTATGGCGGCATCATCATGGACTCGGAGTTCTGCATCGACTCGGCCGATCGCCTGTGGTTCGTGCAGGCCCGGCCGGAAACCCGCTGGAACGAAGAGTTTGAAAATCACCCGACCACCATTTTCATGCGCCGCCTGGAAGTGGATGAAAAGGCCGCGGAGCAGGCCGAAGTGCTGTTGGAAGGCAACGGCGCCTCGCGCGGGGCGGGACAGGGCACAGTGCGCTTCCTGCGCTCGGCCCTGGAACTGAATCGCATCGCCAAGGGCGATATCCTGGTGGCCGAACGTACCGACCCGGACATGGTGCCGGGCATGCGCCTGGCTTCCGCCATTGTGGCGGATGTGGGCGGCGATACCAGCCACGCGGCCATCACCTCGCGTGAATTGGGCATTCCGGCGGTAATTGGCGTGCAGCGCCTGGAGGCCCTGCGTGCCCTGGACGGCCAGAACGTGACCGTGGACGGCACACGCGGCCGCGTTTACCATGGCCTGCTGCCGGTCTACGAGGTGGGCGGCGAAATCGATACGGCCAAGCTGCCGGCCACCCGCACCAAGGTCGGGCTGGTGCTGGCTGATGTGAGCCAATCGCTCTTCCTTTCGCGCCTGCGCAATGTGCCGGATTTTGAAGTCGGCCTGTTGCGCGCGGAATTCATGCTCGGCAATATCGGCGTGCACCCCAAGGCATTGGAAGCCTACGACAGCGGCGAACTGGAAGGGGTGGTCGAAGCCAAGCTCCGGGACTATGAAAGCCAGTTGTCCAAGATCTTGCGCGAACAGATGACGGCCGGTCTGATCACCATTGATATGAAGGTGCGCGAATATGTCGGCACCATTACCGGCCTGAGCGCCGAAATCAAAGAACTGGCGGCGCGCGAGAACCAGGCTGGCACGGACGAAGTGCTGGCCATCCACCGCAAGATGCGCGACCTTGAGCATCGCCTGGACCAGTATCTGGACCGGGCCTCAAGCCGCTTGGAATTACTGAAATCCTCCGTGAACCTGAAGGAACACGTGGGCATCATCATGGGCTACACGGATGAACTGGCCCTGCTTATCGGCACGGACCAGGAAGCAATCAAGCGCCGCTTTGAAATCGAGGCGGCCATTGAGTCCGACGCGACGCGCGTGGCCGAACTGCCTGTGGTGAAGGAAACGCTGGCTGCCGTTGCCTCGGCCCGACGAGAAGTGGCCCTGCGTTGCGGCTTGCAAAAGGACATGGACGACGTGCGGGTCTTGCCGGAAAAAATTCGGACGATTATCCGCAGTAAGGGCTTTCGTTCCGGCAAGGAACACTATGTTCAAACACTGTCGCAGGGCCTGGCCTTGTTCGCCATGGCCTTCTACGGCAAGGACATTGTCTACCGCAGCACGGACTTCAAATCGAACGAATATCGCAACCTGCTGGGCGGCAGCCTGTTCGAGCACACGGAAGACAACCCGATGCTCGGCTATCGCGGCGTATCGCGCGATATTCACGATTGGGAGCTTGAAGCCTTCAAACTGGCGCGCAACGTTTACGGCGGCATGAACCTGATGCTCATGCTTCCGTTCGTGCGTACCATTGAGGAAGCGCGCTCCATGCGTCGCTATCTGGAGCAGGTGCACAGCCTGAAAAGCGGCAAGGACGGCCTGAAGATCATCCTGATGTCCGAGCTGCCTTCCAACGCCATCCTGGCCCGCAGCTTCATTGAGGAGTTTGACGGCTTCTCCATCGGCTCCAATGACATGACCCAGATGGTGCTGGCCACTGACCGCGACAATTCGCGCCTTTCGCACATCTACGACGAAGAGGACCCGGCGGTGATCTGGGCCATCCTGGTCACCATCTTCACTGGTCAGAAATACAAGCGCAAGGTCGGCTTCTGCGGCCAAGGCGTGAGCAATAGCCTGATCCTGCGCGGCCTGGTGGCCATTGCCGGTATTGCCTCGGCCTCGGTTGTGCCCGACACTTACGCCCAAACCAAGCTGGACATAGGCACGCTGGAGGCGGAAAATATCCCGACCGCCAAGCTCGGTGACTGGCTGGCTGAGCAGCACTTGAACAAGGCGCGCGCTTTGCTGGAAAATAACGGCTATGCGCATATTCTGAAAAAGAGCAACACGCCGGCCGACCTCATGGAATGGTACGAAGGCGAGTTGCAGCGCCTGATGGGCCTGCTGCGCGAAAACCTGGAAACGCCGAAAGAGCGCTTTTACCGTCAGGAGTTGTCCGAATTCCGTCTCCGTTTCCATAAGTCCATCATCTACGCGGCCTGGGACTGGAACGCCACGGTGAAGGACGCCCTGCACCAATCCGGCTTTGCCTCGTTTGATGAACAGGCGGCGGCACTGAAGGAATATTTTAAGAAGTCCTGGTAAAAAAAGTCTATTTGGATAAAAAAGGAGGGACGTTACACGTCCCTCCTTTTTGCATCAAGGATCCCCCGCACAGACGGGGGCAGACAGCTAGCAAAGTCCTCATTTGCAAGAGCGGAGACCTTGGATTTTGAATTTATCAGAGACAAAACAGCGCGTTTATACTGTCTGGATAATGGACGACCGGCGATTGAACCGGTCGTTTTGCTTAAAATGCCCACGGTTTCCCCTCACCGCACTGGCGGTACATCCGTACCAACAGCCCGCTTGAGCGCCTGAACCGGGAAATCCGGCGACGCACACGGGTGGTGGGGAGCTTTCCGGACGGCCACGCCGCCTTGATGCTGGTGACCGCCCGCCTGCGTCACATGGCCGGGCAGAAGTGGGGCACGGAACGGTACATGAACATGAAACAGGAGATACCGGCATAGAGCCGGAGCCGTCACGGCCCTTGCAGCGCGGGATCGTCGCTTCGCCTCCCGCTCGCAAGGCCCGCGCCGGCTCCTCAGGGTAACGCCAAGACCGACACTGACTGGCTGCTACCAAAAGTGCGAAAAATTTTGGACACTACCTGGGTCGACCTTATATAAAAAAGCTGGATTTAAATCCCATTTATCGCGCCCTGCTAGCAACGCAAAAAGGCCCCTGCGCCCTTTATCCATGATACTGGAGGCGCGGGGGCCATAAAGGCTTATAGTGAGAATAGCTTATGGCAGCTGTTTCAGCAAATCCGCGTTGACATCCGCGATTTCACCCCGGCTGTCGAGGACAATGTATTTGGTCTTGCCCTGATTCGTCAGTTTTTTGAAAAACAACGCGGCCGCCAGGGTGCCGTTCTTGTCATCGTAGTAAATCTCGTGGCGTTTGTCGATGGCCGCTTCGTTCTGGTCGTCCGGCCGGGTGGAGAGCGCGCCGCCGCAGACCCGGCAAGCGTCGTTCACTGGCACGATAGCGGGGTTGTTGACGTTGTTCGGATGGTTGGGGTCGTTCGCGCAGATGCGGCGACCGGTAATACGTTTTTTCGCGTCCACGCGCGGCAGTTGCAATTCGACCACAAAATCAAGCGGCAAGCCGGCTTTGGTCAAGGCTTCCCAAAGCTTTTCCGCCTGCGCCATATTACGCGGGAAGCCGTCCAGCAACCAGCCGTTGGGGCCGGCCTGCTTCAGCACCTCCAGCACCATGGGAATGGTTAAGTCATCGGGCACCAGATCTCCGCGATCCATGTATTCCTTGGCTTTTTTTCCAAGTTCCGTGCCTTTTCCCAGGTGTTCGCGGAAAATACCGCCCGATTCAATGTGCGCAAGATTATAGCGTTTTTTCAGCAGAGATCCCTGCGTACCTTTGCCGCTGCCGTTGGGACCGAAAATAAGAATATTCACTATGTTCTCCTTATAGTCCGCCGGGACTTTATTTTCTCAGAAAAAGCATAGCCGAGCAAAGCGCCGGCGACAAGCGTTCAATTGTCGTTCGTTGCGGTCGGTCCGCCGGTAGGGTCATCTTCCGCCTTGGGTGGAATACGCTTTTTTTCATGAAAAACAATACCACGGGTACTGAGTGTGGCCTGGACGTTTCCGGGGAAGGCGAAGGTCTTGGCCTGCTCCGGCGCCGGACCGGCAAAGGCCGCGTCAAGCCGGAAGAGCGTTGGAGCCAGCGGATGGGCGGCCAGATCGTCGTCCAATGCCTTCAGCCTTTTCAGCGCATGCATATATAGGCGCAGACGCACGGCGGCCGGCTGCGCCCGCAGTTTGGCCGGCACCAGCACCGTGGACCCCGGGTTTTTCGGCAAAAGATTTTCGGCCAGAGCAGCCCAGTAGGAGGCATCCTCCTGCCCGGATTTCCAAAGTGTGGCCGCGCAGTGCGCCAGGTTGGGGTTTTCCTCCAAAAGCAGGGGGATCACCGTATTGCGCACACGGTTGCGCAAATAGTCCGTGGATTGATTGCTGGCGTCCCGCACAGGCAGCGCGCCCAGGCGCTCGAGAAAAGCTTCGATCTCGCCCCGGCCGGTCATCAGCAGAGGCCGCAGGATGCGGCGTTCCGGGCAGAGCGCGGGCATGCCCGCCAAACCGGGCCAGGATGCGCCCCGGATAAAACGCATCAGGATATCTTCCAGCACGTCGTCGCGCTGGTGGGCCGTGCAAATCCATGCCGCGCCCAGGTTTCTGCGGAAGGTGGAAAAAAATGCGTAACGCGCGTCCCGTCCCGCCTCTTCGACGCCTTGGCCTTTTACGTGGGCCTGGCGCAAAATATCCGTCCGCTCCAGACGGAAAGGCACGCCCAGGCGGCGGCAGAGCGCGGCCAGCGCCCGCGCTTCCTGTTCCGCCTCAGGGCGCAGGCCATGATCCATGTGCGCGATGTGCAGCGTAAAGCCCATATGCGGAGCAAGCCAGCGCAGGGCAAGCAGCAGGCAGAGCGAGTCCGCCCCGCCGGAACAGGCCAGGATCAGGGCGGTGCCGCAGGGGTCCACGCCCAGGCTCTTGATGAAACGCTTTATGGAAAGGCAAAAGCGGGCGTCCTGGCCGGAGAGATCCTGCAAACGCAGGGGAAATGACGCTGGCAGGCGGGGGCGGACGTCCATGGCCGGGATGACTATTCCTCGCACAGGCGGGGCTTGCGGCGTTCCGGGTGCGGCCGGTCGGAGCGCGCGTTTTCTGATTTTTCGTCACCGTCCAGGTTGAACATGCGGCGCGCCAAATCAATGTAGCGCGGCCCCATTTCATCCTCATAGCGACGTTTCAGAAAGGTGATAGGCTCGTGGTTCATCTTTTTCACCACCGCGTTAAGCATAGCGGCCAAGGCTGTTTCAAGATCGGCCCGCGTGCCTTCCGGGAGATCCGGCAAGCGTCTCATGGTGCGTTCCAATTCCGCTCGGGTAATGTCTTCCGAGCGCCGGAGCAGATCCACTATGGTCGGCTGCAAATCCAGCGATTTAAGCCAGCGGCCGAAGGCTTCGACCTCGGCGCCCACGATGGCGCGCGCCTTTTCCGCTTCCTCTTTACGCTGGTTCAGGTTTTCGTCCACCACTTCCTTCAAATCGTCGATGTCGTAGAGGTAGACGTTATCCAGACTGTTCACATCCGGGTCAATGTCCCGGGGCACGGCAATGTCAATAAAGAACATGGGCCGCTGCTTGCGGCGCTTCAACACCTCTTTGACGTCTTTGGCGGCCAGCACCGGCTCGCTCGCGCCGGTGGAGCTGATCACGATGTCCACCTCGGCCAGATAGTCGGTCAGCCGTTCAAAAGGAACGGCTTCGCCCTGAAAACGCCTGGCCAGACGCTCGCCGTGTTCGTAGGTGCGGTTGGCCACGTAAATTTTCTTGATGCCTGAGTTCAGCAAATGCGCGGCCGCCAGTTCGGCCATTTCGCCCGCGCCGATCAGCATGGCCTTGTAGTTGGACATTTTTCCGAAAATGCGCTTGGCCAGTTCCACAGCGGCATAGCTGATGGAAACGGCGCTGGAGGCCACGGCTGTTTCCGTGCGCACGCGCTTGGCCACGAAAAATGCCTTATGCATCAGCCGGCTTAAGATGACGCGCGCGCTCTTTTGCTCAATGGCCTTGCGGTAGGCATCCTTCAACTGGCCGAGAATTTGCGGCTCGCCCAGAATGAGTGAATCAAGGCTGGAGGCTACGCTGAACAGATGCCGTACCGCTTCCGGCCCTTTGTAAATGTAGAGATATGGCTCAAGATCGTTGATGGTGCAGCCGCGTGAGCCCGCCCAGCAGCCGAGCAGGCGGTTGACGGCGTCTTCGGCTTTGCCGGCGCCGATCAGCTCCACCCGGTTGCAGGTGGAGAGCAGCGCCAGCTCGTTCGTACAGTTGTCCAGCGGCAAAAAGCCGTGCTGCGTAAGCCCCTCGTGCGTGAGCACAAAGCGTTCGCGTACCTCCACGTCCGCCGTCGTGTGGTTGAGGCCGATCAGAAAGATATCCGCATCCATGTCCGTCAGGCCCTGAAACTGTGGTGGGTGTCCATGAAGATATTCACCCCGAACATGGAAAACACGCACGCGATGAAGATGACAATGGCCATAAGCGCGACTTTTCGGCCGCGCGCGCCGCGAATCAGGCGCAGGTAAAACCAGAAGCCGTACAGGGCCCAGACAATAAGGGAAATTACCTCTTTCGGATCCCAGGAAAGGGTCGCGCCCCAGATTTTGCCCGCATTCATGAAACCCACGAACATGCCGATGGTGAAAAGCGGGAAACCGGCCAGGGCGGCCACATGGTTGATGCGGTCAAACGCCGAAAGAGCGGGCATTTCCCGGTCAAAGTTCGTGAGGCGGGTTTTGTGCTTGATTTTTTTGTCCATGTATAGGAACAGCACCCCGGCCACGCAGGCCACTGTGGCCAAAGCCACGCTCAGGAACAGCGAGCCGATGTGCACCCAGCCGAACACGCCTTTGACGATGGCAGGCGCGGCATCCGAGCGGATGGTGAAGGAAGACAGGTAGGCGATCAGCGATACCGGCGAAACGGCCAGGCCGAGAAAGGCGCTCCGCAGACCCCGCCAGAGCAGGAAAAAAATCAGCAGCAGCACCCAGGCGAAGACCTGCACGAAAAAGCCGCGCTCCACCGCGCCGTTCGCCGAGTCAAAGCCGGTCAGGCCGAATAGCAGCGCAATCAGCAGGATTGTATGCAGGGCAAAGCCAGTAAGGCTCAGGCCCAGGGCGGTCTTTTGCAGGGGTGAGCGACGCAAGAGCAGGCCGGCCAGCATGGCCAGCGTGCCCAGAAAGTATAAGCCCGCAATCAGCAGGGAAAAGCCGTCAAACCAGGTCATGCGTCAGCTCCGTAATTCGGGAATGCAGGGCTTCCGGCAGCAGGCGGCGCAAAAGCTCCTTCGCCCGTCCGGCGTCATGTTCCCGCAATGCCATGCCTATATCGGAATCAACGACGGATCGGAAGATCTCGGCGTTTTCCGCGCTCGGTCGACCCAGGGCCAGCACCAGGGGGCGCAGGCGTCCCATCAGGGTTGCCAGGCCGAAAAAATTGCGGGCCAGGTACTCCTCAAGCTCCAGCCGCAGGCGGCGGCTCAAGGCCGGGCTGGCGCCGTCCGTGAAAATCGCCGCATGAATGCCTTCCATGGAAAAGCTCGAGGGTACCAGAAAATCGCTTAAGTCCCGGCTGGTCGCCACATTGCAGAGTACGCCGGCCGTGGCGCAGGCCCTGGCCACGGCCTCGTTCACCACGAAATTGGCCGTGGCGGCAAAGACCAGGCTTTTGCCCTGGACATCCGCTTCAGCGAACGGCCGGGCGGCAGGGGTGATTCCTGGCCGGGCGAAAAAATCGTCCGTGGGGTCAATGGCCGGATCAACCACCAGAATTTCCCCCGCCCCGGCCGCGCGCAGACCTTCGATTTTTCTGCGGCCCACGGCGCCCGCGCCAACCACCAGGCAGGCGCGTTGCCGCAGATTAAGAAAAATGGGGTAGGGTGTGGACATCTACTGAGCCCTGGCGGTTCCGGATTTAAGCGATTGCTTCAGCCCCCCTGATAGCACAGGCCAAGACCGGGCGGCAAGTTAGGATGGAGCGTTTCATGGGAAGCCCGGCTGTCCGCTAATTTGTCGAAAAAGCGCTTTGTCGCGGCGGGGTGGGCACTTGTGAGACAATACGCTTTGCTTTAAAGTGCGGCGAGATCAAAAAAGAGCCGTGGGGAGCGCCATGCCCAAAAGCCTGATCATCCAACTGGCCCGCTTCGGGGATTTGCTCCAGACCAAGCGTCTGGCCTATTCGGTATGTCGGGACAGCGAGACGCACCTGTGCATCGACGCGTCGTTGGAGGATCTTGCCCGGTTGGTTTATCCCGCCGAAGCGGGCTTTGTGCTGCACCCGGTGCGCGCCCACGGGCAAAGCACGGCGGCCGGGGTACTGGCCGAGAATGCCCCGGCTTTCAGGGCGCTGGCCGCTGAGCGGTTCGACAGCGTATACAACTGCAATTCTTCAGGCATGAACGCCGCCTTGGCCGCTTTGTTTCCGCCCGAGCGCGTGCGCGGCCTGCGGAATGTTTCCGGACAGCCCATGCGCGAGACCTGGATGCGGCTGGCTTTTCGCTGGACGGGCGAACGTCGCCTGGCCCCGTTGAATCTAGCTGACTACTGGGCTTTGTTCGCGCCGGATCCGATCGCGCCCGAGCAAGTCAATCCGGCGGCGAAGCCGGGCGGCAAGGGACTCGGGGTGGTGCTGGCCGGGCGCATGGCGCGGCGTTCGTTGCCGCCCGAGGTGCTGGCGCCGATCGTTCGGGTTATGGCTTCCTCGTTGCCCGGCCGTACAGGGCCGGCCCCTGTTTTTCTGCTGGGAAGCGTTGCGGAAAAGCCTCTGGCGCGCGAGTTGGCGCGCCTGCTGCCGGCGGGTATCGAGGCGAACCTGCACGACCTGACCGGAAAAACCGACTGGGTCGGGTTGGCTGAAGCCCTGCGTGATCTCGACGCCGTAATTTCCCCGGACACTGGCGCTATGCACCTGGCTGCGCACCTTGGAGTGCCGGTGACCGCCTTTTTCCTGTCCTCGGCCTGGGTCTGGGAAACCGGACCATACGGCCTGGGGCACCGGGTGCTGCAAGCCGTACAACCCTGCCTGCCCTGCGTGGAGACGCAAAGCTGCCCTAATGACATAGCCTGCCTTGAGCCGTTTCGCTCGCCGGCTTTGCTGCGCTGGCTGAGTCGTCGCGAGGATGGGGCGGATCCGGAAATTTCCGGCCTCTGGCTTCTGCACGCCGGCATGGACGCCTTGGGCCTGCGCTGGGACGGCGTCGTGCCGGGAGATTCGCAAGCTTTGGCCCGCCAGCGTTTACGCTCACTGGCCGCGGAATATTTCGGGATTGATCTGTCCGCCGCCTTGCCGGCTTCGCCTTCCGCCGCTCCCTTGACTTCGAAGGACGCCGCCGCCTTTCTTTTTCAGGAACGCGACTGGATGCTGCCGCCGCTGCCTGGCACTGCCTTCCCTTCTTTATACGCCCCCCTGAAGGATACTCCATGAGCGAAAAGCCGCGCATTCTTGTCGTCCTGCCCATGTATGGCGGCTCGCTGCCAGTGGGCCGTTTCTGCGTCAGCGCCCTGCGCGATCTGGGCTGTACGGTGGATGTTTTTGAAGCCCCGGATTTTTTTTCCGCCTTCCAGGGTTTGAGTAACCTGCGCGTAAGCGCGGACAGACTGGATTATCTGGAAAACAGCTTCCTGCAATTGGTGTCCCAGGCCGTATTGGCCAAAGTGGAGACTGTCGAGCCGGATTTGGTGCTCTGCATGGCGCAGGCCCCTCTTAACCGCCAGGCCCTGAAGCGTCTTGAGCGCGACAAGGTGCTCACTGCCATGTGGTTTGTCGAGGATTTCCGGGTTTTCACCTATTGGCGCGCTTTCGCGCCGCTGTATTCGGCTTTTGCCGTGATCCAGAAAGAGCCGTTTTTAGCCGAGTTGGCTGAAGCGGGCGTGCAACACGCGCTCTATCTGCCTCTGGCCGCCCTGCCTGAATTCCACCGCCCGCTGGAACTCAGCCCGACCGACCGCCGAGAATTCGGGGCGGACGTGTCCTTTCTGGGCGCGGGTTATCCGAACCGCAAGATAGCTTTCCGCCAACTGGCGCATCTGAATTTCAAAATCTGGGGCACGGAATGGGAAGGCGATACGGTGCTTTCCCGTTTCGTCCAGCGTCAGGGTGTGCGCATTTCATCTGAGGATGCGGTCAAAATCTATTCAGCCACGCGCATCAACCTGAACCTGCATTCCAGCGTGCAGGCGAAGAATCTTGTTTCGCAGGGCGATTTCGTCAATCCGCGGACTTTTGAGCTTGCGGCTTGCGGCGCTTTTCAGTTGGTGGACGAGCGCGCCCTCATGCCTGAGTTGTTCGCTTCGGACGAACTGGCGACCTTCTCCGCCATGCCGGAACTTCTGGAAAAGATCGCTCACTACCTGAGCCGATCGGAAGAGCGGCTGGCAATCGCGGAAAAGGGCCGGACCCGGGTGCTGGCCGAACATACCTATCAGCGGCGCATGGGCGATCTGCTGGCCTTTTTGAAAGAGCGCTTTCCCGCCTGGCCGGCGCAACGCCAAAGCGCCCGGCTGCCTGAGGATCTGCCGCCGGCGCTGGCTTCCGAATTGGCGGAATTGTTCGGGCGTCTCAACCTGTCCGTGAATGCGGACTTCGCGGATGTGATCGCCGCTGTACGCGGTCGGCAGGGCGAACTGACCGGTATTGAAACCGCCCTGCTATTTCTTGACGAGTGGCAGAAGCAGTATAAGCGCTAAAGAAGACGCGCGGGCGCAACCCCAAATTGCTGTAAAATACGCGCCTGCCGCACTCCGCGGCTAACGGAGCCGCATCGGGCCTAGCTTTTCCTTCACACGGCGGGGGTCACAGGTTCAAGCCCTGTACTTCAACCAGCAATTTCAATTGGTTACGCTTGGCTGCATCGTAACCCCTCTTTCTTTCCCAACACCATTCCCAACACCAAAAGACAAAAATATTCACTGATGTGTGCAGCGACAGTTATCTTTAACAAAGAGATAGCCGGGACATAGCCAGACGTTAGGGGATATAGCGGGATAGGAAAGCGGCGCGCACCGTATTTTTGTCAACGTGGGCCAGTTGCCGTTCTATGGTTTCACTTGCCCAGCCTTGTTCGGAAAGAATCGTGGCGGCCATAGCCCGGAAGCCATGCCCCGTCATAATATCGCCATATCCCATGCGCTTTATGGCGGCATTCAAAACGCGGCCTTGTTCGCGGCAACAGTTCCCGATCCGCAAAAGGAGTTGACTGTCAAGGTGCGTAAGTCCAAAAAATAGCCGCGTTCATTCTTTTTCCATGAATCAATTTGACTACAGCTAATATTTTATCTATAAATTGCATAAATAGACATCAAAGGATATTATGTTAGCCGTATCGCTAAAGACCCCTCAAGAACTCCGCCAGGAACTCGCCGCCAGGGCCAAAGAGCGCCGTCTTGCGCTGAACATTTCGCAGCAGGAACTTGCCGAGCGCAGCGGCGTCAGCCTTGGATCCATCAAGCGCTTTGAAAGCAGCGGGCTAATCTCGCTCTCGTCTTTATTGGAAATATCTCTGGTGTTCGGCTGCTTGGGTGATTTCGACACTCTCTTCGCCACCAAAGGCGAGCCCCTCAGCCTGTTCGAACCGGAGCCTAAAAAACGCAAGCGCAGCAGCAGGAAGACCACATGAGCCAGAATACCGGCGTTGATTCTCTCAATG
>JAVBVM010000163.1:0-4130 GCA_031554295.1 Desulfovibrionaceae bacterium | reverse complement strand
ACCTCTGGCTGTCCTGATAAAGCAATTTCCCGTGTTGGCGGGCTATACCCGTTTGAAGCGCCCTTCATCCCACATCAGGCCGACATGGCGCTGGATAAACGCGTCGATGGCTCGGCCGCATTCGCGCAACACGGCTGGGGGAATGTTCAGATCCGTCCAGTTCTGCGGCGTTGTTTGTTGAATGGAACGAAAAACGCGCAACGCATCAGCGCTGATACGCAAAACCTGGCTGTTCGGCAAGGGGCAGGCCGGGCACAGGAGCGTGCCCTCGGTCGGTAGAAAGGCGGCGGATGAATCCAGCGGCGCGCCGCAGTCGGCGCAGGCGTCAAAGTCCACCCGGTACCCCTGATCAAAGGCGAAACGAGCCCGAAAAAACAACGGCAAAACATGCGTCTGGCCTTCGGTCCGCTCCAGGCAGTCCATGAGTTCCGTGGCCAGGGCAAAGGCGGGGGCGGCGCTATCAGGCGGAACGTCAAAGGTCTCGATGAACTTCAGGCAGTTCAGGGCGACGCCGCAACGCCGCCAGTCGTGCCGCAGACGTGAGGGGCCGCGCAGAAGAACGCCTTCCTGAAGGTAGAGGAAGTTCCCGGTCCGGGACGAACGCACCCGAAAATTGACGATGTTCAGTTGGTCGAGGCAGCCGCAGAAGCGACGCCGGCTTTTGCTGCCGCCAAAGGCGAAGGCTGTGTTCACACCCCGGCTGGACGAAAGAAAGCGAACCCAAAGATCCGCCTCACGAAAGCGCCCTACGCGCAAAACCAGAGCATGACTTGAAAATTCCATTGCAGTGCCGCGCCGGCCGGCTTATTGCGCCGAGGGAGGGAAAACCAGGGTGCGGACTTCGCCGCGTTCGCCCGCTTTCGGCACAGGCGTGCCGTTATAGACAATAGTCACGCCGCCCGCGTTGCCCATGCGCAAGGTGGCCTGTCGCTTGAACGTGAATTCGGCGGAGTCGCCTTTCTGAAAATTGTAGGAGCGCTGTACCCCATCCACCATAATGGAGAACCAGGCCGGCTCAAGCGCGTTGATCACCAGCAGGTGTTCGCCACGCGGCGGGGCAGGCTGGCGGTTTTCCTGGTTTTGCGGAGCGGATGGGCTTGTTTCCGGGCGGGTTTGGGGGGCTTGCGCCGTTTGTTGCGGCGCGACCGGAGCCGTCGGCGCTTCCGGTTGCCGTGGTTGCGTGCTGGCCTGGGCAGGGGCGGGGCCAGCCGCTTGTCCATTGACGTTTGGCGTAGAGGAGGGGCCGGGAGTGGCGGTTGAAAAGGGGGGGGCCTGGGGCGCGGCCGGCGCGCCTGCCTGAGGCGGCGCGTCGTTGGCTGTGGAACCCCGCGTCTGCGGGGCGGACGCCGGGCTCGCGGGCGTGCCGCTGTTTATGGTCGGTCCGGGTGGCTCACTGTCCTCAGCGGGCGGGGCGGGCGTCGGCGAGGACGGCGCGCTTTCCCCCTGGACGGCGGGGGGAGTGGCCGAGGAGGGCGCGCGCATATAGGTCATGTAGTACCATGCTCCAGCGGCCACGAGAATAATCAGTACAACCAGCGCCAGCCAGGGCGACTTTAAAGAGGAACGTCGGTGCGGCCTGATATAGGGCGCGGAGCGATCCGTTTTGTCGGTATATTCAGGGGTCTTTTCCAGGGGAAAAACCTGGTCAACGGCCTCCTGCACAACTTCCGGGGCAATGCCGACATACGCGGCATAAGCGCGGGTAAAGCTGCGAGCATAAACCGGCTCGGGCATATCTTCCAGATTGCCCTCTTCAATGGAGCGGAGGGTGTGTCTGTGCACCTTGAGCTTCAGGGCCACATCCTCGATGCTCATGCCTTTGGCCTGGCGCGCTGTTTGAATTCTGGAACCGAGTTCTTTCAGTGGCATGTCAAAACCTCAAGCGCCGCCGGTCAGTTCAGCCGTTTGGCCGTCGCGCGGGTTTGGGCGGTTACAGGCGAATATCAACAACCGCCTTGTCGCGAAGCTGTTTGATATATTCCTGGGAGCGCTGCGCAAGCTTGGGTTCGCGCAGGCGATTTTCAATTTCCGGGGTGGCTTCTTCAATGGTCATGGTGCGGCCAGGGGTAATTTCAAGCACTTTCAGCGCTACCTGCCGGCCGTCCGGCAAGGAAAACAGATTGCTGACCCCGCCTTTGTCCAGGCCCTCCAGGGCGTTTTTCCACTCCGGCGCAAGCTCTTTCCAGCTCAGGGTGCCGATGGAGCCGCCATTGGCGGCGTTCGGCCCGACGGACCACTTGGCGGTGACATCCTCAAAGGTGGCGCCGCCGCTATGGATTTGCGCGAGCAACGCGTTGGCGTCCGCCTCGGGCGGGAACACCAGCATGCCCAACTCCACGCTTCGATCGCTGGCGAACTGGGCTTTGTGTTCATCATAATATTTGCGGATATCATCTTGGGTGACCACAATTTTCCGGGTAATCATCATGGTGGTGAGGCGGTGCTGGAGGATGTTTTTTCGGATTCGGTCCCGCACCATGGCCATGGTCATGCCCTGGGTTTTCAGTTGCTGTTCGAAAGCCGAAGCCGACATCTGGCTTCGTTGGATCATGGTGCGGACCTCGTTTTCCACTTCCTCCGCCGGAGCGTCAATTTTGAGGCGTTCCGCTTCTTGAGTGATGAGGATATCCGCGATCATGCCGTCCAGCACATTCCGATAAACCTGGTCCACTGCGGCCTGGTTCGTCGGATTGGCGCGGTTGACGCCCTGGCGCAAAAACGCGGGCGCCGAGGCCGCCTGCAGATCGTACATGGAAATAATTTCGCCGTTGACCACGGCGACGACTTTGTTCAACGTTTCGGCCCGCGCCGGCATGGCTACAAGAAATAGTAAAATCAACGCATAGATTGAATTTTTGAATATCGCGGAAAAAACGCGCACAGAAAACTCCTTGCTAAAACTCTTTTACGACCCGGGAATATTCCGGTCCGCGCATTCCCTGTGCCGCCCCGGTCCGACTAGACCCAGCACTGGCGGCAGGGCGCGCCTTGCGCCGCCCGCATCGTGTAAGCGGCGTGCCGGCAGGCCCTGCTTTTATGAATGCTGCAATATTGAGAGAATCATAAACGTTTTTATTTCAGCACGCAATACGCGCGTACACGAAGCTATGCAGGCCCATCACGGCGTCAGCGGCGTTTTGATCGTTGGGTTCAAATGAACAGGGATGATATGTATAAAGATGATTGTCCGTTTATGCGCGGAAATATGACATAAAATTTAGTATAAAAGAAATATATAAAAATTCTATAATAAAAAACAGCGCTAGTCCCCCTCAAATTCGCCAGTGTCAGCCGGGGCTACATCAGGTTCCTGACCAATGGCGGGCTCTTTGGAAGTCGGTTCATTTCGGGCGGCCTCCAACGCCGCCCGCTCTTCCGGGACGAGCAGCAAATGGGGAGACACGCGAATATCGGCTTTGTTCAATTCCTTTTCCAGCCAGGCGTCAAAAACGTCATTCATCTTTTCTTCAATCAGGGCGCGTTCGATCAGGGGGTATGCGCGCACCAGGCTGATCTGGCTTGCGGGCGCGTTTTCCACCAGAATCAGGCAATGAAATTCACCCTCCCGCTCCACCACGTTGGAAACCTTACCCGGGGTAAGCCCTTTCAGTGCGTCTTTCCAGGCATCGGGCAGCCGTTCCGTTTCCAGCTTCAAATCACTGATGGACAAGCCGGGCATGGTGGCGGCAAGCGTCTGCGGGGCGGTGGAGGCGGCAAGCGCGGCGCGGGCTTTTTTCAACGATGCCTGATCCGGCCCGCTGATCAGGAGAAAATGCGTTCTCGCGGGTTGGGTGAACTCAGCCAGATGAGCGGCATAATAGGCTTCAGCCTCGTCGGCGCTGATGCTGATGCTCGGGCGGAGCACCAGCTTGAGGAACTTTTCTTGGTTGAGCGTATAGCGAAGCATTCCCCGCCACAGATCCAGGTCAATATATTCCTCAATCAGGGATTTTTCGAATTCCCCTTCCGGGTAGTCGGCCCGGATGAGATTTTCCGCCTCGGCCAGTTCGGCGTCCGTCACAGCGAGGTTTTTCTGGGCCAGGGCCTGGGTGATAAGCTCTTGCACAATGAGCAGATATAGGGATTCCCCGTACTGGGCCTTCAACTGCTCCACCGACGGCGCGCGCACG
>JAVBVM010000028.1:0-4787 GCA_031554295.1 Desulfovibrionaceae bacterium | reverse complement strand
ACACCCGGATGATAATCAGCAGCACGCCCGCGCAAAAGCCGAAGCAGAGGCGAGATACCGGCCGGGTGGGCGCGCCGCCGAATTCCGTGGCCAGGAAAAAGCCGCCGAAAACCGTGCTGCCGGCCAGCAGGTGGAACAGCGGTCCGGCCGTGTCCGGCAAGGCCAGCGAGGCGCAGACAATGCCCACGATATAGCCGAGCGGAATTTCCCAGCTGATGGCCACCCGCCCCAGCATATAGACCGCGCCCAGGATCAGGCCGAGCACCTGCGTCGCGCCCAGGCCGCCGATCTGCCGGCCGAACAGGAGATCCTGCCAGGGGATTTGCTCGGCCGCGGCCACCCCGAAATACTTGAGCCGGGCCAATGGGTCGACGAAGTCCTGCGTCAGTTGCATGGCGGCCGGGCTCATCAGAAGCGGCCAGGAGACCAGAAGAATGGCCCAGGCGATCAGCGGCGGGCACAGCGGGCTGTTGCCCATGCCCCCGAAAACATATTTGCCCAGGGCAATGGTGATGGTCGCGCCGATGATCACCAGCCACCAGGGCGTGGCCGCCGGCAGCAGAAAGGCGAACATCAGCCCGAGCCCGATAGTGTGCAAGTTGCGGCGCGGGTCGCCATGCTTGATCAGGCGCAGGCAGATCCACTCCACCACCACGGCCGTGCACACCGCCAGGGCCATCACGCGCAGGGCGGGCACGCCGAAGTTGTATATCGCCATAATCGCCGCCGGCAGCAGGCCGATGATGCGGGCTGTTGTCACCATCGGCAGAGTGCGCCCGCTGTGTACGTGCGGCGCGGAGGCGACACTGAGCTGGAACTCCGTGGCTGTGAGATTTTCCTTGGACATTATGCCTCCTTGAGGCGTTTCAAAATACCGCTTCCCGCGCCCGCGCGGGCGTTTACCCCTTAGCCGTCGGAGCAGCCGCCTTGCCTGGCCGCTCTGTCTTTTGCGGCCAGGTGGTTTTTCGACAGGCGCATATAATGCAGCATGGGCCGCCGGGAAATGCAGCAGTAGCTGCACAGGCCGCAGTCCATGCAGGCGTTGACGTGCAGCTCGCGCGTCATTTCATAGCGGGAAATCTCCGCATAGCGGCTGATCAGGTTGGGCATCAGGCGTGATGGACAGCGTTGGACGCACAGCCCGCAGTTGATGCAGGGATGCTCGCCCACCGGCCAGAATTCCCGGTAGGGGATGTGTGAAAGCGCGTAGACATAGAACGGCAGGGGGAGGTCCAGGTCGGAAACCGCCTCGCCGCGCATCACGCCGCCCAGAATGACGAAATCGCCTTCCTCGACGCTGATTTGCGCGGCGTGGAGCAAATCCCGGACTGTGGATCCGGCCCTGACGCGATAGTTCCTGCCCTGGATTGCGACAATACCTTCCAGCAACGGCAGCCCGGTTTCCGCCACCCGGCCGAGGCGCCACAGGAGGTGCAGGCTGATGACCGCGACATCCGGGGGCATTTCCAGCCCCGTGGCCGCCAGCATCACCAGGGGCGGGCGGCTGTTCGGATAGACCGGCTTTATGTACGCGCGATGGAGACCGCCCAGTTCCGCCTTGGAGCCTTCAGGCAACACCAGCGTGATCTGCTGGAAGTGGCCCAGAGCCCGCAACAGCCTGAGTCCGGCCTCAAGTGTGGCCGTGTGCTCTTCAAGCAGCATGCGGGAAAAGAAGACGCCGGGCTCCGGGTTCAGGGCGTTGATAACCAGCGTATCCGCGCGGTTGTTAAGGTCGCGCGGGCTGATGCCGAGCCGGCGCAGGGCCGTGAGCAGTTCATCCCCGGCCAGCGCGTCCATCCGGATTGGGGCCACGGGTTCAAGGCTCACCGCTTGCGGCGCGATGACAAGGTATTCGGGCGTGATCTCGGTGATCACGCCGTCCACTGGCGAATGCACATCCTCAATCGAGGCGTCCGGCGCGGAGGCGACCGGCCCATAGGCGACCACCTCGGCCCGTTTTTTCAGAAGGACGCGGGACGAGGCCACGGGCACCCGGTATTCCGCGGGTTCCGGCCCGGGCAAAAGGCTTTCCAGGCTCGGGCAGGCAAGGTTGAACGATATTTTTTTCATCGGCTTATCCTGTATGGCACTGCGCGCAATGGCGGGATTCGTCCTTTTTCGTCCGGATCAGATCCTTGGGCATTTGGTGCGGCCCCTTGCCCAGCCGTTCATGGCAGCCCATGCAGGAACCATGGAACGCCTGCTCGGCCGTCAGCATCAGATCCTGCGGGCCCATATCTTGCTGATAGTGGCAGGCCACGCAGTCGGTAAGGGTATCGGGAAGATTTTTGGCGGCGGCCAGCGGCCTGGTGGACGCGAAATCGTGACAGGACGAGCAGCCGCCGGCGATACCGGCGTCAATCCAGTCGCTGTGGCAGTTCGCGCAACGGGCGTGCGCGGCGTCGCGATAAGTGGGCATGTCCTTGTCCGGCGCGGGCATTTTGCCCTTATCCAAAGTGGCGTGGCAGTTTTTGCAGGACTGCGGCTCCGGCTCGATTTCCGGGCCGTGGTGGCAGTCGGTGCAGTCGCTGGCATAGGAAGCGGCGTGCTCGTCGTGCATCTCCCGCGTCCAGCGGTCGACGCCCGGCTCCAGATGGTGGCAGGTCACGCAGGCGCTGGCGTCCTGGCCGAAAGCCTGGATATGGCCGGTCTTGAATTCCTCGTCAAACGCCGCGCCGTGACAGTTCCGGCATGCCTGCGGATCGGGCCGGTCGCCCGGGTATTCATGGTGGCAGGACGCACAGTCGACGTTATAGGTATCCGCGTGCGCGGCGTGCGTGAACACCACCGCCTCGGCATTGGGGGGGGCAAAAAGGATTTTGACCGGGAGTTCCGGCTCCGGCCGCGGCCGCAGGTACCCAAACAGCGACACTGCCGCGAGAACGACCACCAGTGCGAGAATAAAGGGCCAATATTTCGGCAAGGGGCACCATCCTGATTTGTGGTTGCGCCGTGCGGGACAAAACCGCAAAAATCTAAGGCAACGGCGAAAAACCTCGGCGTGGAAAATAGCGCAACGGGGTTAAATGTGCAAGGCATCCGCCTGGGAGGATTCACCAGCGGCGGATATTTTGGAATAAGACGCTGAGGGCATTGCTGGTCAATATGCACAGCGCACCAATAGCGAATGACAAAAGCGTATCAGGCGTTCAGCTCCTGTTCGGCGTGGTATGCCGCGAGCATTCCTCTTTCCGGCGGGCCAATTTCGCCGGCCGGTTTATTGGTATCCTGAAAACGTGTCGCACACGCCGGGGTTGCCGGAATCAAAGCCACGTTTAAACCAAGTGTAGCGCTGTTGCGACGTGCCGTGGGTGAAGCTGTCGGGAACCACCCGGCCGCCGCTTTGCCGCTGCAAGCGGTCATCGCCGATGGCCTGCGCCGTTTTGAGCGCCTCTTCCAGGTCGCCTTGCTCCAGGATGTTTTCCTGCCGCACGGCATGGCCCCAGACGCCCGCAAAGCAGTCCGCCTGCAACTCCAGCATCACTGAAAGCCGGTTGACCTCTTTTTGCGAGGCGCCGGCCTGCGCCTTGCGCACCTTTTGCGAAATCCCCAGCAGGTTCTGCACATGGTGGCCAACCTCATGGGCAATCACATAGCCTTGGGCAAAGTCGCCCCCGCCGCCCAGTTTGGTCTTCATGTCCTGGTAAAAGGAAAGATCAATATATACGCTCGTGTCGCCAGGGCAATAGAAGGGGCCCATGGCGGCCTGGCCGTAGCCGCAGGTGGTGTCCGTGGAGCCGGTGTAGAGCACCAGCCGGGGCGGCGCATAGGTTCGCCCCATGTTCCGGAAAAGCTCCTCCCATGCCTCTTCGGTGGTTTTGAGCGCCACCGAGGTAAAGCGCGCCATTTCCTGCTCCCCCGGGGAAGGGGTGTAGGTCTGGCTTGAGACGGGGCCCGGATCAGCGCCGCCGGTCAGCATGGGCGTGAGGTCAATGCCGTAATAGCCGGCAATCAGGACGATCACCACCGTGATGATGCCAATTTTACCGTTGATTCTTCCGCCGCGGAAACCCGAGGGACGCCCCCGGCGATCTTCCACATTGGTGCTTTCTTCGCGGTTTCTCCAGCGCATGCGGTCCTCGAACGGGTGCCATGGTTATTCCGGCGGCGGGCTCCCTCACGGGAATGATGGCCGGAGCTGTCAAGACGAACATATGCCGAATGAGCATAGGGTATTTTTCGCAAAGAATCCATCAGAGTATTTTTGGGGCGAGCAGCGCGGGGAAGGGGAAAATGCCAGTGCATCCATAAGAATAGCTGATGTGAAAAAAGGGAATCGGAATTTTCCGGTTCCTGGAAAAACCATGGCAAACGATGCTCCATGCCTGTGGCGTTTAGCGTCTTCACCGCGACAATCTTGATTTCATTCCCTTCCGTGACAGTTCCGTCGGGCAAAGCTATTTGGTTTGGCTTGTAAACTTTTTTAGTTGCATGTTGACCTGCGCGTCCGTGTGATTTTATTATTTTAAAATTACTTGGAGATGATCGCCCTTTCCCGCTCCCTTTGCTTTTTTCGACGATGGCGTCCTCCGGTGTTTTTTCAGTGCAAGCTGGCCTTCAAGAAACCGATTTACTATGGTCCGGGAAACTTTTTCAGTTGAGGATTGACCTCTATCCGGTTTCAGCCTTACTTTGCGTACTAATTGGAGGTAAAGGCATTGCGCGCCTCCAGCTTGCCGATGTTTTTGCGGATACGCCCGGGCGGAGGGGGAACACGCCTGTCGAACGCGCTTTCCCGCTGCCCGTTTTGCCCGGAGCATTTCCGGGAAGTTTTTGTTTTGGTTATA
>JAVBVM010000053.1:0-5769 GCA_031554295.1 Desulfovibrionaceae bacterium | reverse complement strand
CGTGCGGTTCCGGCACCTATATACGCTCCCTGGCCCACAGCTTGGGGATGCGATTGGGGTGCGGCGCCACGCTTACGGAACTCACCCGGGAATACAGCCACCCGTTCGGCCTTGATCAGGCGTTTACGCTCGACGAGGTGCGGAACGAGCCGGAACGGCTGCCTGAACGCGTCATTCCGATTGCCGCCTGTCTGCCCGAGTGGCCGGGGATTACCCTGACCGCCGAGCAGGAAGCCAAGGCGCGCAACGGCATGCCGCTGTCATGGGAGCCGGGGCAGCTGGGAGGCAGGCCATACGAAGAGGGCCTGCGCGCGCTATTCCTGGCCGCCGACGCCACGCCCGTGGCTCTGGCCGTGACGCGCTTGAAAAACGAAACGCCCGCCTGGGCCGTCCTGCGGGGACTGTGGAACGTTTAGCGCGATTGCTCGCAAGAGGATTCGCCCAAAGGAGTTTGCTGTGGTAATGGATTCAGAAGCGAAAAAAGAGGTAATGACCAAGCACGCCAAGCACGAAGGCGACACCGGCTCGCCCGAGGTGCAGGTGGCGCTGCTCACCGCCCGTATTGAGCAGTTGACCGATCACTTCAAGACGCACAAGAAGGACTTCCACTCGCGCACCGGCCTGCTGAAGCTGGTTGGCCGCCGCCGGAACATCCTCGGCTACCTGAAGAAAAAAGACGTGCAGCGCTACCGCGCCCTGATCGAAAAGCTTGGTCTGCGCAAGTAGGATTGGCAAGGCTTTCAAACAAATGACACACGGCCGGGTTTTGCGTTGTCAAAACCCGGCTTGTTCACATGACAAACTTCGAAGACGGGGTTTGTGAAGCACGCCCGCCTCGGCGGCGGGCTGCTGGTAAAATCAGCACCAAGGCCGGGCGCTGCCCGGCCTTTTACCATAGGCGGCCCGCAGGGCTGCCGTAACCCAAGCAGGAAGGGGCGTCCGGGCAAATTATCGAAGCCAGCCGAGCAGGCGCGCCGGTTCGATGCTTTTCCCGGAATCCCCTTCAAAACCGTGAAGTGGATTCACAAAGGAATTTATCTATGTCTCAGTTTAATGCCATTCGCACCACCGCCGTTGTCGGCGGCCGCGAAATCATCCTGGAAACAGGCAAGCTGGCCAACCAGGCCGACGGCTCCGTGACCGTGCAGTGCGGCGCCACCATCGTGCTGGTCACCGCTTGCGCCGCGCCCATGGCCCGTGAGGTGGACTTTTTCCCGCTCACCGTCGAGTATTCGGAAAAAATGTACGCGGCCGGCCGCATTCCCGGCAGCTTCTTCCGCCGTGAAATCGGCCGCCCGTCCGAGCGCGAGACCCTGGTCTCCCGCCTGATCGATCGGCCGGTGCGCCCGCTCTTCCCCAAGGGTTACAGGGAAGAAGTGCAGGTGCTGGCCAGCGTCATCTCCGCCGACCAGGAAAACGACCCGGACGTGCTGGCCCTGACCGGTGCTTCCGCCGCCCTGCTTCTCTCCTCCATTCCTTTTGAAGGCGCGGTGGCCGGCGGCCGCATCTGCCGCATCAACGGCCAGTTCGCCCTGAACCCGACTATCAAGCAGGCGGAAAACGCGGACCTGAACATCGTCTTCGCCGCCTCGGCCGACGCTGTGGTCATGGTGGAAGGCGAGGCGCGCTTCGTGCCGGAATCCGTAATCATCGACGCCCTGGAATGGGGCCACAAGGAAATCCAGCCGCTGATCGCCGCCCAGAACAAGCTGCGCGAGCTGGCCGGCAAGGAAAAGCTGGCCTTTGTCTCCCCGGTGGACGACCCCGAGCTGGCGGCCAAGGTGGAAAGCTTCGCCGCGGCCAAGCTTGACCAAGCCATGCGCATCCCGGAAAAAATGGCCCGCAAGGACGCCCGCAAGGCCGTGAAGGAAGAGCTGATGTCCGTGCTCGCGGCCGACCCGGCCTATGCGGAGAACCCGGCCGCCCTGTCCGGCGTGGGCAACATGATTTCCGCCCTGGAAAAGAAAGTGGTGCGCCGTCGCATTGTCACCGAAGGCACGCGCATTGACGGCCGCGACACCACCACCGTGCGCCCCATCGCCATCGAGCCGGGCGTGTTGCCCCGCGCGCATGGCTCGGCCCTGTTCGCGCGCGGCGAAACCAAGTCCTTGGTGGTGACCACCCTGGGCGCCTCCACCGACGAACAGCGCATGGACTCCCTGAACGGCGATTCCTTCAAGCGCTTCATGCTGCACTATAACTTCCCGCCCTTCTCCGTGGGCGAAGTGAAGCCCGTGCGCGTCTCCCGCCGCGAAATCGGCCACGGCGCCCTGGCTGAAAAGGCCCTGCGCCCGATCTTGCCCGCTTCGGAAAACTTCCCCTTCACCGTGCGCATCGTGGCCGAAACCCTTGAGTCCAACGGCTCGTCCAGCATGGCCGCCGTGTGCGGCGGGTGCCTTTCGCTGATGGACGCGGGCGTGCAGATTTCCGCCCCCGTGGCCGGCATCGCCATGGGCCTGATCAAGGAAGACGACAAGTTCGTGGTGCTCACCGACATTCTCGGCGACGAAGACGCCCTGGGCGATATGGACTTTAAGATCGCCGGCTCGGCTGAAGGCGTCACCGCGGGGCAGATGGACATCAAGATCAACGGCCTGACCACTGAAATCATGGCCCGGGCCATGGAACAGGCCCGCGTGGCCCGCGTGCACGTGCTCGATCATATGCAGCGCGCCCTGCCTGGTTCCCGCACCGAACTGTCGCCCTACGCGCCGCAGCATGCCGAAGTCTTCGTCAACCCCGAAGTGATCCGCATGATCATCGGACCCGGCGGCAAGAACATCAAAGCCATCACCGCCGCCACCGGCGCTTCCATTGACATCGAAGACTCCGGCCGCATTTCCATCTTCGCCCCCACCTCTGAAGCCATGGAACAGGCCCGCCAGATGGTCACCTACTACGACCAGCGGCCTGACCTCGGCAAAAACTACCTCGGCAAGGTGCGCAAGATCATGGAAATCGGCGCCATCGTCGAAATCATGCCCAATGTCGAGGCCCTGGTGCACATTTCCCAGCTTGACACCGGCCGCGTGGCCCAAACCGGCGATGTGGCCCGCCTGGGCGAAGACATGATGGTCAAGGTGATCGAAATCAACGGCGACCGCATCCGTGCCAGCCGCAAGGCCGTGCTCCTCGAAGAACAGGGCACGCCCTGGAACCCCGAGGACACCGCCCGCCCCGCCCGCCCGCCCCGCGAACGCGGCGATCGGGATCGCGGTGACAGGGGCGACCGGGATCGCGGGCGTGACCGCGATCGTGGAGACCGTGGTGACCGCGGGCGGGACCGGGATCGTAACAGAGATTAAGGAATAGTGGGGAAACGCCTCCGGCGGCCAAGGGGCCATGAGCCCCTTGGAACCCCATTTAGTCGGGCCGCGCCTATTTCGGTAAGGAATGTTCCGTGGAATACGCAGACATTCCAAGCCGAAGTGGGTGCGGCCCGGATGTTTTTATGAGGCGCGACAGGCGCGCGTTGTATGCGGGCTCCGACCCGTCCTGTGGACACTGCTGCACTTTGAGAGGAAACTTGAGGAATTGCAGGTTCAAATCCTCTTCCTCACAACTATGCATGAAACAGAAGTAACAGAAAAAACAATTGAGGCTTAGTATAAACATTCGACCAGGCGCTGATTTTATAGGCTGTTCTCCTTCACCGGAAATGTCAAGAAAGCTTCCCATCGCCTCCGCCGGAGAAACCCAAAAGGGATACATCGCTCTTTCTGCAGGAATGACTCAGGGATATGGTTTGGCATACTGACGCTCAAGCCCCAGCGCGGCGCAAGCTTTTCAAACACGCAGGAACGTGGCGCACATATCAAGGCGTTCCAGAAAACATACAACGAAACAGCGCGGCCTTTTGTCTGGAAAAAACGAAAAATCAAGGGCGCGCGGTTGATAAATTCTGTTCGTAATTTTTGCAACTAGACACTGGTATCTGGCGTATATACGGGTTACCATGCTCCCATGAAGGAGATTTTATGTTCCGTCGCTTTTTCTTTTTCATTGCCGTTTTGGCCTGTCTGCACCTGGTTTGTTCCGTTGCCTCGGCCCAGCAGTTCAGCTTTGGCAACCCGTGCTTTGAGCGCTATGACGGGCCTTCGGCCGAGTCCATCAAGAAGGTTCCGATTCTGAAGCCCTATGAGGGCACGCAGGCGCGCTTGTGGGAGAAGGTGGAATTTGCCGACATCACCCTGTCCACTTGGGAAAAGGGCTATTTCGGGCTGGGCACCTCTATTTATGAGGCGGCTTCCAGTACGGAAGCCGTGCGCCTGGCGGATGACGCGGGCCGGACACTGGGCGTCAGTCTGGTGCTGGTGCAGGTCGACCCTAAAGCCCCAGCCAAAGGGCAGGGGGCCAAGCGCTATGCCGCCTTTTTCTTTGGCCGGCTGGAAGAGAGCGCCGTCCTGGGGCTGCTGGTGGCGGACTTGCCCGCGGGCGCGCAACAGAAGAACAATATCCCGTCCGGCGCCCTGGCCGCCGCCGTGGCCAAAGGCACCAGCGCGGACACGGCCGGCATCGCCAAGGGCGATCTGCTGGTGGCCGTCAACGGCGCCAACTGCACCCCGGACAATTTCTATTCGCTCATGAAGCGCGGCGACAACAACGTGGATATAATCAAGGACGGCAAACGAACGACCGTGGTCGTGATTATGCCGTAAGCGCGCGTAATCCGCTAATCATGCCGCAAAAAGAAAGGACCGGCTTGCCGGTCCTTTCTTCATTGCCCGTGTAAATACTTCCTATTCCTGTTCGCGCACGACCTTGTGCTCGGCCACCACTTTTTCCGTAACCGGCGGCGGCGCTTCTTCGTAGTGCGAGAATTCCATGGTGAACACGCCCTGGCCGCCGGTCATGGAGCGCAGGTCCGGCGCGTAGCGCAGGATTTCGCTCATAGGCACCTGGGCCTTGATTTCCGTGACGCCGGCCGAGGAGTCGGAACCCAGCACCTTGCCGCGCCGGGAGGACAAGTCGCCGATCACATCGCCCATGTATTCGTCCGGCACGGACACGGCCAGTACCACAATAGGTTCAAGCAGCACCACCTTGAGGCTTTCCATGGCCTTTTTGAAGGCCAGGGAGCCGGCCACCTTGAAGGCCATTTCCGAGGAGTCCACGGTATGGTAGCTGCCGTCATACAGTTTGGCCTTGAAGTCCACCATCGGGTAGCCGGCGATGAAACCGCGCACCGAGGCTTCCTGGATGCCCTTGTCCACGGCCGGGATATATTGGCGCGGCACCGAGCCGCCGACCACGGCATCTTCAAATACATAGCCCGTGCCGCGCGGCTGGCCTTCGAATTCCACCCAGCAGTCGCCGAACTGGCCGCGGCCGCCGGACTGCTTCTTGTGGCGGCCCTGCACCTGGGCTTTGCCTTTGATGGTTTCGCGGTAGGGGACCTTGGGCGTTTTCAGGAGAATTTCCGTCTTGTAGCGGCGTTTGGCCTTTTCCACGGCCAACTCGATATGCAACTGCCCCATGCCGGAAAGCAGGATGTCGCCGGTTTCCTCATCACGCGCCAGCTTCAGGGTGATGTCCTCATCCAGCAGCTTGTGCACGGCGGAGAAAACCTTGTCTTCCTCGCCCTTTTCCTTGGGGGCCAGGGCGTAGCTGATCAGCTGCGGCGGAACGGCCGGCCTGGGCAGGATGAATGGGGCCTTTTCGTCGCACAGGGTGTCGCCCGTGGCCGTGCCCTTGAGCTTGGCAATGGCGATGACCGCGCCGGGCCCCAGCGTGTCTTTGCAGGCGGTCTGGGTTTTGCCGTTCAGATAG
>JAVBVM010000011.1:0-6060 GCA_031554295.1 Desulfovibrionaceae bacterium | reverse complement strand
GTGCTGGGCGCGGAGCAAGAAGAACGGGACGCGCCGAACGAATTCGGCGAGCTGGAGCCGTTCACGCCCGACTTGCCGGGCGATCCCGGCGCGCTGGTTCTGAACGCCTGGGAACGCATCCTTGAGGCCATATCTGTTTTTGCCCCGGCTGACGCGATCTTTTGGGCCGGGCATCCGGCCATTGTCAAGACGCTGGAGGAGCGCGGCCTGCGCTTTGAGGAAAACGGGCCGGGCGCCACGCCCGATGGCGCCCCCGCCGGCGCGAAATTCGCCGCGGCGCCGCTCGGTCAGGTTCTGGGCCGGGCCGTCCCAAAAATGTTCAAGGACCTTGAAGGGCGGGAAGCCGCCATCATCACTATCGCGGCTGTAAAACGGGCCTGAGGAAACGATATCGATGCGCGGAATGATTTTCGACTGTGACGGCGTGCTGGTGGATTCGCGCGAGTCCAACATCAAGTACTACAACCTGTTGCGTTCCCTGGTCGGCCTGCCGCCCATGTCTCAGCAGGATGAGGAGTACGTGCACATGGCCACCAACGACGGGGCCATCGCCCGCGTGATTCCGGCCGCCCTGCGCCCGGCTCTGCCCAAGGCGGCCGCGCACATCAGCTATATGCGCGACGTGGTGCCGCTGCTCACGCCCGCGCGCGGCCTGCGGCCGTGCCTGGAAGCGTTGCGGGCCGAAGGGCTCGAACTGGGCATTTGCACCAATCGCTCGGAGAGCATGTTCGTGCTGCTGGAGCGCTTCGGCCTGACCGACTATTTTTCCCAGGTGATGACCGCCAACCAGGTGACACCGAAACCCGCGCCGGACGGCCTGTTACGCATCCTCAAAGCCTGGGGCGCGCCGTGCGGCGATGTGGTTTTTGTTGGCGACAGCAGCCTGGACCAGCAGGCGGCGCATAACGCGGGCGTGCGTTTCTGGGCCTTTGCCGCGCCGGAGCTTGAAGCCGAGCGGCATATCCGGGACTTTCCCGAACTGGAAGGCTTGGCGGGAAAAAAACAGGACTAACCACAGCGCTCGTAAGGATTTTCACGAGCACATTTTTTTCTTTGCCCGGCGACGGCGGCGCCCGGTCGGAAAAGCCGTCCGGGCTGGTACAAAGCCGCTTGACGCGTCACGCGTTCTATGGAACTCTCAAAGCCAAGGGGTTACGCCTGCCTATGTTCGTTCTCGCCAATATTCTGCACGGTCTCGCCTGGGTTCTGGATGCGCTGCTGTCTCTCTATTTCTGGATTGTGATCATTTCCGCTGTCCTCTCCTTTGTGCGGCCCGACCCTTACAATCCCATCGTGCGCACGTTGCGCATGCTGACCGAGCCGGTCTATTACCGAATCCGCCGACGGCTGCCTTTTTTGGTGCAGGGCGGGTTCGACTTCACGCCCCTGGTGGTTTTGCTGATCGTCAAATTTTTGCAGATCGCGCTGGTCAGGTCGCTGTTCGCAGCGGCTGTCCGGCTGGGGTTCTCGTAATTTCCCGGCCCGACGGAACAGCCGGGCGGTGGAACACTAGAGCAGGACGCATGACATGTTCATAAGCCGTATTGATTTGCTCAATCATACCTTTTCCCGGACGATGCGCGGCTACGCGCCGGCCGAGGTGGACGCCGTGATCAAAGAGGCGGCCATGGCCATCGGCGACTTGAGTGAGGAAAAGAACGCCCTGGAAGCGCGCCTTCTCCAGCTTGAGAGCCAGCTTGAGGAATACCGGAGCCGCGAATCCACCTTGCGCGACACGCTGATTACCACCCAGCGCGTGACGGCCGACTTGAAGGCCGCCGCCCAGAAAGAAGCGCAGGTGCTCATCGAGGCGGCCCACGCCAAGGCGGAAAGCCTGCTCAACCAGTGCAACCAACGCCTGGGCCGCTTGCAGGACGAAATAGCCACCGCGAACCGCGTGCGCGCGCAAGTGTATATGCAGGTGCGCGCCTCGCTGGAACAGCACCTGACCTTGCTGAATATGACATTTATGGAACAGGAAGCGGCCGAAGCGGCGGCGGATGCCGCTCCGGATCGACAGGCCCCCCGAAAACCCGTCGAGCCGACGGGGGATCAGACGGTCGGCCGCACGGAAAACCCCAAACAGTAGCGCCGGCTGAAACGGCTGGCCCGCTGTTTTGAACGGAAACGCCGGTTTTTACGAATGAGCGGCCCGCGCAACGCCCTCCTCCCCGCCTGGTTGAGCCGCGACGCCCAAGGCGTCTGGCGGATACAGGTTTGGGCGCAGCCGGGGGCGAAGCGCAGCGAGGCGCTGGGCGAGCGCGACGGCTGCCTCAAGGTGAGGCTGGCCGCCCCGGCGGTGGAAAACAAGGCGAATCAAGAGCTTTTGGATTTTATAGCACGTTCGATCGGCGTGCGGGCCAACCAAGTGAGCCTGGCGCGCGGCGAACGGGGCCGGCGGAAGACCGTGCGCGTCGCCGCCGGGCGGGAGCCGGACTGGTCCTGTCTTGAGCAGTCCGGACCGCGGGCCGCGGAAGCAGCCGCGGATACGGAAGAATTGTAATGGGTAGTGGCAATAGCGGTGAAACACCCAAAAAGGAGATGGATCCTATGGAAAAGCGCGACAGTGAGCTGATGGAAGAGCTTGTCGGCAAGCATCCCGAGCTGACCTCGTTGTGGGAAGAGCATGTATTGTATGAGAAGCAGATCGAAAAACTTGAATCCAAGCCCTTTTTGACCCCTGCTGAAGACCTGAACCTGAAACAGCTCAAGAAGCAGAAGCTTGAGGGCAAAACACGCATGCACGAACTGCTGGATCAAGTCCGAAAGCAGAATTAAATATGCCCATTTCCCGCCCCCGGCCCCCCGCCGGGGGCTTTTTTCGGGGGGACCGGAGGGGGCCGGGGGGCCGCAAAGCCTCCGCCGGGCGAATCGCTCCAGGGCTGGCCCTTTGGCCGCCGGAGGCATTCTTCCCCTCAAAGGCTGATATTGCTCCTATTTGCTTTTCCTGTTAAATTTTCCGGATACGTTGGAAGGCGCTGGCGCGCGCAAGGAGCGAAAATGCTGAGAAGCATGACGGGATACGGCCGCAGTGTTCTTGAAATTTCAGGCGTGACGCAAACTTGGGAAGTGCGCAGCGTGAACAACCGCCACCTGGACATCAAGTGGCGTCTGCCGGTGCTGGCGCGGCCCTTTGAGGCCACTCTGGAAAAAGTGGTGCGGCATCACGCCAAACGCGGCCGGCTGGATATTTCCCTGCATTTGAGCTTTGGCCGCGGCATGGCCTATGTGAACTTCGACATGGCCCAGGCCAACGCCATGCTGGATATGATGGCCGGCTTCGCCAAGGACCGGGGCGACGTGTTCGTGCCCGACTACAGCCGGCTGCTCGGCATGTCCTTTCTCTGGGAAGGCGATGCGGACGAAGCGGACAACGACGATCTGATCGACCAGTTGGAAACCGGCCTGGACGCGGCCTTGAGCGACTGGGACGTGGCCCGGCGGCGGGAGGCGCAGTCCCTGCAACTGGACATTGAAGCGCGCCTGATTCAAATCGGCGAATGGGTGCAGCGCATTGCCGAGCGCGCGCCGGACATCAAGGAGGAACGCTACGCCCAGGTGCGCGAGCGCCTGAGCGAAACGCTGACGCGTTGCGGTTCTGAACTTGAGGAAGGGCGCTTTCTGCAGGAAGTGGTCATTTTAGCCGACAAGCTGGATGTGAGCGAGGAACTGACGCGCCTCACCGCGCACCTGGAGCGCCTGCACGAATTGCTGGCCGAAGGACGCGAAGCGGGCAAGCGCCTGGACTTCACGTTGCAGGAGGCTTTCCGAGAAATCAACACCTGCGGCAACAAGGTGCAGGACACGCAAATCTCCCGCATCGTGGTGGACTGCAAAAGCGAATTGGAAAAATGCCGCGAACAGGTGCAAAATATCGAATAGTAACCGCCAGTTGGCGATAATACACGCCGAGCCGGGCTGGGGCGGATGGAATAGCAATGGCCAGCGAACTCATCAATATTGGTTTCGGAAATTTTGTCAGCGCGGAGCGGGTGATCACGGTGGTCAACCCGGATTCGTCGCCCATGCGGCGTTTGCGGGAAGACGCCAAGGAAAACGGCCGCCTGATTGACGCCACGCAAGGGCGCAAAACGCGTTCGCTGATTATTACCGACTCAAACCACGTGATTCTTTCGGCCCTCCAGGCCGAAACCGTGAGCCAGCGAATGCGGCAGGAAGACAACAATGAAGAAAGATAGAGCCGGTATGGTGCTGGTGCTCTGCGCGCCCTCGGGCACCGGCAAGACCACCTTGACGCGTCGGCTGCTCAAAGAGTTCAACCGGCTGACCTACTCCATTTCCTACACCACGCGCCAGCCGCGCGACGGCGAAGTGCACGGCCGCGACTATTTTTTCACCACGGCGGAACGCTTCGCCGGCCTGCGCGACCAGGGGTTTTTCGCCGAATGGGCGCACGTGCACGGCAACAGCTACGGCACGCCGCTCAAGGCCACGCTCGAACTGATCGAGCAGGGAAAGGACGTGATTTTCGACATCGACGTGCAGGGCGCCTTGCAGCTCAAGGGCAGCCTGGGCGCGGCCGCCGGCTGTTTCATCTTTCTGATGCCGCCGTCGTATGAAACGCTTGAGCAACGCCTGCGCGGCCGCGGCACGGATGACGCCCCCACCATCAAACGCCGCATGACCAACGCCGTGCGCGAAATGCAGCAGGCGCACTGGTTCGACGCCTGGATCGTCAATGACGATCTGGATGAGGCATATGACAATCTGCGCTCGGTCTACCTGGCGGCCGGCCTCATCCCGGCCCGCCGGCCCGGCCTGGTGGAGAGCATTCTTGAAGGCTGGCATATGTCTCCGGAGGCTGAACAGAAATGACTTGGAACAAACTTGTCCGGCCCGAGGTGATCGTGGCCCTGGACGTGCCGGGCGCCGAAGAGGCCCTGAAGCTGGCCGGAACCCTGGCCGGCGGCTCAAACGGCGCGCGCCCCTGGCTCAAGGTCGGCCTGGAACTGTTCACGGCCGCCGGGCCGGACATGGTGCGCGAGCTGACGCGCCGGGGCGCTCAGGTTTTTCTTGATCTGAAGCTGCACGATATTCCGAACACAGTGGGCCGCGCGGCCGCCGTTTCAGCCGACATCGGCGCCGGCATGCTCACCCTGCATCTGGCCGGAGGCGAAGCCATGGCGCGGGCCGCCGTGGCGGCCGTGGCCAATCGCCCGTCCAGGCCGATTACGCTTGGCATCACCCTGTTGACCAGCCAGGGCCCGGAAGATCTGCCGCCGGGCTACACGGCCGCGCGGTGGGTGACCGAGCTGGCCCGTCGGGCCAAAGCCTGGGGCTTGGACGGCGTGGTCTGCTCCGGACATGAGGCCGCTGCAGTTAAATCCGCTTGCGGAAAAGATTTTTTATGCGTCACGCCGGGCATACGTCCCGCCCCCGAACCAGGCCAGGCCGTGAAAAACGACGATCAGCGCCGAGTGATGACCCCGGCCGAGGCGGTTGCCCAAGGCGCTGATTTTCTGGTAATTGGCAGACCCATAACACAAACTGGAGACCCCGCCGCCGCGTTGCGGCGGATTCGCGACGAACTCGCAAATTAATAAAATTTCGCGCGGTTGTGCGCGAAGAATTTTCCACAACGGCGCGCCTGCGCCGGAGGCAATATGAGCGCTGATTCCGCCCAGAACACGTCCGCAGCGACGCCCGACTCCAACCCCACTGAAAAAAACCAGCCGGACGCCGCGAAGAGCTTGTCCATGGCGGATACTCTGGGCGCGTCGCCGGAGCACCAACGCCTGCGCGGCGTCTTTTCCGCGCAGGAAATCCGCAAGGTGGGCACCGGCACCACGCAACGCAAGACCATCCAGAAAACTTACTGGTTTGCCGATGAACTGCAAAACGGCGATATCCAGCTCCAGCTGCTGAACAGCAACTACATTCCCTCGGGCCCGAAAAAGACCGTCACCGTGGAAGTTTTCCTGGAAAAATACAAGCCCGAACCGGAATTCTACGTGCAAACCGTGTTCCCGAAAATCAGGGAGCTGAACAAAACCATGGCCCGGGCCGAACGCCACCGGGGCCGCCACGACGCCCCGGAGG
>JAVBVM010000007.1:0-7418 GCA_031554295.1 Desulfovibrionaceae bacterium | reverse complement strand
CCATCACCTGGCGCTTGGTGCTTTTCCTGGTCAGGCCCATGGTCAGCAGCCGCCGGGCCATATCCTTTTCGTCGTACAGGACTTTCTCGCCCGGCTGGCCGTCTTCGTCTTCTACCTCCTTGGTCCGCACCACGCCGGTCTCGGCCAGTTCTTGAAGCTTGGCCGTCACTTTGTCCGCCACGATGGCGTAGATGTCCTGAGGCTTGTCGGCGGGAAGCAGGTTGGTGGCCCGGCCGCCCACTTCATCCCGCAGCATGAGCGAGAAAATCTGGAGGCCGTTGCAGGTGCCGTCCATGGCGACCGGCAGGTGGGAGACGAAGGCCGCGCCCTGCGTAAGCCAGCCGGCCCACTCGAAGCAGGCGGCCAGGAACTGGAAGGGTTTGTCGGCGTCCTGCCACCAGGGTGCGGCCAGGGGGTCTTGGACCATGCGCAGGATGCGTTGCTCGTTTTCCTTGGCCCAGGCGATGCGTTCATCCAGGGAGACCTTGTCCGCGCCCCAGGTGTTGGCGAGGTGGATGGCGAGCCAGCGCCAGCCTTCGGTCCCCAGCGGCTTGCCTTGGGCGAAGGTAAGTAGCCCCTTGGCAAGGTCGTTGCCTTGCGGGGAAAGGTAGGAGGGCATGGGGTAGGCCCTGCCGCGAAAATCCAGTTGATGGGGAAAAAAGAAGGAAGGTTCGTCGGCATAGCGTTCCGCCAGATAGAGAATCTTCGCGGATTGCAGGCGCTTGGAGGACAGGGACGTTTGCCTGTCATAAGCGCGGGCTGCGGCTATGCGCCACGATTTGAGGGTTTCAGGCGGGCAGGTGTCAAAGCAGGAATGACGTTCCCGCGCTGAAAGGGGGGAGGTGTCGCCAAGGTAAGCTCCGCACACCGGGCACGGAGGCAGGGGCAACGGTTCACGGGGGGGAAGACCGGCCGCGCCGTCTTCGCTTACGTCCCAAATGGCTTGGGCCACTGCGAGGACGGGCCGGTTCACTTGCCAGGGAGTGGCCTGCATGGCGTTGATGGCCCGGTAGACTTCGGGCATGTCGTCCACGCGGTTGGCAAGCTCTTCCAGGTAGCCTTGATAGCGGGTTTTGATGAGGACGCGCCCGGCCACGGACGACGACCAGTAGCCGCCGTCGAACGGGGAATCCCAGGGCTTGGGAGGGACGACCGAGGGGAGGTACTTGGGGGACAGGGCTTCGCAGTGCTCGACGCGGGAGGCAATCCAGGCCAGGCACTCCCGCGTTGGGGTGACGACGAAGGAGAAGCCCATCTGCTTGCCGGTCTGTTTGCCCAGGCGGGAGCCGGTGTGCGTGATTTTATCGATACTGACGAGGCCGGTGGAGGTGACGACCAGCTCCAGGAGCTTCAGGCCCAGGTGGAGCTTGTCGGTGCGGGGAAAGGCGACGGTTTGCACCCCCTCCTTGCGGGCATTGTCGCGGAACAGGCCGCGCATGTGCTGCTGGTGGTGGGTGCGTTGTTCGCGGCGCTTGGCCCAGCGGTAGCTGTTCGGGGATTGCTTGGCGTAGTCCCTGCGTATCAGCTCGTTTTCCACGGCGTCTCCCAGAGCGAAGGCGGTAGCGTTGAGCGGGGCCTTGTTGCTGATGTGCTGGACGACGGTGACGAGCGTGACGGCCGCTATAACATCGGCCGGAAGCAGGGAGAGCAGCTTGACGTGGGTGGCGAGGCGGCCGGGTTTGCCGGTTTTGGAGGCTGCTATTTCCGCCTCAATGGCGGCGGTGAGCCGGGGCAGGGAATGGGAGATTAGGCGGCCGCCGTAGACGGTGTTGTGCTCCTGCCCCTTGGCGCGGGCCTTGTTGATGCCGATGTGCAGGGCCTCTATCCCCAGCGTGACCATCTCCTGCTCAAGGCGGGCCTGTTGCGCCCATTTTTCCGGGGTGACGGAGGCGGCGAGCGGCGTGGCGGCGAGAAGAGGAAAGGCAAAGGCGGGCGAAGTGGGCGCGGCTGTTGCTGCGCTTGACGTTGCGGACATTTTTGGCTCCCGTTCGGTTGAGGAACGGAAAGCCGATGAAAGACGGGAGAGCCAGGATTAGAGCGAATATGCGGGGATTCTCCGGAGTGAAATTACGAACAGAAAATGTTGTTCGTAATTTCACCCGGAAAAGTACCCGAGCTTGAGAAAGGGAAAATTAAGGCGTGAAATGGTTAAAAATGCTTGGTGCTGTAAGCCAATTCACTTGTGAGCAGGGGTTCGAGAGGGCCATGGGTCCTCTTGGAACCCCCTATAAGGGGAAACGCTCTTTATTGGGTAATCCGCCGCCCTTCAAGAGGAAACTCTCGTTTCCGTTCCATACCCGCCTGGTGCTCAAAAGCGCGGATCGCAGCCTGAAAAACAAGGTGGAGATATACCCCCCGCGCAAGGATGCGTTGGCGGGCATGCTCCAACTGGCTGGATTCCGACGGCAAGAGTATTATGCCTCATACCAGGGGGACCGCTGAACGGTGATTCCTTTGCCCTTATCGCCTTGGCCTGGAAGTAAGGCCGTCAGCGGAAGATCACCCGTTGATTCGTGGTGAGTCGGGCCGCACCCGAAGCCCCCGCGCGAAGAAATCCTTCACGGGGGGGGCATTATCAGGCTCCGCCTGTCGGCGGAAAGGAGCGCCAGGCGCGCGCCTCGGCCAGCTCGCGCCGGCGGGTGATGCAATAGACGGCGGCGGCCCCGATCATCTTGCTGGCGGTCATGATCAGTACTGAGGGTATGGAAAAAAGTCCGATCATGCTCAGGAACACAACGCTGTCCAAGGGCGTGCTCAGGGCGCTGGATAAAAGCACGCGCTGGGAAAAAGGGCGCCCGGTATAGGTGTAGACCGCCCAGTCAACCAGTTCGCCGGTGAGAAAGGCGCAGACGCTGGCCAGGGCAATGGCCGGAGTGGCCATGAGCCAGCTGATCAGGCCGCCCAGGAGCATGGCGGGCAGGACCCAATGGCCGATTTCCCGCTGCGCGTAATCGCGGATGACAAAAACGAAGCCCACCACCAGCGCCACGGGCGACCAGCGTTCGCCGCCGGGCAGGCTGAGCAGGGGCACGTGGTCAAAGGCGAAGTTCACCAGGACCACGGTAAAAACGTACAATATGGCATATTTCATGGCTTTATCCTGAAAATATATTGTTTACGCCAGGATTGGCCTGGAAGCAAGCCCGGCGGGACAAGTCGCGATCATGAAAAAAGATGGAATTTTCAGCCGGTAGGCGGTATGTTTACGGCAGAGATTCTTTATCAGCCAGGGAATGCGGGAATAGACGCGATTCCCCGGCATGGCTTTCGGCGGGAGGCGTTTATGAACCGTGTCGTGATTTTTTCCCTGTGTTTGTCCGTGTTTTTTGTTGGGATTCCGCTTTTGGCCGCGTCGGCCCATGCCGCCGGACCGGATCGCATCACTTTGCCCAAGCCTGACGGCGCGGGCGGCAAGCCGCTGATGCAGGCGCTGGCCGAACGTAAGACCACGCGCGGCTTCAGCGACAATCCGGTGTCCGAGCGGGATTTGAGCAATCTCCTTTGGGCGGCCTGGGGCGTGAACCGGCCGGACCAGGGGCTCCATACCGCTCCCACGGCGCGGAACAGCCAGGCTCTGGCGGTCTACGCGGTTCTGGAGAGCGGCGTCTGGCTGTATGAGCCCAAAGAACACGCCTTGAGCCGGATACTGGATAAAGATGTCCGCTCCAAATTCGGCAATCCGCCCTTGGTTCTGCTCTACGCCGCGCCGAAGGATGACCGCTTTGCCGGCATGCACGTGGGGTCATTGTACCAGAACGCGGGCCTGTACTGCGCCTCGGTCGGGCTGGGCAACGTGGTCAAGGCCACGGGCGCGAACGCGCTGGACGGCGAACTGAAGCTGCCCGACGGATATATGGTGTATATCGTTCAGCCGATCGGCTGGCCCAAGTAAACAGGCGCGGTTTTCGCCCGACGGGCGCGGCGGTGAGCGCGTGACTCGTTAAAGGCGTTGCGCTCTCTGGTTTCGCGGGAACAGGCTCATCCGGGAGCGCCTTTGGAAAGGGCTGATGTCCTTTTTGCTTTGCGGCGGCGCGGCCGCCATCTATATGCCGCGGCCAAAATTCGAAACGTCGCCTGCCGGAAGAGCCGGGGCGGAAATAAGACGGCTGACGCGCCGTCCCTCGTAAAAGTCACGCTTATCCGCTTCCGCGTGACGTGCTTGTCCGGAACCGGAAAAAGCTCGTACACATGCTCCTTGCAGCTTACGGAGCGGGCATCTGGCGATATTCGCCCGTTGCCGCTTCATACAAACAAGGAGTCCGCATGTTTTCCAGAAAGCGTTCAGCCGCCGTCCTTTCCGTCTTTCTGCTCGCGCTGCTTTTTCCCGCCGCCCTGTTCGCGGCCGAACTGCACATGTACGCCGGCGCGGGCCTCAAGCTGCCTGCCGATGAAATCATCAAACGCTTTGAGGCCCAGACCGGCGCCAAGGTGACGGTTGAATACGCGGGCATGGGGCAACTGCTCGCGCGGTACACCGCCACGCGCACGGGCGACGTGTTTTTGTCCGGCTCCGCTTCCTATGTCGAGGACCTGAAAAAGGACAAGCTGGTGACGGTCGAGCGCGCGTTGGTCTTTCACACGCCTGTGCTGGTGGTGGCCAAGAGCAAGGCCCAAGGCATCAGCACCATTGAGGATCTGGCGAAAAGCGGCCTGCGCCTGGCCATGGGCGATCCGCAGGCCATAGCGCTTGGCCGGAGCGGGGAAAAGCTGCTGGAGGCCAGCGGCTTCGGCGATGCGCTGAAAGCCAGTGTGGTGGTGCGCGGCACCACGATCAAGCAGGTGCTGCTCTATGTGCTGAACGGCGATGCGGATGCCGCCGTCATCGGCCGCTCGGACGCGGTGAATAATCCGGATCTGGTCATTCTGCCCACGCCGGCCGGCACGCCCGAGGAGGTCAGCGTGATCGCGGCTCTCTCCACCAGCCGGGAACCGGATATGGCCAGGCGGCTCGTTGATTTCTTCGCGTCTCCAGAAAGTCTTGAAATTTTTGTGCGGTTCGGTTTTCTGCCGGCCGCTAAGTAGGCCGGCCTTAAAGTATGGCGCGCCTTGCCGTCCTGCCGCTGTGCGTTCTCTTGCTGTTCATTCTTGGTTCCCTGGCGAGCCTGCTCGGGGAATTGGACTGGGATGCGGCGACACGCGCCCTGTGGGACGAAGAGGTGCGCTTCGCCTTGCTTATGTCGTTGGGGATGGCGCTGGTCTCGCTGCTGTTGTCGGCGCTGATCGCCCTCCCCGCGGCATGGTTTATGGCCCGGGCGCGTTTTCCCGGCCGGAAGGCGCTGGATTTGGCCTTGGATTTGCCCATGGTCACGCCGCCTCTGGTTGCGGGCATGGGCCTGCTCTTTCTCCTCGGCCAGAACGGGCCGGTGGGCGCTCTGCTGCCGGCCGTGGCGCGGAACCTGTTTTCGCCGCTCGGCGTGGTGATTGCGCAGACCTATGTGGCCTGTTCCATTCTGATGCGCTCGGCGGTTTCCGCATTCATTTCCATCGATTACAATTACGTGCATGCCGCGCACACGCTCGGGCTGTCGCCGCTCAATGCCTTTTTACTGGTGGAAATTCCCCTGTGCTGGCGGCCTTTGCTGGGCGGGTGCATTCTGGCCGTTTCGCGTTCGCTTGGCGAATTTGGGGCCACCCTGATGCTGGCGGGCGCGATCCGCATGAAGACGGAAACCCTCCCCATGGCCGTCTACCTGAACATTGCCACTGGCGATTTTAAAAAGGCCATTGCCTGCGCCGCGCTCCTGCTGATCATCGCCGCCATTCTGCTGCTGGCGCTGCACTGCGTGCAAAAACCCATTTTCCGGCGCGCCGACGCGCCATAGGAGCGGGGTATGCGGGGATATTCAGGGCAGGCGCTTCTTTCAGCGCGAAATATCAGCGGCGGCATTCTGCGCGCTATCTCCTTTGACCTTGAGGAAGGCGCGTGCCTGGCCATTTGCGGGCCATCCGGCAGCGGCAAGACAACCCTGTTGAACAGCATTGCCGGCATCCGCGAACATAGCGGAGATATTTTTTATAAGGGTAGAAATATCAATGGATTGCGCCCATGGCAGCGTCCGTTCCGTTATCTGAGCCAGCGATTGTACCTATTCCCCTATTTGACGATTGAGGGTAATCTGCGGCTGGCCCAATTCGCCGCGCGGCAGAAAAGACAGAACTGCCGTCGCGCGGAAATGCTGGAAAGCATGGGCATAGCGCATCTGGCGAAAAAATATCCGGCGCAGGTTTCCGGCGGCGAGCAGCAGCGCGCCGCGCTGGCCCGCGCCTTGATTGGCGCTCCCCAACTTTTGCTGCTGGACGAGCCTTTTTCCAGCCTGGACTGGGAGTTGCGCGAGAAGCTATGGATCGCCCTGCTTGAAGTGAAGCGGCGTCTGGCCTTTTCCGTTCTGCTTGTTTCACATGAACCGAGGGAAGCGGCCGCCCTGGCCGGGGGCCGCCTGCGTCTCGAAAACGGCATCCGTATAGAATAGGGGTGGGCGTATGTTTTATTTTCCGGACTCGCAAATCGAGCAATGGCTTCTGGACGACATCAGCCTGGGCGACGTGACCACCCGGGCGCTCGGCATTGGCAACGTCGACGGGCGAATGATATTTTCGCTGAAGCACGACGGCCGCGTGAGCGGCATTGCCGCTTGCCGCAAGCTTTTGAAAAAACTTGATATCGATATCGAGTTCGCCCTGAGCGACGGCGTGGACGTGCCGGCCGGCACCGAACTGCTGGTGGCGGTCGGCAAAGCGGCGAACTTGCACCAGGGCTGGAAATCGGCCCAGAACATCCTGGAATGGGCCTCGGGCGTTGCCAGCTATGTGGCGGAAATGATCGCCCTGGCCGTGCCGCATAATCCCGCAATACGCATTGCCTGCACGCGCAAGTCCATACCCGGAACCAAGTTCCTCGCCAGCGCGGCCGTGGTGGACGGCGGCGGCATCATCCACCGTTGCGGCATTGCCGAGAGCATTCTGCTGTTCGCCAACCATCGCCGTTTCCTGCCCAACCCGAACGACTGGAACGCGCACGTGGCGCGCCTGCGCGTCGAAGCGCCGGAAAAAAAGATCATCGTCGAGGTGGACACCATGGAAGAGGCGGCCGAAGCCGTGAAGGCCGGGCCGGATATCCTGCAGCTTGACAAATTCAGCCTGGGCGATGTTTCGGCCGTGCTGGAGCTGGCGAAGCGGGAGGCCCCGCGCTGCCAGGTTTCCGTGGCCGGCGGGGTGAGCCGTGAAAATGTCGCCGGCTATGCCAAGACCGGAGCGCATCTGATCGTCACATCGGCGCCGTATGGCGCACGGCCGGCCGATGTCAAGGCCCGGCTCATGCCGGTATAGCCTCCGGAGCGCTTTCTTTGTGCCGGTCCCGTGTTGGGGGGAGCGCGGGTCAAGGCGTACACCCAAAACCGCGATGTTTTAGACGGGGGTCA
>JAVBVM010000206.1:0-10802 GCA_031554295.1 Desulfovibrionaceae bacterium | reverse complement strand
ACTTGTTCGGCTGGCCGCAGATGAAGGTGCGGTAGTAGCAGGTGCGGTAGCCGTTGAAGGAATGCATGATGTCCAGGAACACCATGTCGCCCGGCTGGATCATGCGATCGGCGAAGGTGTGCGAGTGGGGCGTGCCGCGCGGGCCGGAGTTGGAGTTCACGCACTCCACCCATTCGGAGCCCATGCTGTACAGGCGCTGGTTGGCGATGGCCACCAGTTCGTTTTCCCGCACGCCGGGGTGAATGGCCCTGGCGATGTCGTAGTAGGTGCCGTCGACCATGGCGGCGGCCTGCTTCAGCAGCAGGATTTCGTCCATGGTTTTGATTTCGCGGGCGTCGAGCAGGGCCTGCTGGCCGTCGACCACCTTGATGCCTTCGGCCTCCAGCGCGCGCAGCATGGACAGTTCAACCATGTCCACGCCCAGGGGTTCTTTTTCCACCTTCATTTCGCGCAGCATTTCCTTGATCTGGCCGGCGAAGGTCTTCTGCACGTTCATGGCCGGGGGCAGGGCGCCGCACATGTTGGAAATGGGGGCGGCCACGCGGCCTTCCATCCAGGGGCAGGTGATGCGCTTGGCCGGGGCGGCCGGGTCGTACAGGTAGGGCTTGCCGCTGGCCGGGGTGAGGGCGTAGCGGTTCATTTTATCGCGGCACCACAGGCCGACGTGCGTGCCGGTCAGGTAGCGGATATTGTCGAAGTTGAAAGTGAGCACCGCGCCCAGGCCGGCGGCGGCTATGGCCTTCTGCGCTTTTTCCAGGCGTTCGGCGCGCAGGCGTTCGAAGTTGACGTTGGCTTCCCAATCCGATCCCATAATGCCGGACCGGGCGGTGGCGTGAGGACGATTGTATTTCATAAAACTCCTCCATGTTGACCATGTTGACGTTGATAGCCACGTTGCCGACGCTCCGCCCGAAAACGGAGGGCCTCCCGCGGCGCTTTCGGCGGCTTGCCGGCCTGGGGCCGGGTTCGCCGGAACGCCGCGTTCTTAACGGCACGCGGGCGCCTGCCCGTTGCCGCGTCAAATGCCGTCCCGGGCGGAAAAGCGAAGCTTCGCCGTCCCGGAAAAACTTTCGGCCGATATGGGCGGCCTGTAAAAAACCATGTCAGCGATCCAAAGATATTCTCTTTTCCGATTCCCCGGGCGTGCGGATTTTCATCCTTTTCGACTCCGCCCGCGTTGGATCGGTTTCGCGGTATGCTCTTTAGCAAGGGCCGTTCCAACAAAATGTCTTCAAAAAAGCCCCGTCGAAATTCGCTGATTCCAGGTTGTTAGCGGCAAGGCCGCCGCTACGGGAATAAAAACACTGTTTCAAAGTCGTGTCAACTGTGTCATTTGAGACAGTTTTGAGACAGATGAGACACTTCGTTCATCCATGCGGAACCGGGGAGCCGCTTCCCGTCCGGGGGCGTCAGCCGCCCGGGGCGTTCTCTTTTTTCAGGGCGCGGTAAAACGTGCTGCGCGAAACGCCGAGATTTTTCGCCGCATGCGTGGCGTTGCCGCTGGCCTCGTTCAAGGCGCGGGCGATATCCCGGCCGGTCAGGCGGCGCGTTCGCGAAACCGGGGCCGGACAGTCCATGCGGTGGTCGTTCAAATAGCCGCACAGGCGTTGCGGCAGATGCTCCGCCCGGATCACGCCGCCGTCGCACAGCGAAATGGCCCGCTCCAGGCTGTTTTCCAGCTCGCGCACATTGCCGGGCCAGGGGTAGAGGCTGATCACCTCCCAGGCGTCGTCGGCGATGTGCGGCATGGGCAAATACATGACCCGCGCCTTTTTTTCCAGAATATGGTGGCACAGCGGCCTCAGGTCGCTCTGGCGGTTGCGCAGGGGCGGCAGGTCGATGTCGATGACGCTCAGGCGGTAGTACAAATCCTTGCGGAAGTTGTTCTGCGCCACCTCCTCCAGCAGATTGGCGCTGGTGGCCGCGATGATCCGCACGTCCAGCAAAACGGTGCGGGTGTCGCCCAGGCGCATGATCTCGCTCTGCTGCAGCACCCGCAGCAGCTTGGACTGCATGTCCAGCGGCATGCCGTCGATTTCGTCCAGAAAAAGGCTGCCCCGGTTGGCCAGCTCGAACTTGCCGATCATGCCGTCGCGCCGCGCGCCGGTGAAGGCGCCGGCCACGTAGCCGAACAGCTCGGATTCGATCAGGTCGTGCGGGATGGCCGCGCAGGAAATGGCCACGAACGGCTCGTTGCAGCGTCGGCTGGAATTGTGGATGGCCTGGGCGAACAGTTCCTTGCCCGTGCCCGATTCGCCGGAAATCAGCACGCGCGAATCCAGGTTCGCGGCCACGCGCGCTATTTCCACCTGGTGGGCCAAAGTCGTCTCCGATCCCACGATGTCCGAGAACTGGTATTTGGCGTAGTTCCCGCCCAGTTTGCGCGCCAGTTTCAGCATTTCCGCGCTCTCGGAAATACGGATCAAGGCGCCCTTGCCGCCCCGGATGTCCTGCCGGAACCGCTCCACCGACGCCAGAAAGCGCCGCTCGCCGGGCGGGCACAGAAATACGGTCTCGATGCTGTTGAACGGCTGATTGTTCCGCAGCGCCGCCACCGGCGGCGATTCGGACCGCACGATGTTCAGCAGCGTGCTCTGCGTGCCCTCGCGCGCGCCCACGTCCAGCATGCGCGCGGCCGCCCGGTTGATGTGCACGATCGACAAGTGCTCGTCCACCGCGATAATGCCTTCGGACATGGAATCCAGAATCTGCGTCAGGGCCAGGTTCAGGCTTTCCTTCTCCAGCACCGTGCGCTTTTCCCGCAAACCCGCGTCAATGGCCGCCGCCGCTGACACGATCATCGGCAGGGTATGCGGCTGAATCCGCTCTTTGGGGCCGGACAGGGTCAGCGCCCCGCATATCTGCCCCCGGTAGCCGAAAATCGGCGCCGAACAGCACGCCCAGCCGTGCGTGGCCGCCCGGTAATGCTCGGCCCCCGCCACCTGGGCCGGCCGCCCGGTCTCCAGGCACAGGCCGATGGCGTTGGTGCCCGCCTCCGCATTGGCCCGCGAACAGCCCGGCATATACTCCCCGCGCCGCGCTTCCTCCATAATGCCCGGCCCGCCCATGGCCTCCAGCACATAGCCGCGCAGTTCCGCCAGAGTCAGTATGAACCCCGAATCGCGGGCCGTGGCCGCGATAATCCGCAAGGTCGCCTCGGCCGCCGCCAGCAGATCCTGGTTTTCCCCGCGCAGACGTTCCAGCTCCGCCGCCGAAAGCGCCGGCGCCACCTCCGCCGAGTACGGGTCCAGCCCCAACGCCCTGCAACGCCGCCAGGACCGCAGGATCTCCTCCCGCACCACGCCCGGCGGCGCTTTCTCGCCCCGCGCCACCACCGCCTCCCAGGCGGCCAGCATCGGGTCCGGCTCAACGCGCGGCAACGAAACAACGGTGTTCATGGCTCGATCATAGTACGCCGCTCAGCGCCTGACAAGCGCGGGCAAAACAAGGAAAAGCGGGAACTTGCCGGGCGCGGAGACGAAAGGGAAAGGAAGAGGAGCGCGGCCGGGGGAGATCCGCCCCCCGGCCGTGAAGGCGTGCTTATTCTCCCAGCGCGTACAGCGCCGCCCGCCGGGCGTGGATCTCGGCGGTATCGTAAAGCGGAGTGGGCGTCTCGGCCAGCCGGACGAGCAGGCCGATTTCCGTGCAGCCGAGAATGGCGGCCTGGGCCCCCTTGGCGGCGAGGCCCTGGATGAGGTCGAGGGTGAACCGCTTGGAATCGGGCAGGGCGCGGCCGAGGCAGAGCTCCTTGAAGATGATGTCGTCCAGGCGGTCGCGGTCGGCCTGGTCGGGAACGCGCACGTCAATGCCATGGGCGGCCAGGCGGCTGGAGTAAAAATCCTGCTCCATGGTGTAGCGGGTGCCGAGCAGGGCGGCGGCGCGGATATTGTTCTGGAGAAGCTCCCGCGCGGTCAGGTCGGCGATGTGGAGAAAAGGCAGGGGCACCGCCTTCTGGATGGCTTCGGCCACTTTATGCATGGTGTTGGTGCAAAGCGCCAGGCAGTCGGCCCCGGCCCGCCTCAGGGATTGGGCCGCGTCGATCAGGGTGGCGGTCACGGTGTCCCAGTCGCCCTTGGCCATGGCCCGCTCCAGCGGCTGGAAGTCTACGCTGTGCAGGATGCAGCGGGCCGAATGCAGGCCGCCCAGCCGCTGCTTCACCACGGTATTGAGAATCTGGTAGTAGGTGACTGTGCTCTCCCAACTGGTGCCGCCAATCAGGCCGATGGTCTTCATGGGGCGTTCCTACTTGGGGGCGCGGCTGAAGTACAGGGGGGGAATCATGATCTCGCCGGCATTCGGGTCAGGCCCCATGCGCAGGGAGTTTCCCCCGACAAGCTTGAGCTCGGTCGGCATGCCCTGCACGCCGATATAGGCTTCGTTCTCTGTTTCCCGGATCACCACGATTTCCGTGGGCTCGTCTTCGTCAAGCTCGGAAGCCAGGAGCAGGAGGGTCTGATCGGCAACGTTCAGGATCAGGCGAATCTGCTCCGGGTTGGCGGTCAGTTCGTCCCGCATGGCCGCTTCCAGTCCCGGCGTTTCGGCGAAGGTGGCTTTGGCGTCGAAGATCCACACGCCGTCCATTTTTTCCAGGGCCGCGGCCCGGGCCGGCAGCGGAGAAAGCAGGAGCGCGAAGAGAAAGGCAATGGCGAAAAGACGCGGAGACTTGATGGAGCGAAGCATGGGTGTTTCCTATGGGGTTACGGTTACAATGTCGCCGGTGGTCCGGCCGAACACTTCGGGGGTGTACATTTCCTCGGCGTGGGTCGGGCGCTGGATGAAAACGCCCGGCGCGGCCGCGCGCAGTTTGTAGGTATAGTCGTACGTGCCCGGATCCATCCGCCCGGAATAGAGCAGCAGGCCGTCCGCGCGGCTTTCCTGGAATTGCCAGGGGTATTGGTGCCGGCGTTCGGCGTCCGCCAGGTCGACGCGGCTGGCGTGCGGCGGCTCCAGCCCGGCCGGGAAGGGGTCGAACAGCAGCACGTGGCGGCGGGTGGCCGGCACGGTCAGGGTGATCCGCACGTCCACGATGTCGCCCATTTTCCAGGGACCGGGGGTGACGAAGGCGCGGGTCACGGTAAAGCCGGCGTTTTCCGGACGCAACGGCGCGGAAGGCGAGGCGTAGCGCAAGCGCGCCGTCCAGTAGGGGTTGCCCGTGAGGGCGCTGAGAGTAAGGCCGCCTGTTTGCGCGGTCTGGGCGCCGCCGGCCAGCCTGTCGGCCGGCAGGGTCCAGGTCTGCGGCGGGTCGATCAGGCGCTCGAAGTTCTTGGTCATGCTTTCGCCGTCGTTCCAGACGGCCTTCAGGCTGACCGGCCGGTTGCCGCCCAGACTTTGCAGATAGGCGGCCAGACCCCAGACGCCGAAGATCGCCTCTTGGGTGGAGAGGTTTTTCCGCTCGCCCAGCCCCTGGCTGACCCAGTGGGCCAGGGCTTCAAGGCGCGGATACTCCGGCTGGGCGACGGTCAGGGCGGCCAGGACCATGGCGTTGTCGCGCAGGGTGGAGCCCATGGTCATCCAGGAGCCGTACTGGTTGTTGGCGGCGAAGTGCAGCTGGGTGGGCGTGACGGCCGCGCTCTTTTCCAGGGCCGCGCGGATGCGGCCGGCGCGGGCGTCGCGCTCGGCGGCGGGCGTGGATTCCATGGCGGCGTTGGCCAGCAGGAGCGCGCCCCAGGCCAGGGGATTGACGTTTTTGCTTGTTTCCGCCCGCGTCAGCACCTTGGGGAAGAGGGCCGGGACGCTGTCGTCCTTTGCGCGCGCCAGCAGCCACAGGGCCAGAGCCTCGGCTTCCGCCCCGTTCCGGTCGTCCGGCTCGCTCCGGTAGGCGTCGCGCAGGCGGCCGCGCAGGAATTCAAAGGCCCGGCCGCGCACGTCGGAATCAATGGAGAGCTCGAGCGGCTCCATCTGGCTGTCCACCAACAGCGCGTAGGCGGTCAGGTAGAGGCTTGAAGTCCCGCCCATGCCCGGCCAGAGCGTGAAGCCGCCGTCGGGTTGCTGGAATTTCCCCACGCTTTCCAGGGTGCCGGCGATGATCGAGCGATCTTCCGGGTCGGCCGGCAGGCCGATCAAGTCCTCATGCCGCAAACGCAGGGCGCGCAGCCAGGCCCGGCTCAGGCGCTGCTCCAGGCAGGACCAGGGGTATTCGATCAGTTGCCGGGCCGTGAGCGGCAGGCCGGCGGCCGGCGAGGCGGAGAAAATCACCTCCAGGCGGCTGCGCGCATCCAGCGGCGCGGGCGGTTTGACCGGCAGGGTGAAGGTCTCGCCGTTTTTCAAGAGGCCGGCGGCCGCCACCGTGGTCAGGGGCGCGGCCGGCATGACCGGGAGAACGAATTGGGCGGCGTCGGTCTCCCGGCCCGAGGGCTGGCTCATGGAGCCGCGCACGGTGAGCGTGGCCAGACCCGGGTTTTTGAATTCCAGCGGGAAGGCCACCATGCCGCTTTCCCCGGCCTTGAGCCGGATGGAGCGGGTTTTCTCGCCCAGAGCCATGCCCTTGGCTTCGGCCTCGACCGTGACGGTCGCCTCGGCCTGGCCCATGTTCTGCGCCAGAATGCGGGCCTCAAGCCTGTCCCCTTCGGTGGCGAAGCGCGGCATGGAAGAGAGCAGTTGCAGGGGCTTGTTGACCTTGATCCCTTCTTCCGCGACGGCGGAATGCCCGCCCGTATCCACGGCCACGGCCACGACCCGGTAGCCGGTCAGGGTGTCCGGCAGGGTGAAGCTTGCGCTCAGCCCGCCGTTTTCGCCGGTTTCGCCTTCGGCCAGCCAGAAGGCCATGGGGTCGAAGTTGCCGCGCGGCACGTCGGGGTCTTCCCCGCCGCCGGCCGCGTCGCTCATGGGCTCCTGCGCCGCCATCGCCGCCATGGGCGCGGGTGTGGCCATTCCCATCATGCGGTTTTTCTCCAGAAGCGCCTTCATGACGGCCGGACTCAGGTTCAGGAGCGATTCGCGGGTGTCCGCGCTGATCACGCCGTAGGATTGAAGCTCCGCGAAGGTGACGTCGGGGTTATAGCGCGTCCGCTCGCCGGCGGCGCGCAGGATGCGGTCGTCCACGGCCAGCAGGGTGACCTGGGCCTTGCGCGGCTTATCGAAGCGGTCGGCGACGCGCACGTCCAGCGTCACCTTGCCGCCGGGACGGTATTCCGGCTTGTCGGCCCTGACGGCGGCCATCAGGCCGGGCTCGGCCGGGTCGGCCACCGTAAGCAGGGCCACGCCGTGCGCCACCCGGGGCGAACCCAGGTCGCGCGCGTCGCTTTCCGGGTCCGGCGGCGGGCTGATCCGCCCGCGCACCAGGGTGATTGAGGCGTAGACATAGGGCGCGTCGTCCCGCGTCAACGGCACTTCCACGGCCGGCGAGGGGCCGGAGACTTCCGCCACCCGGTACGAGCGCACGCCGTTCCGTTCCATGGCGATCAGGGCAAACGCCTGGTCAAAGGGGTTTTTGACGACCACCACGGCCGTATCGCCCGGCGCGTAGGAGTCCTTGTCCGGCATCAGCTCCAACTGGTCTTCGGGGCGCTGGCTGGTCCATTCCATATCCGGCCCCGGCACGTGGACCAGGGTGGTGCTGACGTTTTCCCGGCCCTGCTCGTCCTTGATGACGGCGGACAGGTAATAGGTTCCGCTTTTTTCAAAGCTCACCGGCCAAGCCTGCCCCTGCGGGTCGCGCAGGTCCAGGGTTTTTTCCCAGACGGTCTCGCGTTCAGCGCTTCCGCGTTTCCGGCGTTCGGCCTTCAGGGAAATGCGGGCCTCGGGCACGGGCTTGTTGTCCCAGGTGGCGGCCTTCAACTCGACCGTGAATTCCTTGCCCATGGGCGTGAGGCGCGGGCAGCGGCTGCCCGCGTACAGTTCGGCCGGATGCAGGGTAAAGGAGGCCGCGCCCTGCGAGGTCAGACCCGAGGCGTCGGTCACCGTCGCCTCCAACGAGACCAACTGCGGCTTCGCGTTGGTGACCTGCAAATCCGGCAGGGTGAGGCTGGCGTGTCCCCCGGCGTCCAGCCGGGCGTTCAGCCGGGCGACCGCGTCCTGGCGGCCGCCACGGCCGAGGCCGTCGTACCCGTGGTAGTACCAGGGGTGGGCGTCCGGCCCGGTCTTATAGCCGTACAGCAATTCCGGGCTGAACCAGGTGTCGGCCTGGCGCACGGCCAGCGCTGTCTCGGCTTCGGGCAGGGGCGCGCCGGAGAAATAGCCGGCATTCAGCTCCACCTTCAGGGGCGGGTCGCTTTTCAACAGGGCGGGGCGCGATGCGGGCGCGGTCAAATCCACCTTGAAATCCGGCGGGCGGAACGAGGCCACCTGAAAGCCGTAGGCATGGCGGCCCTGCGAAAAACGCCTGGTCTGGACGGTCACGTAGTAGTAGCCGAGATTGGCCTCGCCGGACAGCGTGAATTCGCCGGACACCGAGCCGTAAGCGTTGCTGACGCTTTCCTGGGTATGCACCACCTTGCCCCGGCTGTCCCGGATTTCCAGGGTGAGTTTCTCGTTCGCCACGGGCAGCCACCGGCCCGCCGGCAGGCGTTTTTCGCCCTGCCTGTCCGTATACGCGCGGGCGTACAGGGCGAAGCGCACGGTCTGGCCCGGCTGGTACAGGGGCAGCTGGCTGATCAGGTGCGCGTTCCAGTTCAGGTTCTCGTCGTCGTGCGAAAGATTGTCGTAATGATCGGCCGGCAGGCGCTCGGAATCGAGCGAAACCACACTGACGTCGCCGCCCAGGCGGGCCATGAGCAGCCGGCCCGGCGCCTTCAGCGTTTTCTGGCCCGGCAGGGCGGCCAGACCGTCCGCCCCGGTTTCGCCCCGCCAGCATGCCGCGTTGTTTTCGTCAATCAACGTCAGTTCCACGCCTTCCAGAGGGCGGCCCGACTCCAGGCCGGTGACCCAGGCCAGGCTTTCGTCCTTGCCCGCCCGGTAGGTCACGCCCAGGTCCGTGATCTGGACTTTGACGCTGCCCAGCGGTTGGGGCCGCCGCGAGGCGTCTTCCCGGTCCGGCGCGCTCAATTGCAGTTCGGCGAAGCCGGACATGGCGTTCACGCCCGGCAGGCCCAGCAGTTCCGGCACGTTCAGGGACTGCCGGATGTTTTCATTGTGCCGCCTGGAAAAATCGAGCGTTCCCGAATAACTCAAAGAGCCGGGCGCTTTTTTGAAATCCTTGGCCGTGATCGCCTCCCCGTCCCGGTACAGGGCGAAGGCGGCCTCGCCCCAGGGCGCGTAGCGCGCCTGGACGTTCAGCGGCGCCATATTGCGGACGGCCAGGGGGACTTTCCCGGCATGGCCGGCCCCCAGGTTGCGCTCCAGAATCCTCACGCCGCTTTCCATGGAGAAGAACGGCATATAGTCGCCGGTCTTGAAGGTAAAGGTCGAAGCCTCCTTCAGGCCGCCGCCGTAAGTATCCTTCAGGCCCGGTCGCAGGGTCAGGGTGTAGGCGGTGCGCGGCGCCCACCGGAAGGGCAGGGCGAAATAGCCGCTCTGGTAGTCCTGGCGTTCCTCGTCCTCCGGATCGACCGGCGCGGGCGGCTCCACCCGCATCAGGCCGAGCATTTCCCGATAACTTACCGGATTGTTGAATCGGATGTGGATGGCCTCTTCCGGCCGCATCGTCTTGTCTTTCTCATTCCGGTAGCCGCTCCGCCACTCCTCCACCCGCAGGTCGGCGAAGGTCTTCAGGGCGAACGAGCGTTCCGGCATGGGCTCGAAGCCGCCGACCGCGTTCAGGCCGGCGGCGACGGTCAGGGTGACCTTCGCGTCGGCGGGCAGGGTGTTCTTGATATGCACAAGATAGCTCCAGGACGCCTTCCGGCCCTGGATATGGCTCCCGGTTTGCCGCTCGCGCAGATCGAAATCCAGGACTTCGCGCCCGAGCGCCAAACGCAGTTTGCCCCGTAATTCCCCAAGCTCAAGCGCGTAGTTGGAGTCGAGGGTGATAGTCGCGCCGGCGGGCGGCAGCGGCGAGCCGCTTGAAAGGTTCACCGCCAGGGGCGGCGTGCGCAGGGAAAATTTCACCTCTTCCGCCAGAGCCGCCCCGGACAAGGACGTCACCCCGGCCGGAATCCGCGCTTCAACGCGCAACGGCGCATTGACCGGCGCGTCGAACAGGTAGGCGATGGTCGCCGGGTCCAGCCAGCGGTAGTCGCCCGCCGGCAGCCTGCCGCCCGGAACCGTCAGTTTCAGCGGCGAGCCCGCCTCGTCCTGTTCCATTTCGCCCAGCGGGCGCATGGGCTCGCTGAAGCGCGCCACAATCTGCGTCAGGTTCTCCACCTGCCCCCGCGGCTGCATGGCGAGCACCGTCAGCGGCGCGGCCGCCCGGGCGGACTCGGCCGTCAGGCTCGCGACAAGCTGGGCCGCGCAGGCGGCCAGGAACACCAGGGCGAAACAAAGCGAACGGGACATGGGCGGCATCCTTGCTTTAAGAGGATCAATTCTGTCTGCCTATTCTGAGCGCCGGGAAAAAGCAAGGCGGAAGAGGGAGGAAGGACGGCCTTTGGCGGGCAAGAACCGAATACAATGGCGTGTTCCGTTAGATTCCCGCGCGGGCGGGAACCCGGGGAAGCCGTCGCCCGCCTTTCGGTTCGTCAGGCGGCGGCGCGCGGTCAAAGGGACGGCGCCGAAAAGCGCCGACGCGCATACGGCGCGAACCCGCAACGCCCATAAAAACTTCCGGCCGGGCGCCCGGTTCGCGGGCGCGACCTTCGCCGGGGCGAAAAACCGCATCCGCTGAACGAACGCCCGGCCGGCGTCTTTCCACGCGGGCCTATGCGCGGGCGGGCGGGGGGGCCTTTTGCCCCCCGCCGCCGGAGGGCGTCTGGGAGTTTGGTTCACTT
>JAVBVM010000089.1:0-3009 GCA_031554295.1 Desulfovibrionaceae bacterium | reverse complement strand
GAGCATTTTATCCATATGTATAATTTCAAAGCTAAAATGCTCTAAGAAACCTGATTCCGGCGATGTCTGTTCTCTTCAACCGAAACACTTTTCCATAAAAAACATCCCGACCCGGCGTGCCGGGTCGGGATGTTCGCGGATGCGGAACGATTCGCGCGTCAGGAGACGGGAATCACGCTCACGCGCGTTTTCACGGGGCGGTTGCGGTTTTATTTTTCAAATTTCACCACGCCGTCGCAGGTGGCGTAGATGGTGAAGTCGCGGCCCAGGCCCACGCCGGAACCGGGATGAACCTTGGTGCCGAGCTGACGCACGATGATGCTGCCGGCAAGAACCTGCTGCCCGCCGTAGCGTTTCACGCCGCGTCGCTGGCCTGCGCTGTCGCGGCCGTTACGCGAACTGCCGCCTGCTTTTTTATGTGCCATGGCTTATCTCCTTGCCGCCGTCATCAGGCGGTGATGGATTTGATCTTCAGGGTGGTGAAATCCTGGCGGTGCCCCTGGGTGCGGCGCGAATCCTGACGGCGGCGTTTCTTGAAGACGATGATCTTCTCGCCGCGGCCGTGTTCGACCACTTCCGCCGTCACCGAGGCTGCGGCGATATAGGGGGACCCGACGGCAAAAGCGCCGCCGCCCACCATCAGAACTTTGTCGATGACGACTTCGCTGCCCACGGCCGAGGTCAGTTTTTCAACGCGGATCCTGCCGCCTTCCTCAACCCGGAACTGTTTGCCGCCGGTTTCTATAATCGCGTACATGTGTGCTTCCTCCAGTACGAAGAGAGAGGCTTTTACCGCCTTCGCACGGATACGTCAAGCACTCTTTTGGGCAGTGTTGTCACGTGGAGGATTTTTGTTTTCTGCCCGCTTGCCAAGCGCCTCTTCTCGCTTTAGGATGCCGCCCCATGGACATATCCGGCACATACGACGCGGTCGCCCTGTTTTCGGGCGGCCTTGACAGCATCCTCGCGGCGCGCCTCATCCAGGACCAGGGCCTGGCCGTCAAATGCCTGCATTTCACCTCGCCCTTTTTCGGCAAGCCCGAAAGCGTGGGCCACTGGCAAAAAATCTACGGCCTGGACATCGCGGCTGTGGACATCGCCGACGATTTCGCCGCCATGCTGGCGCTTCGCCCGGCCCACTGGTTCGGCAAGGTGCTCAACCCCTGCGTTGACTGCAAGATTCTCATGATGCGCCGCGCGCTTATCATCATGCGGGAACTTGGCGCGGATATCCTCATTTCCGGCGAGGTCCTCGGCCAGCGGCCCATGTCCCAGCGGCGCGATACCTTGAACGTCATCCGCCGGGACGCTGGCGCGCGCGATTTTCTCATCCGGCCCCTCTCCGCGAAACTCATGGAGGAAACCCCGGCCGAGATGAACGGCAGAATCGACCGTTCGCGCCTGGGGGCCATCTCCGGCAGGGGGCGCAAGGACCAGCTCGCGCTGGCGGCAACGTTCGGGATCACGGAAATCCCCACCCCGGCCGGGGGCTGCCGCCTGGCGGAGAAGGAAAACGCCCGGAGCTACTGGCCGGTTCTCAAATACGCCGCAAACCCCACAGCAAACGACTTTCATCTCGCCAACACGGGCCGCCAGTATTGGCGCTTTCCCGGCCAGGGCCTCCTGCCCCTGCATCTGTGCATCGGGCGCGACCAGGCTGACAACGCACGCCTGCTCGAACTCGCGAAACCGGGCGACATCGTGTTCAAAATCGCCTCCTTCCCCGGCCCCATCGGCCTCGGGCGTCCCTTTCCCGGCCAAACCTGGTCGGAGGAGGATATCGACGCCGCGGCCGCGTTCACGGCCTCGTTTTCGCCCAAGGCCGCCCGGTTTGCGGCGGAGAAGGGCGAGGCCGTGCGGGTGAAGGTCCACACGGGACCGGACCACGCCGCTGTCCTGCGGCCAATGGAGGAAGACGCCGTGCCCGCCGTGGCCGTCATGCCCGCGCGGGACGGGAGCTGGCAGGAGTTCGCCTGGGAAGCCGCCCGCGAGGAAATCCGGGCCGAGGCGCGCGAACGGCTGGGGGTTGTTTCTCAATAGCCTTTTCGCCCCTGCCTTCGCCCTGCTTAGAGCGGGCTCGCCCCGTGCAAAGCTCATGTATGTCTCAATACACTTCGCTCCGCCCGGAACTCACCTTCCTCCCTTTAGCCGTTAGGCGAGTCTTCGAGCCTCACGGATAAAGAAAGCAGAGATGGCAGGAACGAAAATCCTTATTGAGAAACAACCCCCAGGGATTTTGCCCCGGGACGGCGCGCGGGAGCGGGATTCCGGCTCCGGCCCGGAATAGCGCACAGCCTTCCTGTCAAAAAAACATCGCCCGCGCGTCCCCACTCCGAGGACGCGCGCGTTTACGCCGACAAAACACTTTGATATCATGAAATAATTCCTTTCGGCGCGATTTTTGCTTATTTATCTGAAAATTGCTATGAAGTTCGGGACCGGCCGGCCGACATGGCATTGTAAGCTGGAGCATTTCAAGTGTGAAATGCTCGCACGGATTTGTCTTCAAATCCGTGCCGCGAGATTGGCGTAGGCGGCTTCAGCCGTTAGGCGAGTCTGCCGACCCGCGCGCCAGCCGTTGCCGCAACGCGGCTTACGGATGGCGACAGCATTGCAGGGCGCGAACGCAGTGAAGCGTGGCTGTTGGCCGCAGGCCATACAGACATCCAGAGCAAAGCCGAGCCGTAGGGCTGAAGACAGTATAGATAGCTTTGCCGCCGTGGCTTCAGCCGTCGGCGAGTCTTCGAGCCATACGGATGAAGACAGCATCGCTGAAGACAGCACTGCTAAGCGGCTATTTGAAACGTTAACTGCTATAGTGCGGGATTCGCGCGATGGGGGGGGCGGGACAGAGCCCACTTCTTGCGCCGGCGATTTCATGATACTTCCACTGTGAACCGTGGTCGTCCGGGGGAGAACACCCCGGACTCCTTGGCATAAAACAAGCCGCTTGGAGAGGTATCGACGCTTTCTCCGTCCATGTGACAACGCTCTAACATAAAGGCCATT
>JAVBVM010000068.1:0-8164 GCA_031554295.1 Desulfovibrionaceae bacterium | reverse complement strand
TTTTTTACCCCTCCCATGGGAGGGGCAGTGGGCAGGCTCTCGCCTCCCCCGGAGTTATCGGCTATACGGGTGACAGGGGCACAGTCCATGGGAACGTGGCACTAACATTTAGCCTGGTATAAACAAACAGGGCTGGTCAGCACTAACATTTAGCCTGGTATAAACAAACAGGGCTGGTCATGACGGCCATCACGGTGAGGGCGTGGGCTTTGTGTCTGGATTGGAAAGGGGACTCATCATCCTTCGGGTTGGCAATTTTCACTGGCAAAGTATGCGGTCAGAGCTTTGTGGACGGCTTTGTTGAGCATGATGATGTTGGTCTTGCCGTTTTTTTCACTCTCTGCTGGCGCACCCTTTAATTATGGCTGATTCGCCGTAATAAGAAATGCGTGAGACAGAACCGTCTTAATAAACCTGGCTTACAATGCGCGAGCTAGCGCGGCCTTTTGGGGAGGGGCCAGCGCCTCTCTGGCCGAGGTTGTCAGGGGCTCGACTGCCCCTGGCCGCCGGAGACTGGGAAAGAAAAAAAATGCGAGAAGTGCCCGTCGCAAGAGCGCGCCCCCAAAGCGAGGCGCCATCATCCTTCCCCTGGCTGAAAAATCGGGGTTCAGCCGGAGCATTCAATCCAGCCAAATAAAGAAGAAGCCGCGCCCGGCAAACCAGGCGCGGCTTTCCAAACCGGGCTACGCCCGGAACCAAACTACATCATTTCAACCAGCAGCGCCGTGCCCATGCCGCCGCCGATGCACAGCGTGGCCAGGCCCTTCTTCGCGTTGCGCGCTTTCAGGGCGTACAGCAGCGTGGTCAGAATACGCGCGCCGGAGGCGCCGATCGGGTGGCCCAAAGCAATGGCGCCGCCGTTCACGTTCACCTTGGAGGGATCAAAGCCCAGTTCCTTGCCCACGGCCAGGAACTGCGACGCGAAGGCTTCGTTGGCTTCGATCAGGTCCAGATCGCCAACTTTCCAGCCGGCCTTTTCCAGGGCTTTTTTCACGGCCGGCACCGGGCCGACGCCCATGACGGACGGGTCAACGCCGCCCGAAGCATAGCCGGCGATGCGGGCCAGCGGCTTCAGGCCCAGTTCCTTGGCCTTGGCGGCGGACATAACCACCAGAGCGGCCGCGCCGTCGTTGATGCCGGAAGCGTTGCCGGCCGTGACCGTGCCGTCTTTCTTGAAGGCGGGCTTCAGCTTGGCGAGCGAATCCATGGTGCTTTCACGCGGATATTCGTCAGTGTCGAAAATCTTTTCGCCCTTGCGATCCTGAATGACCACGGGCGCGATTTCCGCCTTGAAGGCGCCGGACTTGATCGCGGCGATAGCCTTGGTCTGGGAGGCCAGGGCGGCTTCATCCTGCATCTCGCGGGTGATGCCGTACTTTTCCGCCACGTTTTCCGCGGTAATGCCCATGTGGTACTTGTTGAACACGTCAGTCAGGCCCGTGTACACCATTTCGTCGATCAGGGCCGCGTCGCCCATGCGCAGGCCCTGGCGGGCCTTGGGCAGCACGTAGGGGCAATTGGTCATGCTTTCCAGGCCGCCGGCCACGATGATCGAGGCGTCGCCCGCCTTAATGGTCTGGGCGGCCAGAGACACGGAGCGCAGGCCCGAGCCGCACACCTTGTTGATGGTGTAGGCGGGGATTTCCACTGGCATGCCGGCCTTGATCATGGCCTGGCGGGCCGGATTCTGGCCCTGGCCGGCCTGCAGCACGTTGCCGAGAATCACTTCGCAAGGCGCGTTCGGGGCGATGCCCGCGCGCTCAAGAGCGGCTTTCACCACGACGGCGCCCAGTTCCACGGCCGTGCAGGGCGTGAGGCTGCCATTGAACGAACCGATGGCCGTACGAGCCGCGCTGACAATAACAACTTCGCTCATGTTTTTTCCTCTTCTGGTAATTTGTTTGTAAAAACTGAAAGTCGTTACAATATAGTGAAATAGCCTCTATTTCTTGTCGTAGGAGTAGAAGCCCTTGCCGGTCTTGCGGCCGAGCAGGCCGCCGCGCACCATCTTGCGCAGCAGCGGCGCGGGGCGGTACTTGCTGTCGGCGAATTCGGCGTACAGCGTTTCCATGATCGCCAGGCAGATGTCCAGGCCCACCAGGTCGGCCAGGGCCAGGGGGCCGAGCGGATGGTTGGCGCCCAGTTTCATGGCGTTGTCGATGTCCTCAGCCTTGGCCACGCCTTCGCTCAGGGTGAGGATGGCTTCGTTGATCATCGGGAAGAGAATGCGGTTGACCACGAAACCGGGGGCTTCGTTCACTTCCACCGGCGTTTTGCCCACGGCCTTGGCCAGCGCTTCAATGGCCTGATAGGTTTCGTCCGAGGTAGCCATGCCGCGGATGATTTCAATCAGGGCCATGGCCGGCACCGGATTGAAGAAGTGCATGCCGATCACCTTGTCCGGCCGGTTGGTGGCGGCCGCGATCAGGGTGATGCTCAGGCTCGAGGTGTTGGTGGCCAGAATGCAGGAAGGCTTCATCAACTCGCCCAGTTCCTTAAACAGCGCGATCTTGACGGTCGGGTCCTCGACCGCGGCTTCCACCACCAGGTCGGCATCCTTGCCGTCGGCCAGTTCGGTGATGCCTTTGATGCGGCCCATGGCGGCTTCGCGCGCGGCCGCTTCCATCTTGCCCTTTTCCACCATGCGGTCAAAGGCTTTGCCGATGCCGTCAATGCGCTTCTTCACCGTGTCCATGCTGCGCGAACGGAGCAACACTTCATAACCGGCCTGGGCCGCCACCTGGGCAATGCCCGCGCCCATGGTTCCAGAGCCAAGAACAAGAATCTTTTTCATATGCCGTCCTTATAAGGGTATTGAAGGCTATTAGTGCATAACCCTCTGTGTATATAGAAAAAAATCAACAACGTCGCAACGTGCGCAACGCCTTCGCAAGCAGTGGCAGAACCGCTTCAGCTTCGCTCACAATGCCGTAGTTCGCAAGCTGAAATATCAAGGAATTTTCATCCCGATTCACCGCCATCCGGCACAGTGCCTCCCCCGCCGCGTCCAGGTGCGGGAAAACGCCGGACACGCCGATGCCGAGATAAACGTCCAAAGTTTCCCTAAAAGGACTATATAGCCTGACCGACTCCTGCCCGGCAAGTCCGAGATCAGCCGCGCCCCGCGTGGGAATGCAGGCGGCTCCAAGACTGGCGGCCAATTCTTCGACCAGGGAGACCATATCCGCCGCGCAACCCCGCCCGAAAGCGACCAGGGCGTGCTCGTTCAAGAGCGGTTTCGCCAATGGCCCAGCCCCGGTGATTAAAGGGATATCAGCATATTGCGCGGGCAGATAATCCGGGTCGGCGGGCGGCGTGATGGTGGCCAGAAGAAGCGGTCCTTCGCAGGCAATACGCTCGAGCTTTGAGCCGACAAGCCGCAGGGCCTCCAGCTCGCCGGACGTCGCGTCGATCGCCAGGCCGCAGCAGGCCGGAGCAAGGCCGCGGCGCAACCGCGCGGCCAGGGAGTGCGCCAGGGCGTTTCCGCCCGATGTGGCCGGAATTAATACCGCCGCCGGCTTTTCAGCGGCTATGCGGAGCGCGAGCGTTTCCGCATCCGCGTCTTCACTGTCGAGACAGGAAAAGTCCGCGCCGTGCGCCCTGGCGAAGCGCTCCGCATAGCCATGCAGAGCCAGGCTGCTCCGGCGGGGGATTCCGCCCGGGCATTCCCGCAGCGCCAGAACCGCACGGCCAGCAAGCAGGTTATCGGGGACGGAAGGAAGCGGCGGGACAGCTTCGCGGCCGGGCGCTTCAAGCCGCACCAACAAGGCATGCGCGAGCTCCACGGCCGTTTTTTCCGGCGCGCCGGAAAATATGCGGCAAGCGATTTCCGGCGCGACCGCAAATCCTGTGCGCTGAAGCAACGGCATGGCCGGAGTGAAATTTTCGCTTACAAGCCGGGCGGGTTCTTGGGAAAAAATCTCCTCAACCCGGCTGCAATGGGGAATACGGCGTTCGCTCGAGGCGGGGCAGCACAGAAGAATCGGGGCATCCGGGGCAGTGCCGGCCGCCTGCGCGGCGGAGGAGGCGCCGGAGAAATGCGCCAGAGCCGGCCCAAGACAATCCGGCTCCCAGGGGCGGCGCTCGCCGCAGACTAGATAGGCGACGCGTTCTGTTTCCGGGTCCAGCGCTTGCAGCAAACGTTCCGCCGCTTGCCAGGCGGAAAGGCGGTACGATTCCGAACATTCCACGCGCGCCGCGTGACTCGCGCCCAGGGCGCGAGCCGCCTGAAGCGCCGCCTCCAGCGATTCTCCGCCCAGAATGGCGGCGATCAGCGTTCCGCCGGTTTCAACGGCCAGCGCCGCCGCCCGATCGAGCGCCGCCCGATCCGCCGGATGCAGGAGCGCTTCGCCGGAATCGTCCCAGGTCTCCAGGGGAGCGCCGCGCCAGGCGTCGCTGAGGATAAGCAGAATATCGCGCCGCATCGTTCCTCGTCCTCACTTCAGAAGGGCGGCGGAAATGACCATCCGCTGCGCCTCGGACGTGCCTTCGTAAATTTCCGTGATGCGCGCGTCGCGGAACAGGCGTTCGACGGTCACGCCCTTGAGGTAGCCATAGCCGCCATGAATCTGCTGGGCCGCGTGCGCGAAGCGCACGGCCGTTTCCGAGGCGAGCAGCTTGGCCTGCGCGGCCTCGGCCGTGCAGGGGCGGCCCAACGCCTTGAGCCGGGCCGCGCGGTAGGTGAGCAGCCGGGCCGCTTCGCAACGCGCCTGCATGTCCGCCACGGACCAGCGCAGACCCTGAAAAGCGCTCAAGGGCCTTTTGAACTGGCGTCGCCGGCCCAGGTAGCTCACGGCCTCGTCCAGGGCGGCGCGGGCCATGCCCACGGCCTGCGAGGCGATGCCGATACGGCCGCCGTCCAGGGTATGCATGGCGATGGCGAACCCCTCGCCCTCCTTGCCCAGGCGCTGCGCTTCCGGGATAAACGCATTGTCGAAATAGAGTTCCGCCGCGCTGGAGGCGCGGATGCCAAGCTTGTCCTCAAAGCGGCCGATGCGGAAACCGGGCGCGCCCTTGTCCAACAGCAAGGCGGTCAACCCCTTCACGCCACGCTCCGGAGCGGTCATGGCGAAGATCAGGTACGTGTCCGCAAAGCCGCCGCTGGTGATGAACACCTTCGAGCCATCAAGGGTATAGCCGCCGTCGCGCTTCTTCGCGGTGGCGCGCACGCTGGCCGCGTCCGTGCCCGCTTCCGGCTCGGTCAGGCAAAAGGAGCCGAGGCGTTGGCCGGCGATCAGCGGCTTGAGCCAGCGCTCGTGCTGCTCCGGCGTGCCGTGATGCCAGACGGGCGAAGAGACCAAGGCCGTGTGCGAAGCGAACAGCCCGCCGGTGGCGGCGCAGGCGCGGGAAAATTCCTCGACGGCCACTGAATAGGCGAGGTAATCGGCCCCAATCCCGCCCACAGTCTTGGGAAACGGCAGGCCGAAAAAACCATGCTCGGCCATGCGTTGCACCGCCCGCTGGGGGAATTCGCCCGTGGCATCGATTTCCAGGGCGCGCGGGGCGAGTTCCGCCACGGCGAAGTCACGGAAAAAACGGCGGTACAGCCGATGCTTGGGTGAAAGAAAGACGTCCATAACTCCCCGGGCCTCCCCACACGCGGCCATACAACCCATTAAGGGGTCCAGGGGAAATCTTGCCCCTGGTGGGGTGAGAGCCCGGAGAGAGGGGCGGGGCCCCTCTCTCCGGCCGCCGGAGGCGTCTCAGCTCTTTTTTCTTCGCCAGGAAGGCGTTCATGGCTTCCTTCTGATCCGTGGTGGCGCAGCACAGGCCGAAAGCCTGCGCTTCATAAGAAAGCCCGGCGTCCAGACTGGACTCAAGGCCCTTGGCAATGCACTTCTTGGTTTGCTGTACGGCGAACTTGCGCTGCTTGCGGATTTTTTCCGCCAGCCCAAGGGCCGAGGCCATCAGATCGGCGGCGGGCACCACCATATCGACCAGGCCGATACGGTAGGCTTCGTCCGCCTTGATCCGATCGGCCGTATAGAGCAGCAGTTTCGCCCGGCCGGGGCCGACCAGGCGTGGCAGGCGCTGCGTGCCGCCAAAGCCGGCCGGAATGCCTAAGGCCACTTCCGGCTGGCCGAACTGGGCGGAATCGGCGGCCAGGCGAATGTCGCAGGCCAGGGCCAGTTCGTTGCCGCCGCCCAGGGCGAAGCCGTTGACGGCCGCGATTACCACCTGATCCAGGCTTTCCAGGGCGGACGTCACCCGGTGCCCGAGGGCGCTGAAGGCGCGGCCCTGCTCCGCGGTCATGTCGGCCATTTCGGCGATGTCCGCGCCGGCCACGAAGGCTTTAGACCCGGCGCCGGTGACAATCACCACATCGATGGAGGCATCGGCCCGGATCACGGCCACGGCCGCTTCCAGATCGCTCAGCACCTGGCTGTTCAAGGAGTTCATGGCTTCCGGCCGGTTCACGGTCAGAAGGGCCACGCCGTCCTGCGGCCGTTCAAGCAGAATGGTTTTCCACATGGTTCACCTCGGCTTGTCGCCCGGTTTAGAGTTTCACGCCTTCGGGCCGCCAGCCGAAGAGTTCCACGGTTTCGCGCAGCAGTTGCTCGCGGAAGCGCGGTTCGGCGATATTGATCAGCTGGCCGGCGCGCTGGCGGATATTCTTGCCGCGCAAATGGGCAATGCCGTGCTCGGTGACCACGTAGTCAACATCATAGCGCGAGGTGGTCACGCACTGGCCGCGCTCCAGCGCTACGCAGATGCGCGAAACCGCGCCTTTGGCCGCCGTGGAAGGCATGGCGATAATGCTGCGGCCGCCCTTGGAGCGCACCGCGCCGCGCACGAAGTCCACCTGGCCGCCCACGCCGCTGAACTGCTGCGGGCCCATCATGTCAGCCGCCACCTGGCCCAGCACGTCCACGCTGATGGCGGAGTTGATGGAGCCCAGGTTGTCGTTTTTGCCCACCCCAAATGGGTCGTTCACATACTCGACCGGGTGCATTTCCACATTCTGGTTTTCATCCAGCCACTGGTAGAACTTGTCCGTGCCCATGGCGAAGGTGATGATGATCTTATTGGGATGGAGCGTTTTTTTGCGGCCGTTGATCACGCCCTTTTCCACCAGGTACATGACGCCGTCGGAAATCATCTCGGAATGGATGCCGAGATCTTTTTTATCGGGCAGGAAGGCGAGCACGGCGTCGGGAATGGCGCCGATGCCCAGTTGCAGGCAGTCGCCGTCCTTGACCAGCGAGGCCACATGCCCGCCGATGCGCTGTTCGATTTCGCCGATCTTGGGCGGTTGCAGTTCGATCAGCGGCGCCTGGGTCTGCACGAACCAATCGATTTCACTGACGTGCAACGAGCCGGTGCCGGGAATGCGCGGCATATTGGGGCTGACTTCGGCGATTACGCACTTGGCCGTGCGGGCCGCCTCCAGCGTGTAGTCCACGGAAACGCCCAGGTTGACGAAGCCGTGCTTGTCCGGAGGCGAAACCATGATCAGGGCCGCGTCCAGCGGCAGAGAGCCGTCCGTGAACAAAGAGGGAATTTCGCTGAAGAAACGGGGCACCATCTCGGCCCGGCCCTCGCAAATGGCCTGGCGGCTGATGCCGCCCGCGAAAATAGCCACGTGCCGGAAGGAATCCTTGTATTCCGGCTCGCAGTATTTGCCCTTGCTCATGGCCACCATGTGCACGATCTCCACATTGCGCAACGAGGCCGCCCGCTCGACCAGCGCGTTCACCAGGGTTTCGGGCGAGCCCGTGGCATGGCCGGTGGCCAGGCGCCAGCCGGATTGTATTTTGGCGACCGCCTCGGCCGCGCTGACGCTACGCGAAGCGTAGTGCTCTTCCCAGCTCATTTCTTCACTCCTTGTATTTCCTTGGCGATAATATCCGCGATTTCTTCAAAGCCGCGCATGGCGCCGTCAAAATAGCCGCCGGGTCCGATGCTGTGTTCCGGCACGCCCACGGTGATTTCCGAAGCGTCCGGCCGCATGCAGGCGGCCGTGCAGCCGAACATGATCAGGCGCATTTTGCCATCCGGACAGGGGGAGTAGCACAGATCGACCTCGTCATGCAGACGCTCGCGCAGCAAATCCTTCAGCTGGCTGAGCCATTCCCCCCGGTCGTATGCCTCGCGGCAGCCTCCACAGTAGAACACCTGGATACGGGTCATACGGCGCCTCCATGATCCAAGCCGGGGCGCGCTT
>JAVBVM010000033.1:0-9802 GCA_031554295.1 Desulfovibrionaceae bacterium | reverse complement strand
TTGCCGAATACGCGCGTGAGATTGCCTCGAACAGCAAGGGCGAAATTATTGTTGTCTACGCGGCGCCCTCTTTGAGCCAATATGTGGGCTTTCATGTGCCGCACAACTCCATTGAGAACTTCGTGGGCGAAATTGTCGCCGCGGCGGAAAAGTCCATGGAAACGTTCGTCAGTGAAAACTTTTCCGGCATCACGACCAAGGGCATTGTGGTCACCGGTTTTGCCGCCGAGGAAATTTTGAACCTCGCCGACAAGGAAGGGGTGGACCTCATTGTCATGGGCACCCACGGCCGCAAGGGTATTGACCGCATCCTGTTCGGCTCTGTGGCGGAAAAGGTGGTCAAGAACGCCAGCCAGCCGGTGCTCACCGTGCGCCCTGTCGGCTAAAGCCGGGTAACGCCGGGACGAACGCTGAAAATTAGGTTGTACGACAGCCGGAGAAAAAGGGAGAGTTCCTTTTTCTCCGGCTCTTTTTTCGTTCCGCCGCCCTTTTGCATTGAGCCGTTCCGGCCGTGTTCAGCCCGCCGTACGGGGGCTTTCAGCGCCCGTACGTCTGCTGCGCCGCCTGCTCAAGCTGGCTCGGGGTGAATATGTCCCGGAGAATCGTGGGGGAATGGGCGCGGGATCCGGCCGGGAAAAGCGCGACAAAGGGAATGCTGTGGCCGGAAAGCGCTTTGAGCAGGGCGGCGGTTTCCGGCGATTCGCGGGTGAGGTCAACGCGGAAGCTGCGGACACGATAGCGGCTGTTCAGGGCCAGGATGCGTTCGGGCCGCAAGGTGGTGTGTTCGAGGAGCTTGCAGCTCGGGCACCAGTCGGCGGTGAATTCCAGGAGCATGGGCTGTTGCCCGAGCAGGGCGTTGAAGGTGGCGGAATTGAACGGCTCCCACGCCTCCGTCTGGTCGGAGCGGTGGAAGGCGAGAGTGGCGACCCCGCAAACGACGCATAGGGCCACGGCGGCGGCAGCGCAACGTTGAAGCGGCGGCGCGGCGAGGCTGCCGAAATGTCCCCAGATCCAGGCGGAGAGAGCGGCGGCCAGCAGCGTCACCAGCGTGGGGAATTGCCAGGCGGCGGGCAGAAGGCTGTAAAGGTAGACGGCCGTGCCCATGAGAAAGAAACCGACCAGGCGTTCCAGGGTCAGCATCCATTTGCCGGGCCTGGGCAGATAGTGTACCAGACCGGGCCTGGCGGCCAGCAACAGGTACGGCGAGGCCATGCCCCAGCCGACCGCGATGAAGACCAGGGCCATGCGCAAGGGGCCTTGCTGGAAGGCCCAGCCAAGCACGCCGCCCAGCAGCGGTCCGCTGCAAGGGGTGGCCAGCAAGGTGACCAGCAGGCCGCTGAAAAACGGCTGAAGGCGCGTGGAAGCCGTGTTCCCGGCTTTGAGGTCGAGTATGGGCAGGGTGAAAATGCCGAACATGGACAAGCCGAGCAAAAAGACCAGGGCAAGCAGGATGAAAATGATGTGGGGATTCTGAAAAATTTGGCCCCAGAGCAGGCCGGCCGCGCTTAAAATAAGGGCCAGGACGACGAACCAGGCCAGAATGCCGCAGCTGAACAACAGATTGTGCTGCCGGAAACGGGCGCGGCGCAAAGCGTCGGCCGCGCCGCCGCTGGTAAGGAGCAGACTGGTCAGTTTGAGGCCGACCACGGGCAAAACGCAGGGCATGACGTTCAGCATGAGCCCGGCCAGAAAGCCGAACAACAGGGCCTTGAGCAGCCCGCTTACTTCCAGTTCGGCAATGAAAAAGGTCGGGGTGAAGTTCCAGTTCGTGAGCGCGGGAACAGGGGCGGGCGGGGAAGGCGGCCGGCTGGCGGGGGCTGGACTTGGGCTATATTGCATATCCATGAGATTCGCGAGATCCGTCGCGTGGGCGGCGGCCCATGCCTGGGTCTGAACCGGGGGCAGGCTGGCCAGCGCGGCCGAGTCGAGGCGCAAAGGCAGCCGGCGGCTGGTGGGGATGCAGTTTTGCGGGGAACAGAGCAGCAAATTCAGGTTGAGAACGAGATCTCGATCCAGGAGCGGGGCGTCCAGACGGATGAAAACGGGGGTACGTCCGTCATAGATGAAGGACTTTTCGCCGGGCATGAGCGGGTCGTCCTTGACCGCGCCCCGGGGGTAGACGACTGGCACGGGCAGGGGGGGCGGGGTTCCTTCCGGCCCGGCGAGGATTTCAACGGTGGTGGGGAAGCCGGAACTCTGTTCGATATGCGAGTAGGTATAGTAGTCGTTCAGGGTTTCAAGCCAGAGCACGGCCAGCCCGGCCGGGGCTTCCGGGGCGTTTTCCACATCAGGGTCGAGCAGGTAATGCTCGAGCTTTAGGCGTAGCGGACCCGGTTGCCCGGCCGCGCCGGCAAAGGCGGGCGAAAGAGGCGGGCCAATAAAAAGCAGGCATACGGCAAGGCCCGACACGACTGTGGAGAAAAAAATGCGGCCAGGGCGGAAAATTCGCTTGACCTTGTCCCATGTTCTCATTTAGGTTGCCTTCGTCAAACGGGTCATTAGCTCAATTGGTAGAGCAGCTGACTCTTAATCAGTTGGTTCGGTGTTCAAGTCACCGATGGCCCACCAGGAAAAGAATCAAGGGTTTGCGAGTAATGCCGCGAACCCTTTTTTCTTTGGGAAGTCAGGTTTGGGCCCGGTTTTTTCGATACATTCGGTAATATGTACACCTGGAAAATCAGTGGCTTGCGCGGCTTTCGCTGCGCGGGCCTATTTTTTTGGGGTGGCCGAGTTTGCTCAAAGCCGACCGCATGGTCACGCGTTTTGCGTAACCTGATTTGGAGTCTAGTTCAAGGAGAAGGTCCTCGGCCAAATTTCTATTCTGGTCGTTTTATCGGATTTCGCCAGGGGCGGCAGGTAGGATTGTGATTAACAATGTTTTATGTTTATTTATAATACCAGCTAGTAGATTATAATGTATAAGGAAGATGCCATGGGTGATAAAGCTGTTGATAGCTGCAATTATAGTATGGATTTGTCGGCAGCGGTAACTCCGTCGCCGAAGATTTTAATCGAAGATACCTGTACTAATTGTGGAGTATGTGTTGATGTATGCATCAAAAAATGTTTTATGTGGTGGAGCGGGCATATTACGCCAAAGGTAATTGTGGCTTTAGATGGGGAACGGCGCTGTATATACTATGGCGGATGCAGAATATGTATCAACATGTGTGACTATAACGCAATCACTATTGTTTAGTGGTGCGTGCGAGGTGAGGGCCAATGAAGAGAGCTGAAACTGTGTCCTTGTTATTCCTTTTGTTGAGTGTGTCTGTTAGCGGATATGCCGCCGGGTATAGCAAGGGTGAAGAACTGGATTCACGCGATTTGGTGGAGGCGGTGCTGGCTCATGCCCGGTCATGGAGCACCAGCTTTGCGGCTCTTGAAGCCCCGAGCGGCAAAATGTTCATTATGCACGACCCGGATATCCTCGTCGTATTAACCACTGGACGCGCGGGTATGAACGACGACGGGCCACCGGAGGAAGGAAAATTGTTCTATCTCATGTGGCTGGATGAGCATAAAGGTATTTTTCCGTGCTTTTCCGGAAGTGTGGAAAATAAGTATTCCCATTTTTTGGATAAGCTTTTAGCCCCTCATCAGGTTATGGTTTTTGAATTCCAATAGGCATCCGTCAATCAAGACTACACAAGCCGCTTCTCGTCAGGGGGGCGTTTTGTGCGTTGCGTTGCACGCTACTGCAACAAGGTTGGGGAATTGTCTTTCTCCACCCAAGGATTATGGTGCGGACGGATTCTTGACCTTGTCCCATGTTCTCATTTAGGTTGCTTTCGTCGAACGGGTCATTAGCTCAATTGGCAGAGCAGTTGACTCTTAATCAATTGGTTCGGTGTTCAAGTCACCGATGGCCCACCAGAAAAAGAATCAAGGGTTTGCGAGAAATTCCGCAACCCCTTTTTTCTTTATGAGCCCCCACAGGCTCACGTTGCCGGCCTGGGCACGTCCCACAACGTTCCCACGGAATTTCTCGCGCGCTTCAGCCAAAATACCGGACCCGTGGTGGCCGCCGCCATCGGCGAAACAAGCGGCGGGCCCGCGCCGTCCTTGCCGATTGCGGCGACATCGACGGGGCTTGGTCCGAAAGCCAAGGTGAAAAACAGAAGGAACAGCCGGATCGGGGAGCGTAGCTCTGTACGCGCGGGGGAGCAGGTATGTTCGCCAGGGCTGGAACTGGCGGCGGCAAAATATTCGACAACAAGGTTCGGCATGCCTGTTGGGTGGCATAGTTCCGCTGGCCGTACAAGAATGGCCGAAAAAACGCCGCCATCCGAACTATGGGCGACGACATCCGCGTTTTGGCCAAATGTCGCCCACCGCCAAGCAGATAGAGAAGAAGCTTTTCCTGTGAAGAAAGATATGATAGGGGCAATCTAATCGTAATGAACCTGAACCTTAAATGTTCCGGACAAGCTGTGACTGAACGCCTTTCCCCCTGGAATGCCCTGAAGCGACGCGCGCTGTGCCTTTTTCTGGTTTTTGCGGCACCGCTCGTTTTTGTTGCGGCGGGTTCCGCCGCGCAGCCCAATATATTGGACATGCGGACGGACGACGACCGCCAGGTAAGCTGGGTGCTGACGGCGGACGTTGTGCGCGCCGATGATTCCGGCAAGATCGTTGAGGCCGAGGGGCACGTGGTGCTGCGGCGCGGCAGGGAATTCCTGAAGGCGGATTTTGTCCGCTATTTCGCCTCGACCAATTGGATCTACCTGAAAAATCATGTTGAAATCAGCTTCGACAATCAGACGGAAATAGTGGCGGAGGAAGCGGAATTCGATTTGCGCAGCCGTACCGGCTGGATGAAGCGCGGCCAGATTTTTGTCGGCAACCCGCACATGTATTTCACGGGCGAGCGCATCGAGAAATATTGGGGAGATATTTATTCTTTCAATGACGCGACCGTGAGCAGCTGTATCGGCGACTCGCCCGCCTGGTCGCTGTCCGCGCAGCAGGCCGTGGTCGAGCTTGACGGCTACGCGCAGCTTAGTTGGCCGGCCATGCAAGTTAAAAACCAGGATATTCTGGCTCTGCCGTTTTTCATCATTCCCATGAAGCAGCAACGCCAGTCCGGCTTTCTGCTGCCGGAATACGGCTACAGCTCGCGCGACGGCGTTTACTACAGCCAGCCATTTTTCTGGGCGATCGACGAATCGCAGGATCTCACCGTGACCGAAACCTTCATGTCACACCGGGGCCTCATGAACGGCGTTGAGTACCGGGCGCACCCGCGCACGGACCAAACCGCGTGGATGCGCTTTGACTATCTTTATGACAAGGAAATCGTCACCAACGACGCCTATGATCCGGTCAACAGCGGAGACGGCTTGATCCGCGACAACCATCAGCGTTTCTGGCTGCGCGGCATGGCCGACGGCTTTTTTGAAGACCCGCGCTGGCGTTTCAAAATGGATCTCGACTATGTTTCGGACCAGAATTATCTGCGTGAATTTAAGCGCGGCTTGGGCGGCTTCGAGGATACGCGCAACGAACTGGCCGACTGGTTCGGCCGGGACCTGAACGAACGCGATACCCTGCGCACCTCTCAATTGCAGATACTGCGGGACTGGGAGCGCGTTTCGCTGGCCGTGAGCGCGCGCTACGATCAGGATCCGAGCCTCGAGCACGGCAACCGGCCCTATTCTTCCAGCACAACGGTGCAGCGCCTGCCTGAACTCGATCTCTACCTGAACAAGGGGCGTATTTTTGAGGAATTGCCCCTGGAAATCGAGGCCGCGGGCCAGGCAGTGCGTTTTCAGCGGGAAACCGGCTCGACCGGCATGCGCTATGACGTCTATCCCCGGCTCACCCTGCCTTTGGTCAGCCGCTATGGTTCGATCATCGTCAGCGGCGGCCTGCACCAAACAAACTACGTCACCGACCGCACTGAGGCCATTGCCACGGATTCGGGCGACAATACCGGCGATTCCCGTACCCTGCCTGATGCGACTGTCGCGGCCATGACCGAGCTGGCGGCCGTTTATCCATTGAGTTCCGCGCCGCTGAACGAAGATATGGATTCCATCGGGCAGTCGCGCTGGAACGCCATCCAGCACGTGATACAGCCGCGCGTCACCTATCAACTGGCGGACAACGTGGATCAGACGGACAATCCGTTTTATGATGCGGACGATCGCATCGGCCCCCGCAACGATTTGGTTTATTCCATCACCAATATTTTGACCCGCCGCCGCGAAATGGTCAGCCTGACCACCGCCGAGGACGGCACCCATGCCGCCGCCCTGGTGGAAGACTATCTCGAATTTCTGCGGCTGACCCTGGCGCAGCGTTATAATATTCGGGAAGCGCAACGCACGGACCAGCTGGATCAGTACGAGCGCCGGCCTTTTGGGGACATCAGCGCGGAGTTGACCGTGCGCCCCCTGAGCTATCTGACCGTTGCGGCGAAGAGTTTCTGGTCGCCCTACGAGAGTGATTTCACGCAGCACGATATCCAGTTGCTGTTCACGGACGACATGTGGGGGTCGGTCTTCTTCGGCTACAATTACCGCGCGAAAATCCAGGAATACGACCGGCGGCGCAACCGCGACATTGAGAGCCTGTATATCGGCGGCATGCTGAACGTTTGGGGGCCCTGGAGCATCGGCGGAGTCTACCGGGCCGACCTGCACGCCAACCAGGATGTCGAGCGCATCATCCGGGTCACCTATCAGCATCAGTGTTTCACGCTGTACGGTGAATACATGAAAGACTACGACGACGAGCGTTACTCGGTTTCCATCGAATTGCTCGGCCTTACCGAGCAATAGCGTTTTGCCCGCGGCGGCCGTGTCGCTCCGCGCTCCCGTCCGTCCGGAAGCGCCCTTGCGGAATCGAATAGATCCGGGTATGTGTACTGCTTATGCTCCAACAACGCGTCCTCTTTCTCGTTCCGGCCACCTCGGTCACGCAGGTGGTTCCGCTTTTGCGGGACGCCGGCGTGGAAGTGGGCATCGCCGAGAACCTGAAGGGCGCCTCCGCCTTCATTCGTAAATCCGTACCTTCGCTTATTTTTTCCCGTCCGGCCCTGGCCGGCTACAAGGCGGACGATCTTCTGGCCGTGGGCACGGAGGACGCCAATTTTCCGCCCGTGATCATCATCGCGGACAAGGGCTCGGCCGATGAGGCTCGGCATTTCCTGAATCTGGGCGCGCGTGATTACTGGCTGGAACCCCTGAGCCTGGACAAGATCATGGCGGCCCTGCCGGCGCAGGCCAAGGCCCCGACGCCCGCGCCCGCCTCCTCCACCCTGGGCGGGCACAAGCCCGAGCCGGGCGGCCTGATTGTCGGCGACCACCCGGTGATGAAGCGCGTGCTGGCTTTGGCCCGGCAGGTCGCGCCCTCGCGCGCCACGGTGTTGATTTCCGGCGAATCGGGCACGGGCAAGGAAATGTTCGCCCGCTACCTGCACAATGCCAGCGATCGCGCGGCCGGGCCGTTCATTGCCGTGAACTGCGCGGCCCTGCCTGAACATTTGCTGGAAAGCGAGTTGTTCGGGCACGAGAAAGGCGCGTTTACCGGCGCCATCGGTCGCAAGCTTGGCAAGTTCGAGCTGGCCAACGGCGGCACCATGCTGCTGGACGAAATTTCGGAAATGGATTTGGGCCTGCAGGCGAAGCTGCTGCGGGTGCTGCAGGAAAGCGAGATAGACCGCGTGGGCGGCACGGAAACCGTCAAGGTGGATGTGCGCGTGCTGGCCACCACCAACCGTTCGCTCGAAGACTGGGTGAAGGAAGGGAAATTCCGGCAGGATCTCTATTTTCGTCTTAACGTCATCCCCTTGCGCCTGCCTTCGCTGCGCGAACGCGGGGAGGACATTCCACTGCTGGCCCGCCACTTCATAGCCATGTACGTGCGTGAATACGGCCTTGCGCCCATGGCGCTTTCGGACGAAGCCACTGAATGGCTGGTGCATTATGACTGGCCGGGCAACGTGCGCGAGTTGCAGAATTTGATGGAACGCGCCGTGCTGCTGGCGGCCGGCAAGCCGATCACCACGCGCCATTTTCTGGTCGACCCGGATTCCTGGCCGCTCTTTGCCGAGGATGAAGGGCCGGCCGACGCCGCGTCCTCCGCCGCGGCCGATTCCGTCAAGGCTGGGGCCGGGGCGGGAACCGGGCAGGAGGCCGCGTTTTCCGGCGGCGTCATCCCGCTGCATGAGATGGAGCGCATTATGATTATGAAGGGCCTGGAAGTGACCTCGGGCAACCGCACGCAGGCGGCGGATCTCCTGGGCATTTCCGTGCGCACCCTGCGCAACAAGCTGAGCGAATATCGCGGCCAGGGACTCTTCAACGAACCCGAATAGCCTGTGAACCGTAACGTGGATTAAAAAACAATGGCACAAAACCTTACCCACAAAATACTGTCCGCCCACCGGACGGACGGCTCGGGGCCGCTGCCCGCTCCGGGCGGCGAAATCCTTCTGCGCATGGACCAGACCCTGACGCAGGACGCCACGGGCACCATGGCCTACCTGCAATTCGAAGCCACCGGCACCGGCCGCGTGCGCGCGGATTTGTCCGTCAGCTATGTGGACCACAACACCCTGCAGATGAATTTCCGCAACCCTGATGACCATGTGTATCTGCGCACGGTCGCGGCCAGGCACGGCATCATTTTTTCCCCGCCGGGCACGGGCATCTGTCACCAGTTGCATCTGGAAAATTTCGCCAAGCCCGGGGCCACCCTGATTGGTTCGGACAGCCACACCCCCACGGCCGGGGGCATCGGCAGTTTGGCCATCGGCGCGGGCGGCCTTTCCGTGGCCCTGGCCATGGCCGGCGAACCCTATCCGGTGGCCATGCCAAAAGTGGTGCGCGTGTGGCTCACTGGCCGGCTGAAAGGCTGGGCGACCGCGAAAGACATTATTCTGCACGTGCTCAGCCGCCTTACGGTCAAGGGCGGGGTGGGCAAGATCTTTGAATACGCCGGCCCCGGCCTGGCCGGCCTATCCGTGCCTGAACGCGCCACCATCGCGAACATGGGCGCTGAGCTGGGCGCGACCGCCACGGTCTTCCCCAGCGACGAGGTCACTCGGGTCTTTCTGGAAAAAATGGGCCGGCCGGGCGACTGGAAGCTTCTGGCTGCCGATGAGGGCGCGCCCTACGACGAGAACCTGGAAATCAACCTGGACGAACTGGTCCCCCTGGCCGCCCAGCCGCACATGCCGGATCTGGTGGTGCCGGTGGCGGAACTGGCCGGGTTGCATGTGGACCAGGCGGCCATCGGCTCCTGTACCAACTCGTCTTATGCCGACCTGCACATGGTCGCGCAGATTCTTTCCGGCAAGCGCACGAATCCGGCCACGGACACCCTGGTCTCGCCCGGCTCTAAGCAGGTGCTGCGCATGTTGATGCAGGCCGGCATGCTGGAGCCGATCATTGACGCGGGCGCGCGTTTGTTTGAGTGCGCGTGCGGGCCGTGCATCGGCGTGGGCGGTTCGCCGCCGTCCGGCGGGGTGAGCGCGCGTACCTTCAACCGGAATTTTCACGGCCGCAGCGGCACGGAAGACGCCAAGGTCTATCTGGTCAGCCCGCTGGTGGCCGCCAAGGCCGCCCTGGACGGAAAATTCACCGACCCGGCCGGCTGGGGCGCGCCGCCCAAAGCGCCGGGCCTGCCGGACAATGTGCCGTCCATCCGCCATCTTTTCGTGTACCCGCCGGAAGATCTGTCGGGCGTGGAGGTTGTGCGCGGCCCGAACATCGTGGCCTTGGAACCCTTTGAGCCGCTGCCGGCCGAACTTTCGGCCAGCGTGCTGATCAAGCTGGGCGACAACATCTCCACC